>CALBBQ010000040.1 GCA_937926785.1 uncultured Bacteroidales bacterium | reverse complement strand
GCATTGGCGGGTACGTTGAGCTCGTACTTACCATCTGCGTTAGTGGTAATACCAATGGTTGTACCCTTTACGAACACTGAAACGCCCGGCATGGGCATTCCATCCTCGGAACTGGTAACCGTTCCGGTAATCCTTACCGTTTGCGCCTGAACCAGTGTTATACCAGCCAGCAGCAAACTTGCAAGAAAAACGCCTAGTTTTTTCATAGAACAAGTTTTAGGTTTACAATAAATAATGGTTAGAAAATTATTATTTCCGCTGCTAATATATGTAACACTTTTTAAAACTACAACCGTTTGCGATATGAATTATTAACAGAAACAGTGTTAAAAGCATCAATAAATTATATTTTAGAGAATTAGGGAGCTGGCAGACTTGCCTTGATTGCAAGCCTAGATCTCCTATTGTGAGAACCTAGCTATGATTATATTTGTCAAATCGATGAATTAGCTCTCATCAAAACTTGCTTACTGAAAGTGCCCTCATTAAATAGCAAATCAATAATACTAAGGTTTGGTGTAAAGCCAAACTTATGACTAAAAACTTGGAAATAAGGCTCAATGCTGGTAACATGGCTTTCGGGCTTAGCTTTTGGACTAAAAGCAGAACGAAGGTCTAAAATGCCTTGGGGTACTTGCTTTCGAAACTCTTCAGTTTTCCTCACTTTAATGTCAACTTCAAGAAAACCCAGTAATGCTTTCAACAAATCGCTATTGAAATCAACTAATCTTTCATGTCTGCTTTGATAGAATGGTAGTAGCACATCGCCAATAAATTCATAGTAAGCTGAGGTGCGGTAAGCCGATTCAATGGCACGCCAGTGGTTCCGGTTCCATCGGGTTGAGTAATCAATTACCACCTCAGAGACGGGTGTGCGGTTGCCTTTAGGCCGAATTACCGGAATTACAAGAGCCAGAGGCCCATTTGCGCTCAGAATCAAACATCGGTTTCGGTAGGTTTGCTTACAATAGGTTTCATGAGCTTCAATGAGAACCTCTTTAGCATTCAACATTGCCGCAACGTATTCAACAGGTGGCAGGTATGCAGTGGAAAGGATTATGGAACCATTCATACTAAAAACTCACGTGGTTCACCTAAAGTATCTCTAACAGATATGCTATACTGAACTGCGATTACCTGATCGCTCTAAACATTCGGCTAAAACGGATGTTTGACGGAAAGCTCTTCTCTTTATCGATGGAAAGCCAGATAAACGACGCTTTCCCCACCACATGATCCTCAGGCACAAACCCCCAGAAGCGGCTATCGGCGGAGTTATGGCGGTTATCGCCCATCATGAAGTAGTAATCCATTTTAAAGGTATAAGATTTGGCGGGTTTACCATTAATGTATATGTTCTCGCCTTCTACCCTTAAGTCATTTCCCTCGTAAACATCTATGATTCGCTCATATAGAGGCAGGTTCTCCGGTGTTAGCGGAACGGTTACTCCCTTTTTGGGTATCCAGAGTGGCCCAAAATTATCCTCGGTCCAAGCAAAACGTGGATTATGAGGGAATATCAACTTCCACATGACAGCAGAATCTGTATTCTCGAACCTTTTTATTTCAACAATATTGCTGAAGGTTTTGAAGCGCTGGAGCATTTCCTCGGTTAAAGGCAATGTATATATCGATTCCTGGGCGTTAAAGCTAATATCCGAACGGGCAATACCCATCTCCTCAAATCGTATCGGGTTGATGGTTGAGCCACTTGTTTTGATACTATAGGTGTACTGGCGCTTACCAATTTTTTCCTGTTCCTTGCCATTCACAAACAGCTGACCATGGACAACTCTAATGGTATCGCCCGGAATGCCCACGCAGCGCTTAATGTAGTTCTCCCGCTTATCTACCGGCCTGGAGATAATATCAAAGTTCTGACGGATGTAATCGCGTCCGTAAATGCGTGCCAGGGTGTAGTAGCTGGAGTTCTGATCCTGCAGGCAAACCGTATCGCCCTCCGGGAAGTTGAACACCACCACATCGTTGCGCTTGATATGGCCCAAACCGGCAATCCGTTTGTATGGCCATCGGGGCCATTCAATAAACGACTTGGTATCCTTTGTAAATGGCAAAGTATGATGTACAAAGGGGAATGAAATGGGAGTGTTGGGCATTTTGGGGCCATATGCCACCTTGCTAACAAACAGGTAATCGCCAACAAGCAGCGATTTTTCCATTGACGATGTGGGAATGGTGTAGGCCTCGATGAAAAACATGCGAATGAGCGTTGCGGCTACCACCGCAAAAATGATAGCATCGACCCACTCTATCAAGGTTGATTTTTTCTGACCACGTTTCTTCCAAAAAGTCCAGTTTACCTTTTGAGTGATATAGTGGTCGAAAATTATTGGCAAACCCAGCAGCAGCCAGTAATTTCCAATCCAAACCACCCAGAGTATATAAATGATGGCTGCAGTAGCAAACCTAAAATACTTATTCTTCAGAAAATCTTTTACTTTATGGTACATAGCAATATGTTTTAGTCCAGTTTTATCAGGTCGTCCATGGTATAATAGCCGACCTTGAGATATAAGAATTCAGCTGCTAAAACAGCCCCCAGGGCAAAGCCTCGTCGGTTTTTGGCCTCATGTTTTATTGTTAAAACATCCTGTTCCGACTCGAATGCTGCAACATGCGTGCCGGGCACCTGTCCTTCTCTAATGGCCTGAATGGGAAGCCTATCATCAAACCTGTCGGGTAGTAAACTCCAACCGGAATACTGACCCATTTGTTCATTAATTATGTTAGCTAAAGTAATGGCCGTGCCACTTGGAGCATCAAGTTTTTGAGTGTGATGAATTTCGGTGATTGAAACCTCATATCCCCCTACCCTATTTAGCCATGCTGCAGCCATTCTGTTCAGTTTAAAAAAGATGTTCACACCGATGCTATAGTTTGATGAGTAGAAGAACGATGCATTACCCTTTTTGGCTCGTTCCACAGCAATATGAAGCTGATCGTTCCAGCCGGTAGTACCGCACACCACAGGAATTCCTGCATCAAAACAGGCGATTACATTGTGGAATGCAGTTTTGGGTGATGTGAACTCAATGGCAACATCGGCCATCCGAAGCCTTTCAGGAGTAAGTTCATTCTGGTTATCCTGGTCAATCTTCAGAACTATCTTATGGCCCCTTTCCTCAGCCAACCGTTCAACCTCGTGGCCCATTTTGCCATATCCAATGAGTGCAATTTTTGGCATGTTAGTATGCTTTTCAGGCCTGCAAGTTAAGAAAAGGTTTCGAAATTTCGCTATGGGCTACCAGGGTTAATCAAAATTAACAAAAGGGGACGCGATTGCGTCCCCCCCCTATTGTTTTGCAAAAAACCATCCTACTTAACAGAATCAACGATAGCTTTGAACGCTTCGGGATGATTCATGGCTAAATCGGCTAGTACCTTGCGGTTAATAGCAATTCCTTGCTTGTTGATTTTGCCCATGAACTCGGAGTAGGTCATTCCGAATGGGCGAACAGCAGCGTTAATACGCTGAATCCAAAGGGCACGGAACTCAATCTTCTTCTTCTTACGGTCGCGGTAAGCATAGGTCAAACCCTTCTCAAGGGTGTTCTTTGCAACCGTGTACACATTCCTTCGCGCCAGGAAGTTCCCCTTTGTCTGTTTAAGAATTTTCTTTCTGCGTTTGCGCGATGCTACAGCATTTACTGAACGTGGCATTGTTTTACAATTTTTGAATGGTTAGCGGCTCGCCTTTGCGAACTCTTTGCTGCTAATTCATTCTGTTTAACATTAAAGTAACTTAACACAAAGACTAAAAAGAACGCTTGCTTACTTTACACCCAGCATGGTGAGTACACGATTCTCATCGGCCTTGTTAACCAAAGTGAAGTGGGTAAGGTTACGCTTCTGTTTGGTTTCCTTCTTGGTGAGAATGTGACTCTTGTAAGCATGTTTTCTTTTAATCTTACCTGTTCCGGTTAAAGCAAAACGCTTTTTGGCACCGGAGTGAGTCTTAGTTTTTGGCATTCTACAACTGTATTTATTGATTACTACTGGTTTTCTCAGCCTTCTTTTTAGTCCCCTTAGGAGCGATAATCATAATCATACGCTTACCCTCCAGACGGGGCAACTGCTCTACTTTCCCGAACTCCTCAAGGTCTTGGGCAAAACGCAGCAAAAGAATCTCGCCCTGTTCCTTAAAGAGTATGGAACGCCCCTTAAAAAATACGTAGGCTTTCACCTTAGCACCATCCTGCAGGAAGTTTTCGGCATGCTTTAGCTTGAAGTTGTAGTCGTGATCGTCGGTGTTAGGACCAAAACGAATCTCTTTGACCACTATCTTTTGAGCATTAGCCTTGATCTCCTTTTGCTTCTTCTTGAGCTGGTAAAGAAACTTCTGATAGTCAATGATCTTACACACGGGCGGATCGGCTTTATCAGAAATCATTACCAGATCTAATTCCATCTCCTGGGCCATTCGGCGAGCCTCGCCTATTGGATAAACCCCGGGGTTTTCGATGTTATCGCCAACAAGTCGAACTGTTTTTACCCGGATTTCATCGTTTACCAGGTAGTTTTCGTTGTCCGACTTTTTGTTATTTACAGGTGCTGCTATAGTTTTGCCCTCCTTTTTTAGTTAGTACTAAATTTCTTTAAGCTGATTATTAACTTCAGCCTTTATATGGTTCACAAACTCTTCGAGTTTCATCTGACCTTTATCGCCTTCACCTTGAAGGCGAACAGCAACAGTTTCGGTTTCCATCTCCTTTTCACCTACAATTAAAAGGTATGGAATTCGACGTAACTCATTGTCCCTTATCTTCTTACCTATCTTCTCGTTACGGTCGTCAATCAGGGTGCGAATATCGTAATTATTTAGGAAATTAAAAACTTTTTTTGCGTAATCGTTAAATTTTTCACTTATGGGTAAAACCACAACCTGATCGGGGGTGAGCCATAGCGGAAATTTTCCGCCGGTGTGCTCAATGAGCACAGCCACAAATCGCTCCATTGACCCAAAGGGTGCACGATGAATCATGATGGGCCTGTATCGCTTATCGTCGGCACCAATGTACTCAAGCTGGAATCGCTCGGGTAAATTGTAGTCAACCTGAATAGTGCCAAGCTGCCACTTACGACCAATGGCATCGCAAACCATAAAATCGAGCTTTGGCCCGTAGAAGGCGGCTTCGCCTAACTCGGTAACAGTTTTAAGGCCACGTTCAGCGGCTGCCTCAACAATAGCCCTTTCGGCTTTCTCCCAGTTCTCGTCCGAACCAATGTACTTCTCCTTATTGTTTGGGTCGCGAAGCGATATCTGAGCTGTATAGTCGTTGAAGTTAAGGGTTTTAAAAATGTATAGGACAATATCGATAACCTTAACGAACTCTTCCTTGAGCTGGTCGGGGCGGCAGAAGATATGCGCATCGTCCTGGGTAAACCCACGTACTCGTGTTAGTCCGTGCAGCTCACCGCTCTGCTCGTAGCGGTAAACCGTACCAAACTCGGCCAAGCGAAGGGGTAAATCCTTATAGGAACGAGGTTTAGACTTATATATTTCGCAATGATGCGGGCAGTTCATGGGTTTAAGCAGGAATTCTTCGCCTTCCTGGGGTGTAGTAATGGGGCGGAAGCTGTCTTTCCCATACTTGGCCCAGTGACCTGAAGTTTCGTAGAGTTCCTTCTGGCCAATATGGGGGGTTATAACCTGCTCGTATCCGTACTTCTTCTGCACACGTTTCAGGAACATCTCCAACCGTTCGCGAAGCTGGGCTCCCTTTGGCAGCCATAAAGGCAAACCGGGGCCAACGCTCGGGGAGAACATAAACAGCTCCAATTCCTTGCCAATCTTTCTATGATCGCGTTTCTTGGCCTCTTCGAGCATAACCAGATACTCATCGAGCTGCTTTTTCTGGGGAAAGGTTATCCCATAAATACGGGTGAGCATTTTATTCTTTTCGTCGCCACGCCAGTATGCGCCAGCAATGCTCAACAGCTTTATAGCCTTTATGTAGCCTGTATTGGGCAAATGGGGACCACGACAAAGGTCGGTGAACTCACCTTGTGTGTAGAATGATATGGTACCGTCCTGGAGGTCGGAGATGAGCTCAACCTTATAGGGATCGCCTTTCTCCTTGTAGGTTTTCAGAGCTTCGGCCTTCGACACCTCACGCCGAACAATGGGTTGCTTTTGCAGAGCAAACTCCATCATCTTTTGCTCAATGCGTGGCAGATCCTCCTCGGTAATGGTGTGACCATTAAAATCAATATCGTAGTAGAAACCATTCTCGATGCTTGGGCCAATACCCAGCTTTACGCCTGGGTAAAGGGCTTCAACGGCTTCGGCCATCAGGTGAGCCGATGAATGCCAGAAAGCATGTTTTCCCTCAGGATCGTCCCACTTGTGAAGCTTAATGGTAGCATCGGTTTCTATGGCGCGAGTGAGGTCCCACACCTCACCATTAACGGATACTGAAAGCACCTCGCTAGCCAAACGCTCGGAGATGCTTCGCGCCACCTCAAAACCGGTAACCCCTTTAGGGTATTCACGGACATTGCCATCGGGAAAAGTTATCTTTATCATAATCAACAAAATCAGTATAAAATGACCCACAAAATTAAACAAATATTCATTACTACATACAACCTGTGCATATAACTACAGACTATAACAGGTTGATACAGCTATTGTTTAGTTTCAGTTCGTGTTGCCTTGCCTTTACTCCTTAGCGAAAACTTGGATTCTTGACCACTAAGCAGGCGCTCAATGTTCTTTTGGTGGGTAAAAATCATTAATGCGGCTAATATAAAGGCAAAAGTGATGAGCGAAGGATTAGTGGTTCGGTAAACAAAAATCAATATCAACGGAAACGAAAAGCCCGCGATCATGGAGCTTAGGGAAACATAACGGGTAATCACAACCGATACTATCCAAATCCCAAACACTATAAGGGTGGCATAAGGATGTAGAGCAAAGACTACTCCTGAAAGTACTGCAACGCCCTTACCTCCCTTAAACTGAGCAAATATTGGAAATATATGTCCCAACAACGCAGCAATTCCCAGAAAAAGCTGAAAGTTTATGAACATACCCGTTTTAGGAATGTAAAGGTCGGTAAGGTATAGTAATCTTACAGCGAAATAGCCTTTAAGCACATCCACTACAAACACAAAGATGCCGGGCCAAAGGCCCAGTACACGTATGGTGTTGGTAGCACCGGCATTTCCGCTACCGTGCTCCCTTACATCGATTCCGTAAAATATTTTGCCAACCCATACCGAAGTGGGTATGGATCCCAGTAGGTATGCCGTAACTATTACGGCAATTTTGAGCATAATTTCCATGTTGCAAAGATAAAACTTTGATGGCGAATCGGTACCCCTTTAATTCCAATTTTATGCGTATTGGTTTAGTATGTTACCATGAAGTGATAGCTTACGGTGTGTGTGGTAACCGGTGGTTAATGTTGTTCACCCCGCGTTGAAGTTCATTTTGTTTTTACTCAACCAAGCTTATTAGCTGCTCCTTGTTGAGGAGGATCATCGGGTTGTTGGTATTTACGAATTCATGAGCCAAATTTTCCTTGTGGAGCTGAAGTTTAACTATTTTTTCTTCAACGGTATTGCGGGTGATAAAGCGGTAAACAAAAACGCTTTTGGTTTGACCAATACGGTGGGCACGCGATGCTGCCTGCATTTCGGCTGCAGGATTCCACCACGGGTCAAGTATAAAAATGTAATCGGCAGCGGTTAGGTTTAGCCCAACGCCACCCGCCTTGAGCGATATTAAGAAAATTTTCTTATCAGGGTTATGCTGAAACTCCTCCACCACGCCGCTCCGGTCGTTGGTTGAACCGGTTAACATCTCATAGCCAATGCTGTTGTTCTGTAAATACGTTTCAACCTGAGCCAGATGCTTAACAAACGAAGAAAAGACCAGTATCTTATGGTTCTCGGCGATAACGCTTTCAATCATTTGCGTTACCTCATCAAACTTTCCTGATGATAAATGGGAATACTCATCGAGCATAGCCGGATGGTTGGCAAGCTGGCGTAAACGGGTAAGCGCTGCCAGCACGTTTACGGTTGACGATTCGGGTTTGTTTTGCTCAAGGGTATCGAGTATTATCCTACGCGCTTTTGATTTTTCGGCCTCGTAGGCTTTTCCCTGCTCATCAGTCATTTCGCAGTAAATAACCTGCTCGGTTAGGGGTGGCAACTCTCTGGCTACCTGTTCCTTAGTGCGCCGCATGATGAGGGGTTCTATAAGCTTTTTGAGCTGTTTTTGCTTTTCGGTATCGTTTTTACGTTCAATGGGAACAGCAAATTCCTCACGGAAGACCTTAAGCCCGCCTAACATACCGCGGTTTAAGAAATTCAGCTGCGACCACAGGTCGAACAGGTTGTTTTCGATTGGCGTTCCACTTAAGCAAAGATTTTTCCTGGATTTGAGTAGCAGAACGCACCGATATATTTTTGATGCCGGGTTTTTGATGGTTTGACTTTCGTCAAGAACCACGTATCGGAACATGAAATCCTTAAAAAGGTCGATGTCGTTCCGTATAGTGCCATAGGAGGTTATAACCACGTGGTTTTGCAGAAACATCTTGTGGCTCTTTTCGCGCAGGGTGCCGTGGTAAATGCCCACCTTAACCCCTGGGGCAAACTTTTCGAACTCCTTTTGCCAGTTATACATAATAGAGGTGGGAGTTATAACCAACGAGCAATGCCCCTCGCCTGTTTTAAACTCGTTGGCTTCAATCTCTGCAAGCAGCAGGGTAATGGTTTGGAGTGTTTTACCAAGTCCCATATCGTCGGCCAGGCAGCCATTCAATCCATTCTCCACCAAGGTTTTTAGCCATGCATAACCTATGGCCTGGTAGTCCCTGAGCGTTGCCTGAAGGGTGGCGGGAAGGGTGATGCTTTTGGCATTAATGTTTTTGAGTTTCTCGGTAAAGTTCGATATGGTTTCGTTTCCTAAACCACTCCCAGCAAGGATTGCTGCCGAAGCCTTCGATAACTTGATGGTTTTTCCATCCTCTTTCCCCAGCATCAGGATTGTTCGGTATTTGGAAAACCACTCCTCGGGCAAAATGAATACTTGCCCATTGGGCAAGGTGAATTCGCGAATGTTTTTTACTATATGCTTTCGGAAGTAAACAAAGGGTATTTCGAACTCCCCAATCTGAACCATGCCATACAGGTCGAACCAGTCGATACTTTCTGATAGTTTTAGGGAAAGGTGGAACCCACTTATAAAGAAACTGGTTTGCCTGAATTTTTGCTGAATCTCAAAACCTTCGTCCTGAAGCTGTTTGTGGTTGCGGTTTAACCACTCAATGACCCGGTAATGGTCAAATTCATCACTTTCGGGATTGCCCGGGAAGAATTCGTTTTCGCCTACTTTCTGGAGTTGCCACATTTTAGTGAGCTGGTGTTTAATTTTTTCCTCTTTTTCAGCGTTCCGGGTAAGACGGGTAAAAGTGTAGGTGTTGTTCCGGTGTGAAAGCCTCACTTCGTTTACTACCGGTGTATTTGCCGATATGGTTTTGTTCCCATACTGAAAGTTAAGCGTAAGGCAAGCGCCTCCGGCTAAACGTTCATCCAGGACAAGTACTGGTTTTGGACGGTTCTTTTGTTCGGTAATTTCGAAGCCAATAGCCTCAACCTGGTTATTCCTTACGGCGTTCAGCACAAACGATTCCATGTACTTTTGAACCGATTGCTGAGGAATGGATACGAATTCTTTTGTCATGTAGGGCATAAATTTTCGGCCATCAATCCCTTCAACCTTATATATGCCATTCGACACCCTGATGAGGCAAGGCTCAACTGTGAGTAGCTCAAAATTGCCTGGGCTTAGAGATAGAATGCCTGAAACGTGCTGAACCTTTAGAGAGTACCTAATGCCATTCTCATCAAGTTCAAATCGGAAAATAGGTGATGCAACATCAGTATGATACTTTACCTGCTTCTCCTTGTAAAGATTATTGGCGTTACGTTCCCGGATGAATATTGGAATGTTGGCCGATGCGGCCATTTCAATGGCTTTACAAATTCTTCGGTCGATATAGTTACGAATGTAGCTGTTTAAATTCTCGTCGCTCTGAACCTTCTGCAGTAGCTCATTGAAGGTTCTTGCCTCGCGTCCAAAAAGCTTTAGTAAGCTTTTCTCAGAAATCTCCTGAATACTCTTAAGAATTTCTGATTCATGGGGTGTTAACCTGTCGGAATGGATTACAGCTGAATCAACAATAACATTCTTCTCTATTCTGTAGGTGTCATCGTTGGTTGGATTAATCAGATAGGCTCCTGCCACTATTCCCAATTCCCTGTGCCTATGCAAAGCAATCGCAAAGATGTATTGTGTGTCAGTTGAATCCATTTAACCTATTTTACTGCAATTTTAACAAAAATATGCGTAGGTTAGCGTTTTTTATACATCTATTTTTACTTTCTTTACCTTAAAACAGTATCAGGTATAAGTTTTGAATGGTTTGAATGGATTGATTTATGTATTTTTGTGGTTTGGGTTACCATAATTTGTGTACCTCAATAGCTGCAAGTGTTACTGTTTAAAAAAAATTATAGTTTGTTCCTATAACACGGTAAGCAATGATTAAAAAATTCCTTTTGCTCGTAACCCTGATTTCGCTTTCGGGCCTTATACTCTCGCAGGAAGCTCAGGTTAAAATTTCCACCGATAAGGTTAGGGTTGATGGTAAGACTTACTACGTGCATATCGTGCAGGCCGGCGAAACGCTTTTTTCCATAAGTAAGGCTTATGGAGTTAGCCAGTCAGATATAGCCATAAGTAATCCCGATATTTACGCGGGTTTAAAAGTGGGACAGGCGCTAAAGATTCCTGCCCGTGTTAAGGAAACCCTGACTGACGAAGATTTCGTTTATCACATTGTTAAGCGTAAGGAAACCCTATTTGGTATTTCCAGGATGTACAATGTGAGCATTGATGATATAACCCGCCTGAACCCCGATGTAAAGGATGGGTTGAGGGTTAGCCAAACCCTTAGGATTCCCAAAAAGTCTATTACTAATATTGGACATGAGGCTGCGGTCGATTCTGTTGAATTTATCCTGCACGAAGTGCAGCCCCGCGAAGGGCTTTTCGCAATATCCCGAAAGTATGGCATTCCGCCCAAAGAAATAGAGTACTATAACTACGATCTCATTAAAGAAGGCCTTAAAATTGGGACTATACTCAGGATTCCCAAGCCCAAACAACTGCCCGAAGTTAACGTTACAGCCTCAAAGGACGAAGGCGATGCCCCAGCTAATGTGTTGCCCTGTCAAAAATCCTACCTTTACGATGGTCGCCCCTTCAACATTACTTTGCTACTGCCATTTACCCAATCGGGCAACCAGGCGCAAAACATCTTGTTTGATGATTCAGAACAACGGGTCACCCAAGACCCTTTTAGTGGAATATCACAAGTTACTCAGGTTTCGCTCGAGTTTTATGAGGGATTTTTACTGGCCCTCGATTCCATAAAAAAAATGGGCATCTCCGTTAACCTGAATGTGCGCGATACCAAACGCTCAGCACATGAGGTGGGTAAGATTTTAGAGAGCCCTGATTTTGCCCAATCCGATTTAGTGGTTGGCCCCTACATTTTCGATGAAGTTAAACCTGTTGCTCAGTTTGCCGCCAAACACGGAATTAACTTTATTTCGCCCATATACAGCAACAAGGAGGCTTTAGCGGGCACTCCTAATGTGATATCGGTAAGTCAATCACCTTCCAATCAACTCGATATATATGTGCAAAATTTAAAGGTAACCCCCGATAAAAACTATTTGGTGATATACGATTCAACCATATGGTACTCGCCAGGGCTAAAGCATTTCGACTCGTTGCTTACCCAAAAGTTCAGCAATGCAGGTATTAAGATATCACGCTACAACCATAAAACTGCTTCACATAAGTCGGTCGAACTACAGGAACGCCTGTTAAAAATGCTTAAGCGCGATACAGTAAATGTTATAATAGTTCCATCGGACGATGAACCATTTATAGCCGAGGTGTTAGGCAGCTTATACGCCGTTAAATCGTATTACAACCTGAGCACCGAGGTTTATGGGCCATCGCGTTGGCGCAGGCTAAAGAATATTTCCACCGATTACCTTTTCGCGCTAAATACGCATATTTTCACTCCGTTCTACATCGATTACTCTCAAAAAGAGGTCAAATCTTTTGTAGAAAATTACAGGGAACTATTCCGCTCCGAGCCTACCCAATTCTCTTTCTTAGGATACGATGTGGGCCTCTACTTCATTACCGCGCTAAGGGAACTTGGTCCCGATATAGTCCCATGCTTACCAACCTATAGTTTAAAATGTCTTCAAACCCATTTCCGATTTGAGCGGGCAAAGGAGGGTTACATGCTGAACGCTAACCAGTACATTATTAGGTATGCCCCCGATTTTACGGTATCCTGTATCTACTTTTAACTTCACGTACCATGAACTATAAGTTTAATTCCAAGAATACCCGGCTGGCAAATGCCGAGGGCTGGATTTCCATTTTAGTGAACACCCTTTTATTCGGGTTGAAGTACTGGGCTGGCGTGGTATCAGGTTCACTGGCACTTATAGCCGATGCGTGGCACACCCTTTCCGACTCCATTAGCTCCGTAGTGCTACTGCTGGGTATTAAGTATTCCCGCAAACCTGCCGATAAGGATCATCCCTTTGGACACGGTCGGTCCGAGCTCGTGGCATCGTTGCTCATTGGTGCTATGCTTGGTTTTGTCGCTTTTTACTTTGCCTCGGAGGGCATATCGAAGCTTAGGAATAGGGAGGGCACCACATACGGAATGGTTGCCATTGTGGTAACCGTTATTTCAATCCTTCTAAAAGAAGGGCTTGCCCAGGTGGCTTTCTATATTGGGAGGCGGACAGGCTCTATATCGGTATCGGCCGATGGATGGCACCACCGAAGCGATGCCCTTTCATCGGTGGTGGTACTTGCCGGTATTTTTGTCGGAAAGTACTTCTGGTGGATCGACGGGGTTTTAAGTATTATTGTTGCTCTGCTCATCCTTTACTCCGGCATTAGGGTTATTGCCGATAGCGCAGTGGTTATTCTGGGCGAAGAACCAACAACCGATTTAGTTCACCGGGTGAACGAAGTAGTATCGCGGCAGGGATACGATAAAATGGAGCCCCACCACTACCACATTCACAACTATATCATGCATCAGGAGCTAACATTTCATGTCCGGCTACCAAACCAGATGACCATCGAGCAAGCACACCAAATAATTTCTAATATTGAGGATACCCTAAGGGCTGAGTTAGGCATTGACGCGACCATTCATATTGAACCCGAGAGTACCGATAAGCACTGTAAGCATATCGATTAACCATTTTAGCACATGAAATCTTTGCTTACTATCAATGTAAAACTACAATCACACTTCCCATTACCCTTAATGCTTTGATGTGATACAAAACATAGCGAAAAAATCGTTTGCATAAAGTAAAATATTTACATTTGCTTACAGTTTAAGCCTTTAGTTTAATTTAAAAATACATGAAATGATTGATCTGTCGCAGTACGGTATCACCTCCGTTGAGGAGTTATACTATAACCCGTCGTACGACTTACTCTTTGAACACGAAACCGACCCTAAGCTTCAGGGCTATGAGCGTGGCATTGTAACCAAGCTTGGCGCTGTTAATGTCGATACAGGCATTTTCACGGGCCGTTCGCCAAAGGATAAGTATGTGGTCAGAGAGCCCAATACCGAGAAAGATGTTTGGTGGGCCGAGCCCGGCAAAAAGGGTTCCGATAATAAGCCCATCACCCAGGAGGTTTGGGACAAGCTAAAGCAGGTTAGCGTAAACCAGCTGAATGGCAAAAAGCTTTACGTGGTCGATGCTTACGCCGGAGCCAACACCGATACCCGTTTGAGCGTCCGCTTTATCATGGAGGTGGCCTGGCAGGCGCATTTTGTCAAGAACATGTTTATCCGCCCCTCCAACGAGGAACTGAGTGAATTTAAACCCGATTTCGTGGTGCTGGTGGCCTCAAAAACAAACAACCCTTACTGGAAGGAGCAGAGCCTTAACAGCGAGGTTTATGTGGCCTTTCACCTAACCGAGCGTATGGCCCTAATTGGTGGAACATGGTATGGGGGGGAGATGAAGAAGGGTATCTTCTCGGTCATGAACTTCTACCTGCCCCTCAAGGGCATAGCATCCATGCATTGCAGCGCCAATGTGGGTAAAGATGGCGATGTGGCAATATTCTTCGGACTTTCCGGTACCGGTAAAACCACCCTCTCGGCCGACCCCAACCGCGCCTTAATTGGCGACGATGAGCACGGCTGGGACGACTCGGGTGTCTTTAACTTTGAGGGCGGTTGCTACGCAAAGTGCATTGACCTTGACCCACAAAAGGAGCCCGATATCTTTGCTGCCATCCGTCGCGATGCCCTACTCGAAAACCTCGATGTGGATGCCGATGGGAACATCGACTTCCACTCGAAGCGGAAAACCGAAAATACAAGGGTTTCGTACCCTATTTACCATATCAAGAACATTGTTAAGCCCATTTCACGTGCCGGACATGCTAAAAATGTGATCTTCCTGACTGCCGATGCGTTTGGTGTCTTACCTCCCGTTTCGAAGCTGACACCCGACCAAACCCAGTACCACTTTCTAAGTGGTTTTACGGCAAAGCTTGCCGGTACCGAGAGGGGCGTACTTGAACCCCAGCCCACATTCAGCAGCTGTTTTGGACAAGCATTCCTTATGCTCCACCCAACGGTTTACGCCCGTGAACTGTTGAAAAAGATGCAGCAGCATGGCTCAAAGGCCTACCTTGTTAATACGGGCTGGATTGGAGGCCCCTATGGGGTAGGCCGGCGAATCGATTTACCCTCGACCCGCGCCATTATAAATGCCATACTCAACGGCAGCCTCGATAGTGCAGAGTTTGATACGCTTCCCATTTTCAACCTGCAAATCCCTAGGGCTTTACCCGGTGTGGATGCTAAGCTATTGAACCCCCGAAACCACTGGTCAAACCCCAGCGACTGGGATGCTGCTGCCCGCAGCCTTGCCCAAAAGTTTATCGACAACTTTAAAACCTTTACCGACAACGAGTGGGGGCAACGGCTGGTTGCCGCAGGTCCAACCCTTTAGCTCACAGGTTCACGAGAATATCTAAAAACTAGGCTACCTTATGGTAGCCTAGTCGTGTTAATGGATTAACGGCTGGGGGTGTGAAAAGTGCTGGAGTTTGAAACAGCGTCATCATCCCACGCGATAAAGTTAGATTGAAACGATGAAAAAGCCAAACTGCCTTGAAACCAGCATTTTTTACACCCCATGTTGTGGGCAGTTTTTTTAGTGTAAAAAGAATTTTCAACTTATTCTGCAAGTTGGTGGAAATTACAGTAAGTCTTCTTAATTATAAAAAAATAATAGGAGTTGGAAAATATTAATCCAACTCGTATTTGACTATGAGTTTAATGAAAACAATAAAAATAGGCTTGCGAATAAACAACCAATTGCAGTAATAATAAGTCTTATAAACCGCTTATTATAGTTTCTGAAATTTACTATACTTTCTTTATTTTTTGTAAGTTTCAAATAGAAGAAAAGTATTATTGGTATGTTTATAATTGCAAGAACAGTTGAACTGTATGTCAATATATATTGATTAAATATATATGAAATACCCCATATGATGTATATCAAAATGTTTATAAAGCTGAAAATAAATAAAACCTTATTAATCGTTTCTTTATCTTTCATAACAAACATTAGATTAAATTACGTCTATGCAATCTAAAAAGGAATATACAGCAACACCAACACCTATCCATCCAATATATCTTTTAGCAAGAACTTTTAACAATTGAGTAGCTCCCTGAACTGTAGCTAATTGAGCTGTATTAGTTATCAAGCCATGAATAACATCTATTCCTAATGCAGCACCTATGCAGGCAGCATAATCAATTTTTGCATTTGAGACTCTACTTATTTGAGAGGCACTCAGTACAAAAGCAAAACTTGCAATTTGTTCATCTGTCATTAAATTAATGGAATTTATTTCCTCCTGAGTGAGAAGGCTTTTGTCTAATTCATATTCTTTTTTAATCTCACCTAACAGTTTGTTTCCACAAACAACCAAAGGCATGAGGATTTGCTTCATTTCTTCCTCATAGTCTGAGTTCTTATTGAATTTCTTCTTTTATAGCTCATGCACCTTTAATCCAATTTGATTTAAGGTTTCAATGCTTAACAATTCTTGTTGATAGGGTTTCCTTTCTACAACATGATTTTCTTTATTACAAGATATTAATGTAAGTCCAAAAGCTAGAATAATAAATAAAAAATGTTTATTCATAATTGTATGAATTAAAAGTTAAAATTATTAATCTGCTTGCTACTCTATTGTTTCGTGTCGGTTTTCGCTTATACATAACCCGACTTCAGGTGGTTAGCCTTTTAATAACCTTTTTTTATAAAAGGGGGCGATTCTAGAATTGCCCACAACGGCTGGGGGTGTGAAAAGTGCTGGAGATTGAAACTACTTCTTTATCCCACGATACGAAGTTACAAAAAAGCCAAAACGTTTCCAAATCTGCCAAACAACCAGCAATTTTTTACACCCCTTGTTATGCACCGTAGTTAATTGTCTGACTGTCATTTATTTCGGGGCAATATTTTTTCTTTTCAAATTTTCAGAACCTTATAATCTGCTTTTTGTTGGGCGAACCGCTGTTCTGCCGTCTTTTTTGGCAGATGCGGTCGCCGTGTTTTTTTCGAGCGAGCTTTCTCCGCAATTTTCAGGGCTGAATTATTTGTCTAGTTTCTCTTTTTGTAATTCTTTCCTAAATGCGGGCGTTCTTCAATCATTTTCCAGTTTTTATTTCCCTGTTTTCTTTTTTTACTTCTCTAAATGTTAGATATTTAGTTTCTTTGCTTTGTTTTCTTTTCTTATTTTGTTTTTTTTAATCAATACCCAAATTATTTTTTTCCTCTTATTATTCTGTCCTTTCTTCAAATGATTGAAATTTTGATTTATGTTTTTGTTACCAAACTCTTTTATTAATCAATAGCTTAATTGTTTTTCATTTCAAAATTTCATTCTTTACTTTTCTTTAAGCCCGCATTTTCTTTCCGAAATTCAATTTCACCGAATTTAATTTCAGCCCGTTATGAATCTAGTCGAAAGTCGAGCCGAAAAAAATACATTTAAGTCAGCGGATGACAGTCAATGCGCAAATTCTCTTTCCGTGCTATGATTTTCTATGCGCAACTTTCCGTTTCGATTTCATAAATTGACTGTCATCTAATGACTTAATCTCTTCTGACCCGAATTTATACTATGGTGCATAACGGTTGCGTGTTTGTTTTGTTTGGGAGATTAAAACCGTGTTACTATCTTACGAGAGTATAACTAGCAAAAAGTAGAGATGTTTCCAAAAACATCTCTACCCAAATAAAATAAACACGTTGTTAGCAAACGTGGAGTGTGTCCTGCGTTACCTCAGGATACGAAGATAAGAAAAGTTCTTTGAAGAGGTAACAGAACTTTGGAAGAGATGATAGGTCTTTAGAAAGGAGAACCATGTCCGTAGCGGAGGTCAAGCGAACCGACTGGCTGTACGGAAGGGTTTAACTTCTATGGGTGGGCTATCGGTAAAGGCTGTTCAGGCAGATTCACCAAACCGCCTTGAGGTGCTGCATTTTCACGGTGTGGTACTGAGCGTCAAGGTCAAAGCAAAGTCAGTCGGTTGTATGGCGAGGCTTTGTATGGTATGAACAGAGGAGTTGAGCGCAAGCGAACCGTTATTGAGGTGTCGAAAATAACTTTTACTGCGGTAAAACCGAGGGGGCAGCGGCCCCGAGAGACAGAGTGTAACAGTTCACCTGATTTATGGTTACACACCGCACGGCATAAAGACGGCAAGAACTCTGTTCGGGCTCTTTCAAGGAACAGGAGAAGCAATGCTGCAATGCTAAGCCAAACGGCGGAGAATCCTTATGGAAAACGCCAAAAGTAGCGAAGTGCAGCATTGTGGCAGATGAAGTCGTAGTAGCGAGAATATCCAAGGGAGTCCCGCAGAAATGCGGGACGAGCGAAGGGCTTCACATGGTGATGCTTTTTATTGTAGAACAAGTTACGAAAGTAACGAGGATTTTGGGTAAAAGGCGATAGCTGAAATGCTTCACCGTGAAGAGCCGTGTGAATCGAGAGGTTCAAGCACGGTTCTGTGAGAGGTTTGGGGGTGAGATTCCCCCTTACCTACTCGATTTTATTCTTTCGTCATTCCTTTATAATTGTATGGCTTTCTTTTTCATTGATTTTGATAAGATAAATACCTTTAGATAGCGATGAAATATTCAAGGTTATGCTGTTATCTTTCCCTGAATAGTTTTGTATCATAATTGGTAGCCCCATTTTGTCAAATATCCGAATGCTTTTAATTGGTTCTGATTGAGTAATTTTTTGATTTGATTTAGAATTTTCGACTTTTGAAATAGTTATATTGCTATTTGCTGGGTTGGGTGAAACAATATATACAGGGCCAATACCTCCATCTACATAGCCTGTCCGCCATAGCCAAGGCGACCACCCACAAGTATTACCTACCCTTACGTTAACATCAAAGTATTTGTCCATATCCCCTGCATCGCAAGTCAATACTGTAATTTGATTTGTACTCTGCCCTTCTTCGATTGTACCTCCTCCAACTTTCCAGTCGTATAGATTTATACCTTGATTCACTGATGCACTCACAGTAAAGTCATAGTATGAGTTGCTGCCGAAATGTTTACCGTTATATGAGAATCCAATTATATTGGATGGTTGGCTTGGGCTACCTACCCAAACAGTTTTCTGAGGAAGAGTAACATTTCCGCACCCAGAACTAACCATTGCTTGAACCCAGCCAGCCCCATTCCCATTGGCTGTAAAAGTAACTGGATTACCTGATGCCGAAGATGGGTTTAGGTTGGCACTTGAAGTCCATGATACTGAGTAGCCTGAGGGCAGGTTATTGACGGTGAAGGCAGTGCCAGAGGAGCAAACAACAGGTTGTCCTGAAATTGAAGCGTTATTGGTTGGTAGGCATGTAATGCCCGCCAGCTCATTTAGAATATATTTTGCATTCTGGGGTGTAAACCACGTGTGCTGTTCATTTGTTGTTTGGGCAAAATAGCTGGCAAAAGGGGTTTTGCCAGTACCTATTAAATCCTGATTACCCAATACTTCGAGGGGATTTGTAGAGTTAATTGCGAGTGCGCTAGTTAAGGGTACAAAGCAGAATCTTTGCTGGAGTACGTAGTTGCTGATTACGGGTGGTAGCTGACCGAGAAAAGAAATGTCATAAAAACCTCCCGGAGCACCATCGTAGGGTAGCGTTGCTATAGAGGACTTAAACTGTTTTGTAAAATCTATACAAACAACATATCCCCCAACTTTTTTGCAGTACGAAATAAGCCCATCGTAAACCGTTGACGCCTTTTTGTCTGGAAGAGAATAAGCGGTGATTTTAAATGAAATATCGCCCATCCTACTATTCATGCCTAAAAGTTTGGTGTAAGAGTTAAATAGGGTATTCCCGTAATTTGAGCCATTCACAACAGCAATGTTTCGGCAGTTTGTAGGGAAGCTGTAACTTTCGTAGCTTGTTATGAACGATTTACTGTAAGAGTCGGTAAATGTTCCATTTGCATAATCAACATAAAGTTTTAGCAGTTGCTTTGTGGCGGTTGATCTTGCTAGCATATAAGCCTCCTTATCTACATAAATGCCCGTCACTAAGTTATTTACATGCCAAACTAAAGCCTGATAGGCAGGAGGAACATTTGCCCCTTTGTGAGGGCTATCAAAGGAAATGAATAAACGGGTATCGTGATTACCCCCTTCAACCTCCATGCGCCGTAAGGCTATTTTCGAAACCAGACCACCCATGCTTACCCCCATAATCACGTTGGCTTCTGCACCGGTTACCCCTGCTTTCTGCCCGTTGACCCACGCTATTACATCCTCAAGTAACCGAGCGTTACGTAATATGTCATCAACCCCGTTCGTGTAATCTAGGTAAACGATGTCGTAATTGCTCAATAGCACAGCATAAAAACTTTGTCCGTTTTCTAAGTAAACAACACTAAGTTTTCGTAGAAAAGCATCAATTGACATATTGGGAACGGTTGTAAGCAGACTGGAGGGGTCAAACCCCTCAGCAACAATCAATGGCCTTTTTAACCTTTTCGCCGTATTGGAACTAGCGTATTTCACGTACACGGTTCCCCCTGAATGCCTGCCAGCAATGGGGTTGAATGGCTGAGCCAAATCGCTCCAATCGGCAGGCGATTGCTGGATTTGAGCATCAACCACCAGCTTAAACTGGCTGTATAGCTTTTTGCCATCGCTAAAGGTGAATGCAATTCTTATAACCTTTTCGCCGAACGTGGTGTAGGTAACACTTAGGGGCGAGCTAAAGTTAATCGTCCTGTAACCTCCGCCATCATTCGGATCTATTTCTGCAAGGCTTACGCTTTTAGTTGTATTCGTAATGTATAGGTCTGATTGTAGCTTAAAGTTTACCCTGCCTCCATGCATAGTGCTTTTTATCGGGGATGCAGCAAAGAGGTCGAATGCCTCATAGGGTGATGCACTACCCTTCACATCGTGGAACTGACCATTTTGGTAGGTGAGTAGGCCCATGTCTAGCGCATTGGACTTAATCCTGTTTGTATTAAAGTAGATAACGGGTATTAGCAATTCGCTGGGAGAGCTGTTCATTGAGGTGGATATTCTTTCAAAGAATGTATCAGGGTTAACAATACTCACGGATGAAGTGACGATAGAGGAGTATAGCCCCGAGTACAAATTTTTAACCACATCAATGGCCGTGTAGCTGCTATCTGTAAGTACTCCATTGAAAGGGTATGGGCTATTCAGAAAAACACCATAATCCAGAAGCATTCCCGTTGGTATTTTGCCCTTATCAAGGGGGTTAAACATGTACTGTATCTGTTCGCTAAGGGTTTGGCCAATGCAATTCGATTCTATACCAAGTATCAAAGCTGTTGATAATAGGTAAAATTTAAATTTACTATAGTTCATTTTACTATTGTAAAAGGTCGAAACGACCCTCGGTAATTACTAAACTATCGCATTCTGAGGAGTAAAGATGTGCCTCAAATCGTCCGGAAACAATCCTGTTTTGCAGGTCGAACCGGGTAAACTCTATGAAACCTTTCCGCGAACGGGGGTACTCGCAAGGGGGTGAGTCATTAAAATCCTGTGAAAAAATTATGAAGATTCGGCTTGAGTCGCACTGAAACTTTCCTATGCCAAGATTCTTTTTTCTAATATAAAGCTGAATAAGTGAAATGGATTCTTTAGTTCCTTTTCTTGCAAGGATAGAAGCAGTTGAATCGTTCAGCTCATTTACCCCCAATGTCCATTCGGGAAATCCAAGCCCCCCATTTCTCCATACTTTACCATTTACAAGGCAGCCAAAGGTGTTGGCTCCAGTGGTGGTTTCGGGGGGGAGTTGTGGTTCATTGATTTCATCTTCACACTCACACATCATGCCAGAGCATAGCATGATTATGAGTGCTAGTAGTAGGATTGATTTTAATTTCATGGTTTATTATTTTAATTAATTTTTAAGATTATAAAGAAATCAATGTAACTTTTAAACGTGAAGGTAATAAAAATTGAATTTACTTCAGTCCATTTTACAATTTTAAAAGGTTGAAATAACTCTTGGTGATTACTAAACTATTGCATTCTGAGGAATAAATCCTCGCCTCAAATCTTCTGGGAACAATCCTGTTTTGCAGGTCGAACCGGGTGACCTTAATTTCTGTCTTTGCCATGTTTGCTAACGGTTTGCCGCTTGCCGCAGTGGGGGATTTCGGAGGACAAAACTGTCAACCAAGCAGAAACTTTGATAGAAGCAATGCACTTAATTTAACCACGTCAGTCCCCATTGCGGCAAACGGCTGTTATAGGGCGTTGTTTATTCCCTTGTCCTTTATATATTTTGTCAGTTCGTCCATTTCATAAACCTTGTCATATTGGCTTTTTACTCTACCCAGTTTACAGTCTTCCGTAATTAATTTCAAAAAGTTATTGAAGTCTGAATTTTCATTTGCAAGTCGGTTTACTGTATCCCAATCAATTTCTTGATTAATTCTTGATGGGAAAAGTATTTCGCTTTCAAAAATATTTTCTGGGTTAAGTTTTATTATTCCAATGCCAAAAGCATTGTTTAGTCGTCTTACTTCGTCTTTAAAAGTTGGGTCATCGTTAATGTTAAGTGTAACTAGGTAACCTTCGTTTGCCCAACTTGAATTTGATACTGCTTGGAAGTATGACTGGCGTAAATTTCCAAAGTTCAAAGAAACTTTCAATTCAAAAGAAAAAAGCTTTATAGATGTTATTGATAAATGTTTTTGGATTTCTAATGTTTCAGGTTTGTAGTCACGAAATGGGAAATAAACACCAACCAAGTCGGGATGTAACCACTCGTTTTGTCCCTTTGTAGCTTTTGAAGAGTTCTCGTGAAAGACTGTTTTCAGGTTTGCTTTGAAGTGACTGTCACCATAAGCATAAGCAACAAGCAAGGGATGAAGGTCTCTTTCATTAAATTTTTTGATTTCATCTTTTTCCTTTTTTGCGATTTCTGTGTCTTTCTGCTTTTGAACTTTTTGTAAGTCTACTTGGCTGGCAAGTCGTCTTAAAAAGAATTGTGCGGGTCGTTCACTTGTCTGAATTACAGTTGAGTTTTCGGCATTTTTGTTAATGTCCGTGTAGCAATATGCTGCAATTGTCGCCCAAGGTGTCTTGCCAGTTGTTGTGAAGTCACCAAGCGTTCCAAGTTCATTTGCTTTGTCCCAAATTTCTTTTGCAGAAAGTGGCGTCCCGACTTTTTCAATTGTCTTTTCTATAACGTCCCAAAATGTTGTTTTAGCCATTTATGTCTTTTTTGTCGAGTCGTTTTTACAATGCCCTATAACGGTTTGCAGATTTGCGATGGGCGGGCTTTTCACCACAAATGTTCATTCGGAGAACTGAACTTTCTGTAACCACAAAACTGTCTGCGGAGCACGAAACCCCGCCTATTGCAAATGTGCTGTTATAGCCAGTGCTGTCTTGTCGTCTGTGTTTTTTTGTGTTGTCCATTATGGATATTTTTGTTTTAGTATTCTTTGTATGGGTCGCCTGAAGTTGCTGTCACAATACAAATTAAATGGAGTATTAGACCGGGAATTATAAATAGACAATATCCAATTATTGTCACTATTAACCATACTATCCCTGCCCCTACATTTCCTTTATACATTTGTCCAGCCCCTGGAATTACAAGACTTAATACTGCTGCTATACCTGGGCTCCATTTTCTTTCCCTTTGAGGTGGAATAACAATTTGTGGTTGTTGCGGAGTTCTTGCGGTTCTTATCTGTGCGTCAAGAATTTCTCCGCAATGCTTACACTTAATTGCGTCCTTATTGATTTCCTCGGCACAGTAAGGACATTTTTTTGCATCTGTCGTCATATTTATTTGAGTTTAAGTTTCGTTACTGTCATAATTATTTTTTTTGCTCTGCCTTTGTTGAAGTGTTACAAAGTGTCGTCTATAAAATTTTTGATTTTTTGTCTAGTTGAAAAAGAGTTCATCGTGTTACTGTCGTTTTTTAGCATTGGCTATAACTCTCAAATATACGAAACTTTTGTCGTACTTTTTGTATTGTCAAGGGCGACAATACAAAAAGTACGACACGGTTTCATTCGTTTTTTAGGTTGAGATAGTCGAATGGGCTTTTTATGTTTTCCAAAGTTCTGCTGCTG
>CALBBQ010000039.1 GCA_937926785.1 uncultured Bacteroidales bacterium | reverse complement strand
TACAAAGTGATGGTAAAATTATTATTGGCGGATTTTTCACTTCCTACAACGGGACATCAATAAACCGAATTGCCCGCCTTAACGCCGATGGAACCCTTGACCCTACTTTTAATCCGGGAACAGGGGCAAATAACATAATCTTTTCGACCGCAATACAAGGTGATGGGAAAATTATTATTGGCGGATATTTCACTACCTACAACGGGATTTCAAAAAACCGAATTGCCCGCCTAAATGCCGATGGAACCCTTGACCCAACTTTTAATCCGGGAACTGGGGCAAATAGTATAATTTATTCTACCGCAGTTCAAGGTGATGGTAAAATTATTATTGGCGGATTTTTCACTTCCTACAACGGGACTGCAATAAACCGAATTGCCCGCCTGAACGCCGATGGAACCCTTGACCCAACTTTTAATCCGGGAACCGGTGCCAATGTTTCTATCTACACAATCGCTTTTCAAAGTGATTGGAAAATTATCATTGGTGGAGACTTTAGTGCGTATAATGGTATATCAAGGAATAAAATAGCTAGAGTGTTAAATTGTATAAACACATTCAGCTCCCTTGCAGTAACCGCCTGCGACAGCTACACCGCACCGGACGGAGCAGTGTACACCACCTCCGGAACAAAAACGGCCGTAATCCCCAATGCGGCGGGATGCGACAGCACCATAACCATAGACCTGACCATTAATACGATAGATGTTTCTTTAACTGTTAAAGATCCTTTAATCACTGCTAATGCTAGTGGCGCAATTTATCAGTGGTTAGATTGCAATAACGCTTATGCTATTATTCCAGGTGCAACTTCTCAAAGTTTCACGCCTTCAGTAAATGGCAATTATGCTGTAAAAATTACGCAAGGCTCTTGCACCGATACTTCTGCTTGTGTACAAATTTTTAAAGTTGGTGTTGACCGTTTGAATTTTGATGAAATAGCCATTTATCCCAACCCTGTTTCAAATGAATTAGTCATAGCGATGAAAGAAAATCAAGGAAAAGCAGATTTTGAGATTTTGAATTCAATGGGGCAGGTTGTTTTTAGAGGAAACTTGAAAGAAATATCTGTTGTAAAAACAAGCAGTTTTTCATCTGGTGTTTACTTGATAAAAATTAAAAATGGTAACTCTTTTCAATTTAAAAAAATTATAAAAGAATAGCCAACAAAAACAGGCTGACGTTTTGTAGAGTTGCTTTATGCAATGCTAAAATCTGCAAAAGAGTCAGCCTGTTTTCAAAACCTAGTTCACCAATTAAATTATAAAAAACTAAATCACTTTAAAACAAGAAAACAGAATGAATCCAAACTATTTTTGATTCATTTTAATAATGGTTTAAATGGCATATTTATTAAATATGATTTGAGTTTCAAATTTATAAAGGGGGAATGGGTTTACGTGTATCAAAAACCAGCCATGAAGACTTAGTTGTGCGTTTCACACCCTGCCGCAGTTGAAGGAACCTGGGTTATCCATTCGTTTGTAGTAATGGCTGGTGGTTTTTGTTGACCTGCGCATGATAAGTTTACCTACTGGTAGGTTATGATTCAGGTTACCCCTCTCAACGGCAATTACTCCATTTTTAATTACATATAGGGGTTCACCAACTGTTTTGAATCCTTCGTAAATGTTTAGGTCGGACTTTGAGTAGTGATTAGCGGCTGAAATGGAACCCTGCGCGTTTGGGTCCCAGATAATAATATCGGCATCGGAGCCAATGGCCAATTCCCCTTTCTGGGGGTAAAGACCAAAAAGTTTAGCGGGCTGGGTTGAGTAGGCATCAACCAGCTTGCTGAGGTTAATCCTATCCTCCAGAACACCATAGGTATAAAGCAGGGTAAGCCTATGCTCAACTCCGCCAGCACCATTGGGAACTTTCCGGAAATCGTGGTTGCCCAACATTTTTTGCTTCAGCAAAAAGGGGCAGTGGTCGGTTCCTATGGCCTGGATATTGCCGTTGGCAATGGCTTTCCAGAGTGCCTCCCTGTCGTCATGTGATCGTAGGGGTGGGCTCATAACATACTTTAATGCAGAGAGCAATTCGGTATCGTAAAGGGTTTCATCGAGCAGAAGGTATTGCGGGCAGGTTTCGGCAAACAGGGGTTGACCACTTTTCTGGGCTTGGACTATATGTTTAACCGAATCGGCTGCCGAAACATGGACAATGTATAGCGGGCACTGTGTTTGGTCGGCCAGGTCGATGGCCCTCTTCACGGCCAGTGCCTCATACCTTGCTGGGCGCGATAGCGCATGATATTTGGGTGAGGTAAGCCCTTGTGTAGCATAGAAATCCCTAAGCACTTCAATGTCATCGCCTAGTTCACAGTGGGCAAGAACTAACCCTCCATTCTGGGCAACGGTATGCATGATGTGGTATAGGGCATTGTCGTCAATCCCTATGCTGTTCTTGTAGGCCATGTAAACCTTAAACGACGGGAAGCCCATATCAATACAGTGAGCAATGTCACTAGCTACTTCCTTGCTCCACTCAACGGGGCTAACATGGAA
The DNA here is from genome assembly GCA_937926785.1 of uncultured Bacteroidales bacterium. Taxonomy (GTDB): domain Bacteria; phylum Bacteroidota; class Bacteroidia; order Bacteroidales; family Tenuifilaceae; genus Tenuifilum. The sequence continues at coordinate 7,957 of CALBBQ010000039.1, read as the reverse complement.
GGTGTAATCGGTTAAACTATTAGAAGCCTCTTCTATTCGCAATTTAAGAGCTTCTATAATGGATTGCCCTCGACTCGGGGTAACGAAATCGATAATGGTTGTAGTGCCGCCTTGCAATGCAGCCAAACTACCTGAATAAAAGTCATCAGCCGAAGGGCCGGCCGGTGTTGGCAGCTGCATATGAACATGCGGATCAATGCCCCCAGGTAAAACCCACATACCAGAGGCGTCAATAATTCTATCGGCTTTTTGTTTAATACTTGGGGCTATATTTGAAATTTTATCCCCTTCAATGAGGATATCGGCAATGATTTCCGTTGCTGAGGTTACTACTTTGCCGTTATGAATTAGTATACTCAAGTTTACAGCTATTCGAGTATTTTTAAAAAATGTTCTCCACCAGATTCGGTAAAGCCCAAGCGTAAAAGATATTTCCTATGGCTTTTACTACAAGCCTTAGCCCATACCCGAGTAAATCCACTCTCAGCAAACTTTTGGCTCAACCAGTAGTAAACAAACCGGCCATTTTTTAGATCCCTGTATTCAGGCAAAACGTAATCCAGTTCTACCTCTAGCGCTTTTGTCTCATTTTTTTGTGCAATGAAAATTCCTGCTACCGCCATGTTGCGCAAAACCAAGAAGCTTATGGTGTTCCCGGTTGGCGTGTAGCTGAAGCCAGGGAAAAACTTATGAATATCTTTTTGGTGAAAATCCAAAAAACGAATAAGATACCTGTTATCGGGACGAACCTCAAGAATTTCAAACGTTTCTTTTTTAGAGTAGATAAGATAAAGATAGTAGGCATCGGTTAAAACTATAAATCCATTTAAAAAGCCCACCGGCCATGCGCCAATCAGAAATCCGTATATCGAAAACAGTAAAGCGCCGGTAAAGTTTATCCACCTGAACTTTACAATGGAACTCATTGTCATGGACAGTGCGATGATTACCGATGCACTGTAACCAATCCACTCTAAAATATTCGGACTCATGCTTAACGTATTAGAAAGCAAAGTTACTAATATTGTTTAAAGTTTAAAGATAGTATTTTTAAATGATAGCGTTCAATGCTGAAAAACAAATTGAAATACAATGATGGGTAAATCAAAACGACCCCAAACAGTTATCGATCTCTTTTTTATACCTTGTATGGGTATGGAACTTACAATAAAATCCGGATTTGAATATTTGAGTTAATAAACATGAAAACCAAAATCATAACACATTTGGTTTGTTTGAAAGAGAAAGAGGCAGGCAAGTTAAAAGAATCAGTTAAAATATTTGAACGTTTTTCATCCTATCCCATAGCCACCTAGCTAGTTTTTTGGACTCTTTAAGAACAATATCTTCATCGATAAGTATTAGCGCACGGTTTTTTACAATTAGCTTACCATTGGCAATTACATGTTGAACATGGCTTTGATTTATGCCGTAAGCAAAGTGCCCAGCAAGATTCTCTTTTGTAACAGGGGTAGGGGAGTCGTAGTCGAGCACAACAAGGTTACTTGGTCCATCCCCTTTGAAGCCATTTTGAGCGATATAGCGGTGTGCATTTCTTAAACGCTGGTATGCTTGCAAGGGAGTTAATGGGTCGTGGTTTTGTCCTACAAAGTATGCCGATTTCATGCTTTGTAGCATATCGCTATGCATGCCATCGGTTCCGAGCATAATATTGTTGCCTAGGTTTTTACTACTGAAATAGCCAACATTATTGTTCAGGTTGCTATCGGTGTTCTGCGCTACCCAGCAAGGCGATTGGCCAATCAGCTTACGTTCCTTCTCCGAAAGATGCAGGCAGTGAACCAGAATCGATTTGCTAGAGTTCAAGAAACCAAAATCATTGAGCCTTTCAACAACCGATTTCCCGTAGGTTTCGTTGCTATGCTGCTGGTCGTACTTGTCTTCAGCCACATGTATGTGAACGCCTGAACTATGCTTTTCCACTAATTTTGCAGCTGCACTCAGTGTTTCATCACTTAGCGTAAATGAGGCATGCAAACCTACCAGCCCCTGATTCCTTTTCAGGTAATCATCGGTTTCCTCCAATCCATACCTGGCAATAGTTTCACCATCCCTATCGCTTATTTCGTAGCAAAGCAGATGCGAAAGGCCAAGCCTTTCAAAGGCTTTGGCAAGTATTTCGAGTGACCCCCTCACGGCGTTTGGCGATGCGTGATGGTCAATAACGAAAGTTGCACCTGCCTTTGCACAAGCCATGGCAGTAACCAAACCGCTATACTCAACCATTTCGGGGGTTAGGCTTTTATCCAGTGTCCACCAAATGTACTTGAGAATCTCGTAAAAGTTTTCCGGGGTTTTCGTGGGTGGATCCATACCTCGGGCTAATGCTGAGTAGGCATGGTGATGCCCAACAACAAACGAGTGGGTAACCAATCTCCCAGAACAATCAATAATCTCTGCTGTGCTACCATTGTATGAATTAGCAGGGTAAAGTTCAACCTTATCCTGGGAAACCAAAATGTCGGAATGAGTAAGTTCAAGGGTTTCAAAATCGATGTATGTAGCGTCTTTAAGTAGAATCATGGGATTACTTGAATATAAGTTTACTTTACTCCGGTTGAACACGTTTAAGGGGCAAGCGCGTGCGTTTAATCCCATCGAAAGCTCGTAGAGCGTTAGCTATGGCAGCAGCAGTGGGAACCATCCCTATTTCGCCAATTCCCTTTGCTCCGTATGGACCAATGGGGTCGGGCTTTTCTATTCCTATTACTTCTATTTCAGGCATTTGATTTGCTCGGATAATTCCTATGTCCTTAAATTTAAAGCTAATCGGAAATCCTTTCTCCATTGGCAAGTCCTCAGTAAGAGCGTATCCCATACCCATATGCACTGCACCCTCAATTTGCCCTTCAAAAAGCATTCTGTTCATTATTTTACCGGCATCGTGTGCGGCAATCACTTTTATAAGTTTTCCATTCTCATTGAGTACAGCCACCTGTGTTGCGTAGCCATAAGCAAAGTGAATTACGGGTTTTTCGGTTTTGGCTCCGGGTTTGCAGGTCCAATCGCAAACGAATTTGCCACGGTACGTTCTGCCCACCAATTCTTCAAGCTTGCCATTCTTTAAATCTTCTTTAAGTGGGCTTGCTGCGTGAATAATTGCGTTGGCCACCAGTGCAGTAGCCCGCGATGAGGTGGTCATACCTGTTGGTATGCCAGCGGTGGTATCAACAATCACCTCAATTAATTCGGGATCAATTCCGGTTTCCTGGTGTAGGGTTTGGATGGCCATGGTGTGAACGCCTTGTCCCATTTCTGTCCATCCATGGTGGATTTCGACCCTGTCAGAACTAACAATCTTGATGATAACCTCGCTGTCGTCAACCATTCCATTACCTACACCCGTATTTTTTAACCCACAAGCAATACCGGCAAACTTAGCCGATTGGAATTGTTCCTTCACGGCTAATAGGGTTTTCTTTAGTCCAACTCCAAACAGTTCCTGACCGGTTGCCGTTTTTGCTCCTTCTTCCAGAGCATTATCATAGCGGATTTGCCAACGATCGAAACCTCCTTGCCGGCAAAGGTCATCAATGCAGCTTTCGATGGCAAAGGTTACTTGTGGAACCCCAAAACCACGCATGGCCCCGCAAGGAATATTATTGGTGTAAACCGTTTTGGCTGAGATATCCACTGCGGGAACCGTGTAGCCTCCCGTGGCATGGCCCACCACGCGTTCCATCACTTTAGTTCCTACCGATGCGTAGGCCCCTGTGTCGCCAATGGCTTCAAGTTTAAGAGCTGTGAACTTCCCATTGGCATCGCATGCAAGGCTCATTTTCATCCAAACAGGGTGGCGTTTGGGATGCATACGAATGCTCTCATCGCGCGTAAGGTGAACTTTAACAGGCATTTGGGTGATGTAGCACATCAGGGCAGCGTGTCCCTGAACGGTTAGATCCTCCTTTCCCCCAAAACCTCCACCATTCTGAACTTGAATAACTTCTACCTTTTCTTCGGGTAAGTTTAGAATCTTAGCAACCTGCTTTCTGTCAACGTAAACCCCCTGTCCCTGGCTATACAGTTTTATGCCACTTCCATTGGGTAGGGCAAGTGCAGCTTCGGTTTCCAGAAAAGCATGCTCAATTCGTTGGGTTTCGTAAATATCACTAGAGATGTAAGCTGCCTCGGCAAAGGCCTTTTCAACATCGCCAAAGCGGATTGTGCAGGTTTCGAGGACATTTGAACGATTTGTGTGAACCTGCGGAGAGTCGGGTTTTATGGCTTTGTGGATATCGGTTACCGGTTCCAGCACCTCATATTCAACATCTATAAGTGCAGCTGCAAACCTTGCCACGCTCTCGGAGGTGGCAACCACACCTGCAATTACATCGCCGATGTAGTGGGTAACCTCGCCCTGCGCTATCATCACTGGCCAATCCTGAAATATTAACCCGATATACCTCTCACCGGGAATATCCGAAGCGGTTAGGATTTTTACTACACCCTCAACTTTATTGGCTTTGGAAATGTCAATTTTTAGAACTTTTGCCTTGGGATGGTCTGAGAACCTAAGGGCACCATAAAGCATTCCGTCCACAAACATATCATCGACAAAAGGCCTGATGCCTAATGCGGTTTCCTTAGCCTGATATTTTGGGTATTGTGAGCCAATCTTTGCATCGTGCTTTTTAGGGTCTCCCTTTTTTCCATTGAGCTCTGCAAAAGCATGTTGAATGGCATCGATGATTTTTACATAACCCGTACAACGGCAAAGGTTTGGTGAAATTGCTCTGATTATATCGTTGCGAGTGGCATTGGGATTTGATAACCATAATCCTCGTGCACGCATAATCATGCCCGGCGAACAGAACCCGCACTGCACAGCCCCCCTTATAGCAAAGTGATTCGAGATTATTTCCCGGAAATTATCAGGCAAGCCCTCAAGGGTAAAGATAGTTGCACCTTCAACCTCAGACATGCTGATTCTGCAAGCCATTTTTATGCTGCCGTTGATTTCAACCGAACAAGCTCCACATACTCCCTGTCCGGAGCAGCCATCTTTGGCTGCAGTCAGGTGCAAATCGTTTCTTAGGTAATCCAGAAGCGAACGACTGGTATCACCGCTGTAAACTACTTTCTCCCCGTTTAGATTGAAACTGATCATACCAATGGCAAAGGTAATAATTTACAAAAGCAATTTCTTCAAGGCCTCAACTGATGGTTCAATAGCGTTGGGAATGGCAACAACCCGGGAAATGGCTCTCAAATCTTTTAGTCCACTTCCGGTGAGTAGTACAACCACTTTATGGTGTTCGTATATTTTTTTGTTAGCATGGTAGATCTGCATTCCGGCATATGCCGTAGCAGCAGCGGGTTCTGCAAAAATACCCGTACTGCGTGCTAATACTTTTGATGCTGAAACTATTTCATCATCTGTAACCGATAGGTATTCACCATTGTACTGCAGAATGTAGCTCTGAGCCATATAGAAGTTTCGGGGTATGTCCACCGATATGGAGTCGGCCAGGGTTTGGCTTGGCTTGGCAGTAAATTCAGGCTTACCGATATTGTCAATTAGGTTTGAACTGCCAGTGGTCTGAACAGCAACAATGGTAGGCATGTGGTCAATCAATCCTGTGTTCAGTAAATCTTCGAAACCTTTATATACCCCGGAAATGATTACTCCATCGCCAACCGGAACAAATATGTAATCGGGAACAATGCGGTTTAGCTGTTTGAACAGCTCAAACGAGACCGTTTTTTTCCCTTCTACTGTCAATGGGTTGAAGGCTGTGTTTCGGTTATACCAGCCAAACTCCCGGGTAGCATCCATGCTTAGGTCAAAAGCCTGATCGTATGTTCCCTCAACGGGCACAATGGTTGCACCATACATCACAATTTGGGTTAGCTTGGCTGCAGGTGCATTTTTAGGCACCATAATTATTGACTTCTGCCCTTGCGAAGCACATATCCCTGCCAACGATGAACCCGCATTACCCGTTGATGCAGTAACTATTGTATCTATCGCATTTTCCCTGGCATATCCCGATACTACTGATGATGCGCGGTCTTTAAACGAGAAGGTTGGGTTTTGCGAATCATCTTTCAGGTATAGCTCAAAGGGTATGGGTTTTCCGTCAATCCGTTCGAATCGGTACAACGGAGTATCACCAACCCTTAGCGGTGGTAATGATGCCTTTTGATTCAGTGGAATAAGCTCCCAGAAGTTCTGGGCTACCACTTCCTCCTTTCTTTTACTCAGGGATTGAAAATCGTAAACCGCTTTAAGTACCCCACGGGGTGGGGTGGAAGTGGTATTTGCTTTACTACAGTCAGGGCAAAGGTAAAGTTCCGGCGATGGCATGTACGATTTACCACATCCTGCGCATTTTAGTATGAACTTGTCGTTCATAATAGTTTATTTACATCGACTTAAGCAGTCCAACGCGGTCGTTAAATTCATCAATCAGCTCGTCCCACTTATTTAGCTGTCCAAAAAGTTTTGGCCAAAGTTCTCTGTCGTACCATAGCCTGTTCAAATCCTCGATCTCCTTGCCCTGCTGTTCTACCCATGTAAAGTATTTCAGGTTATGAATGGCTTTGCGGTCGTAGTAGGTAAGCTCCTTCATCCAATCGGTTGTAGCGCCTAAAATGCACTTTTCAAAGTCTTTTACGGCATTTGCAAATTGATAGTTGCCTCTTTCTTCCCTGAGCTCCTCGAGCCGTGAACCATACATCTCGGCCGAGTCGGTAGCAATGGTAAATATCACATCATCCGAGGTCATCTCGAAGAACTTTGCGGTCTTGATAGCTGATAGCATATTGCTAATACCCGAGATACCAAGAAGGTTTAGATTATCTGCAATTTCGGCAGGAACGCCTGATTCTTTCAGGTATTTAATCCCTTCGGGTTCGTTGAAAAGCCTGAAAATGCGCATGCAATCCTCATCGTCAATTGCGGTAATCACATCGGTGTTTTTAACATTATGAATCCAGGGAACATGCTTATCGCCAATACCCTCAATCCGATGACCACCGAAACCGTTCATCAGGATGGTGGGGCATTGCTTGGCCTCCGATGCCACCACCTTGAGGTGTGGAGCAATGGTACGGATGTAGTCGCCTGCAGCAATTGTACCGGCCGAACCGGTAGCTGATATGTATGCGGCAAGATTTAAGCCCTTACCAAGCCCATTGAATACCTCCTCAATGGCTTTGCCGGTGATGTTGTAATGCCAGGCTGCGTTACCAAACTCATCAAACTGGTTAAAGATCACATAGTCGGGTTTTGTCCGGCGAATTTCCCAGCATTTATCGTATATTTCCTTAACATTCGATTCGCAACCCGGGGTTGCAATCACCTCGGAGCCCACATAGTCGCGAAGCCAGGTGAAACGTTCACGACTCATCTCCTCGGGCAGTATCGCTACCGATTCGGTCCCCATTAGTTTTGAATCGAATGCACCTCCCCTGCAATAGTTCCCTGTCGATGGCCAAACGGCTTTTTGGGTTGTAGGGTCAAAACCACCGGTTATGATTCGGGGTGCCAGACATCCGTATGCAGCACCCACCTTATGGGCTCCAGTCGGAAACCATTTGCCTAAAAGTATTATGATTCTTGCGTTTACGCCCGTGAGCTCCCTTGGTAACTCAATGTAGTTTACCTTGCCGTACAGACCTCCCTTTTCCTTTGGCTCGTTTTTCCAAGTTATTCTAAATAGGTTAAGTGGGTTAATTTCCCATAACCCTACATTTTTGAGCTTTTCTTTTATTCTTTCGGGAACAAGTTCAGGGTTCTGTTGCTGATGAAAGGTGGGAAGAATTATCCCTTTCTCACGAAAGCGTTTTACGGCATTCTCCAATGCTTTTGGGTTGGTAACCCTATCGATTAATTCAATCATGATGTTCAAAATTTTCAATAAAAGTACATACTGTATTTGATATATCTATGTATATTTAAAAAAATAGTAAATATTATTATCTATATTAATAA
>CALBBQ010000038.1 GCA_937926785.1 uncultured Bacteroidales bacterium | reverse complement strand
ACGGCGGTTTACATCGGGCTATCGGCTGCTCCCATACTAGGCGGCTTACTAATCGATTGGCTGGGCTGGCGGAGCCTGTTTTATATTCCGGCCCTGCTGGGTTTGCCGGCAGCCGTAGCCACTGCGATAGCCGTTAAAGGGGAATGGGCCGAGGCCCACGGAGAGCAGTTCGATTGGCGGGGCTCCCTGGTGTTTGTTATATCAATGAGCGCATTGATGTTCGGCTTATCTAAACTCCCCACCACCCTTGCAATAGTTCTTACCCTTTTAGGTTTTTTAGGACTGATTCTGTTTGTGAGAATTCAGATTAATGCTGATTATCCGGTGTTCAACGTTTCCCTGTTCCGCACCAACAGGCTTTTTGCATTCTCTAACCTTGCGGCACTGGTAAACTATGCAACAACCTTTGCCATCACTTTTTTACTGAGCCTGTACCTTCAGTACATTAAAGGGTTGGCCTCACGGGAAGCCGGTTTCCTGCTGGTCATACAACCGCTGGTTATGGCGTTTGTGGCATCGTGGTCGGGCCGAATGTCGGACCGGTACGATCCAAGGATAATTGCCTCGTCGGGCATGGGTGTTACCGTGGTGGGGCTTTTGATGCTCATTCCACTGGGAATGCAAACCTCGGTTCTTTATATCGCAGCGGCGCTTGCCATACTTGGGTTGGGTTTTGGGTTATTCTCGTCGCCCAACACCAATGCCATAATGGGTTCCATTGAGAAACGCCATATCGGGCTTGCCTCGGGAACTGTGGCTACCATGAGGCTGGTGGGGCAAATGCTAAGCATGGGCATTGCCACCATGGTGATTCACGTATTTATCGGGAATGCCGCTGTAAATCCTTCAAACCATCAACAGCTGATTTGGGCTTCGGGTACAATATTTACAGTCTTTGCAGGGCTAAGCGTATTTGGTGTATGGGCATCGCTAGCCAGGGATAACGGCAAAGCCTAGGGCTTTTGATTTCTTTCTTAGTCCTTTTTACCGTAGGCCAAATCGCCCGCGTCGCCGAGGCCTGGGACAATGTACGATTTTACAGTGAGCTCATCGTCAACAGCCCCTACCCATATAGTTGCATCGCCCGGCGAAAGGTTGCGCTTCATGTAGCTGATACCCTCCCTGGAAGCAATGATGGAAACTATGTGGGTATGAGTGGGCTTCCCGTGTTCCAGTAGAGCCTTATAGGCAAGCAGCATCGAGGCACCGGTGGCAAGCATGGGGTCAATTAGAACCAATGTTTTACCCTCAATGCTGGGGCACGAGATGTACTCAAACTGTATGCGGAACGTACCATCCTTATCGTACTTCCGGTAGGCCGAGATAAAAGCATTTTGAGCCTTATCGAAGTAGTTCAGCATTCCCTGATGAAGGGGTAACCCGGCTCGAAGAATGGTGGCCAGAACAAGGTTCTCTACGGGTAGCGGAACATCGGCAGTGCCAAGCGGGGTTTGAACCTGAACAACCTGGTAGCTAAGAACCTTACTTATCTCGTAGGCAAAAATTTCGCCGCATCGTTCAAGATTGCGGCGGAAACGCATAAAATCGCTCTGAACGTTAACATCCCTTAACTCTGCAATAAACTGGTTAAGAATCGAGTTCTGCTTGCCAAGTTCTTGTATCATCGGAATTGTTTTATCTTAGCAAAATTACAAAAATATCAACCCAAATTGAAAATCTTTTTAAAAGTTTACCATGAACCCAATGGTAATAGAAGCGCTGAAAACGGACGGTATAATCAGAAAATTGGCCGGGCAGTTCGAGGTAAATCCGCTTCCGGTTACAAATGACATCTACCTCGATATGCTCGAGAACATTGTGAGCCAGCAACTTTCGGGGAAAGTAGCAGCCATTATTTTTAACCGCTTCATAACACTGTTTCCCAACCGTTACCCGGAGCCAGAGCTATTGGTAAGGATTGATGATGCTGCTTTGAGAGAGGTTGGGCTTTCGAGTGCAAAAACCAGCTATGTTAAGGCTTTAGCAAAATTTAAATTGCACCATAACCCAGAGGTAGCCCAAATTCAACGCCTTTCGGACCAAGAGGTGATTAAACTGCTCACCCAGGTGAAGGGTGTGGGCGTGTGGACCGTTCAAATGCTGTTAATCTTTTCGCTGGGTCGAAATGATGTTTTTCCGGTTGACGACCTGGCCATACGGCAGGGCATGGCAGAGCTTTACAATCTACAAACAAAGGGGAAAGAGCTCCGCCTGGACCTCGTTCAAATTGCCGAAAAGTGGGCACCATACCGAACATGGGGCACCCGGTTGATATGGGCATACGTTAACAGTAAAAAGAAAAACGCTGCCCGGATGTAGGATAATTTGTATCTTTGCCTAAAATTGGGTATGTTCAAATCGATCATTATAGTAGGTATAGGCGGATTCCTTGGAAGCATATCCCGATTTCTGGTTAGCCGATATTTCCAAATCCACACCCTCACCAACTTTCCCTGGGGAACTTTTACCGTAAACATATTAGGTAGCTTTATTATTGGGCTGGTTTATGGCTTATCGGAGCGAGGAAATCTGATAACGCCGGAGTGGAGGCTATTTCTGGCAGTAGGTTTCTGCGGCGGGTTTACCACCTTTTCGTCGCTGGCAAACGATGCCTTTACGCTACTGCAAGGCCGTGAGTTCCTTTATTTTTCAGCATACACCGCTGCAAGCTTTTTTATAGGATTGCTTGCCGTTTTCGTTGGTCGTTACATCATTCAAATCCTTTAATGCTATGGAAAACACAGGAAAAGCTGTTAGACTACGAATTTATATAAGCTCCACCGACAAGTTGAAACACTCGCTTCTTTTTGAATCGATTGTTTACCAGGCAAAGCGTTACGGACTTGCCGGTGCAACAGTTTTTAAAGGCATCATGGGATATGGTGCCAGCTCCATTATTCACTCCTATAAGTTCTGGGAAATCTCTGAGAAGGTTCCGGTAACCGTTGAGATTGTGGATGAAGAGGAAAAGATTCTGAAATTTTATGACATTATTAAACCCTACCTGGAAGAGATGCGCTACGGATGCCTTGTTACTGCAGAACCGGTTAGCATCTGGTTATACAAACAAGGAAAAAAACGCGACTAATCCCGCTCATCGCCACCAATGCATTGAGCTGCTCAGCTATTTTAGTTAAACTTCGTTTAGCACCTTGCTGATTATTTTGCATTTAGCTACCTTTGTGGCCTTAATTTCATGAAACTAATCAACGTAATCTCAAATAAATCAAGCAACTAAATCATTTCATATAGTATGAACATAGTAAGGGAAGATATTGATTCGTTGAATGCAACGATCAAGGTGAAAATAGAAAAAGCCGACTATGCCGAGAAGGTAGATAAAAGCCTGAAGGACTACCGGAAAAAAGCCAACATAAAGGGATTTCGTCCCGGAATGGCACCCATGTCGCTCATTCATAAGATGTACTACCGCTACATACTAGCCGACGAGGTGACCAAAATGGCTTCGGATAAGCTTTTCGATTTTATCAAGGAAAACAAGATCCGTACCCTTGGCGAGCCTATTCCCAGCGAAAGGCAGACAAGTATCAACTGGGAAACCGATGAAACCTTTGAACTGGCTTGGGATTTAGGCATTGCGCCCGAAATCGACATTAAGTTCACGAAGAAAGATAAGTTCCCATTCTACAAAATCCTACCCAACGACGAAATCAGAAAGTCTTATATCGACAGCTACCGCAACCGCCACGGCAAGTATGTTGCCGTTGAGGCTACCGACGACAAGGGGCTTGTTAAAGCCACCCTCACTGAGCTGAACGACGACGAGTCGCCGCGCGAGGGCGGGGTAACCGTTGAGGGTGCATCCGTATCTGTTGCCCTGGTTGCCGATGAAGCTGAGCGTAAGAAGCTGACCGGCGTTAAGGTAGGTGATGTGCTGGTGATTGATACCCATAAGGCCTTCCCCAACGAAGCCGACAGGGCTGCGCTACTGCGTATCAAAAAGGAAGAGCTGGTAAACCTCAACCCGCTGTTTCAGCTAACCATCACGGAAACCCTTACATTTGCTCCAGCAGAGCTGAACAAGGAGTTCTTCGATGCAGTTTACGGCGAAGGCGTGGTTACCTCAGAGGAGGAGTTCTACAAAAAAATTGACGAGGAGATTGAACGCAACCTGAACCACGAAAGTGAGTACCGGTTTGGCATCGACCTCAAGGAAAAACTCCTGGAAAAGTTAAAGTTCGATTTACCTAAGGACTTCCTAATCCGCTGGCTGGTTGCAATCAACGAAGGCAAGTTTACCCGCGAGCAGATTGAGAATGAGTATCCCATGTTTGAGAAGGATCTGAAGTGGCAGCTAATCAGCAATAAGGTGGCCGAGGAGCAAAACTTTGCGGTTACCAACGAAGAGCTGGAAGATTTCGCCATGGGATATGCACGCAGCCAGTTTGCCGCATACGGCATGAGCTTCCTCCCCGACGAATACATCAAACGCTATGCTGCCGACATCCTGAAGAACCGCGATGAGGTGCGAAAAATTCAGGAACGAATCCTGGACAAAAAGGTTATTGACTGGTTCATGGCAAATGTGAACCTCGACACCAAGGAAGTTAGCATCGACGAATTCAACAAGCTAAAGTAAACTACCATAAATTCTGCTAAGCCGGCTTCACATAGCCGGTTTTTTTTCAACTCAGGTAAAATATCGTAAGGGGCTTTTTAAGTTTTAACAATTGTGATTATCTTGCGTTACTAATACAAAAATTAACTACACCATGAGAGAATTTGAAAAATTTGCCATAAAGCACAGGGGAATCAACAGCTTAACGCTGCACCAGTACTCATCCATGACCAACAGCTACATTTCGCCAACCATCATCGAGGAGCGCCAGCTCAACATTGCCACCATGGACGTGTTCTCGCGCCTTATGATGGACAGGATCATATTCCTTGGCGTACCCATAAACGATGACGTGGCCAACATCATTCAGGCACAGCTGCTTTTCCTGGAATCGACCGATCCATCCAAAGATATTCAGATCTACATCAACTCGCCTGGCGGTGGTGTGTATGCCGGGTTAGGGATTTACGATACCATGCAGTACATCAGCTCCGACGTGGCCACCATCTGCACCGGCATGGCCGCATCAATGGCTGCGGTGCTGCTCACCGCGGGTGAGAAAGGCAAGCGTACTGCCCTACCCCACTCCCGTGTGATGATTCACCAGCCCATGGGTGGCGCCGAGGGTCAGGCTTCGGACATCGAGATTGTTACCCGCGAGATTCTTAAGCTCCGCGATGAACTTTATGAGATTATCGCCACCCATTCCGGTAATCCCATTGAAAAAATCCGTAAGGATTCCGACCGCGACTACTGGATGACCGCCCAGGAAGCGTTAGAATATGGTATGATTGACGAGGTTCTGCAGCGCAACAAGAAGTAGTAGTTCACCCGATACTAAAAAACTAAAGGCTGCCCAATTGGGCAGCCTTTTTGTTACTTTTTGCTTACCCTAAACAGCCATGGAAGAAGTTCAGGTTCTGCAAAGGCGTTATCCCAACTGTTATGCCCCACTCCGGGGTACACACTAAAACGCACATCGCCCTTAGCTTTTTTAATGGCATCGACCATAGCCTGCGAGTGGATCAAGGGCACAACGTTATCGGCTTCGCCGTGGAACACCCAAAGCTTTACATTTTTCGCATAGCGGTTAACATTTTTAGGGTTACCCCCTCCGCAAATGGGAAATGCTGCGGCAAACATCTTTGGCCTACGGGCCAGAAGTTCAAAAGTTCCCATCCCCCCCATCGAAAGGCCACCCACGTAAACCTTAGCTTTATCTACATTTTCGGAATTAACCAGTGAATCCATCAAAGCTAATACGGCGGCCAAGGGAGGTGTAGGTTTACCCTTAGCCGGGAAGTTAAACCTACGGGTGCCATCGGGGTTTGTGGTTGTGCGCACATTAGCCCAGTAGCTATCGGTTGGGCACTGTGGAAACACCACAATCGCCGGAAAACGCTCCATAGTTGAATCAGAGGCAAACAAAGCAGCCCCATGAGTAAGCTGCTTAACGTTATCGTTGCCCCGTTCACCAGCACCATGTAAGAATAGAATTAAAGGGTAGCGCTTTGCGCTATCGAAGTTTTTGGGGTATAGGATACGGTACGGGAACGTAAATTCTCCATTCCTGAACGTGCAAGCTTCAAATGGGAAATTCTGCTGAGCCTTTCCGGTTCCGGCAAGTGTTAGCATGGCTGTGACGAAAATTATTCTTTTCATAGATGATGGTCGGTTTCCACAAATGTAATCAATATTAAAAAGATATTCTAACTAAAAAACGGCCCCCTAACGGAAGCCGTTTTCATAACCATAACGCCAGAGAAAAAATCTACTCATCCCACCAGAATCGGGTTTGCAGGGTTGGGAGCGGAGTAGGGAAATTTTTATTGTACAACCGTTCGGTTTGGGGATAGGCTAACCTCCGAGGAATAGCCCCTCCTGGATTTTGAGGATTATCGCCATTGGGATTTGGCGTAAGTAAAGGGTAACCGGTACGGCGATAATCGGTCCAGCTCTCAATGGAAGCGAACATGGCAATGTACTTTTGTCGGATAATGCTTTTCAGCTTATTCTCAAAATCGCCGGAAAGAACAGCATTAGCTGCCACGTAGCTGTCGATAGTTGACTGTGGCACCGCATCGCCACATATCTTTATCAGGCTTGACCGTACGGCTTCCTGAAGCGCAACTTGCGCCTGTGGGTCGTTCTCATCCATGCGTAAACGTGCCTCGGCCTCGATGAACTTAAGCTCATGGTAGGTAATCAGAAAAACAGGAGAATTTGGCGAAGTAAAATAGCTGTTCTCCAGGGTGGCTACACCGAATTTCTTCTTGTAGTAAAAATCTCTCCGCGGGTCATTTAAAGCGCTTAAAAGCGATGTAAACGACGAATTAGGAATAATATAACCAAGGCGGGCAAAGGAATAGAACCGGTTATACTCCGATGCGGAGTAACCATAGGGGTACTGCAAATCCTCGCTTGACGAGGTTAATGCATTCTGGCAAGCCTCAAGAGCTTTTTGAGCTGGGTCAAAACTGAGCTGTGCCGAACGTTTGGTTAAATGTATGTAGTAACGAGCTTTTAGTGCCCAAGCCACTTTTTTCCACCTGGCAATATCGCCACCGAACAGGATATCATCGTTTTTAGGTTTCCGGCCATTGTATGTTTTGTTGAAGTTTACTATAGCCGAGTCGAGTAATGCCTGAATGGTTTCGTAGATCTGCTTCTGGGAATCAAACTTTGGGTACTTATTATTCGCCCCATCCAGCGCATCGGAGTAGGGCACATCGCCCCAAAGCGAAGTGATATTACCCAAGCAGAGCGCCATAAGGGTATTTCCTATTCCGGTGTAGTAGTGGTTACCATTTGCTTTGGCCACCTCTATCATCTTCTTGAGGCTGATCATGGGACCATCGTAGTAATCGTTCCAGTCCCACTCAACGTAAAGCGCCTCGTTAACCACATACTGCTGAACCTGACGGGGGTGATTATCGATTCCCTCGTAATACTGCACAAATATTCCGGCCATTACCTGCCCTGAACCACACATCAACCTTGCAATGCTCTCCTCAGCAAACGGGAGTATCACATTCTCCGGAACAACAGTGGGGCTGTTGGGGTTCACATTCACCTCGCTGATCTCGCATGAGGTTACCAGTATGCTGATAGCTATGCAAAGCGTTGCTATTATTTTATACTTTCTCATTGCTTTTCATTTTAGAAGTTTACCTGAATATTAAACTCAACACCCTTAGTGTTAGGCATGTTGAAGTAGTCGCGGCCAAGACTGTTGGATGTTCCGGACAGATTGGTTTCGGGATCTATACCGGAATACTTTGTGAATAGCAGCAGGTTACGTCCGCTAATACCCACCGAAAAACCTTTAACCGGAGTTTGCCTTAACCATTTGGAAGGTAAGCTATAGCTAATAGCAACCTCCCGCAGCCGGATATACGATCCATCCTCCACCCCAGCCTCCGACAAGCCAGCAAGTGTGCCCAAACGGCTGTAGTAGTTAAAGTTGCGTTTAACCGGAACGGCGTTAGGTTCACCTGTATTAACATTCACTCCGGGGAAGATATAATCCTCATCGCGATTCTCGGTTTCCTTGTGTGTTCCCAAGTAAAGCATCACGTTCTTAGTACCGTTGTAAACGTCGCCCCCTTTCTTAATATCGATTAGTGCGGTTAGGGTGATGTTCCTATAGGTCAAAGTATTGCGAAATCCTACAGTGAAATCGGGGTTGGGATCGCCAACAATTCCCGGAACCACATCCACCAATGGGTAGCCATCGTTGCTAACCAGAATCTGACCCTTATCGTTACGAAGATATCGCGTACCATAGAGCACGCCATAGGGCTGGCCTTTAATGGCGACCGAACGGGTACTACTCAAACCGGTGTTCTGAAACTCAAGCAAGGGGATACCTTCAGGCAAATCCTCAACAATGTTTCGGTTTCGGGTAAAGTTAACCTGCATATCCCAGCTAAAGCTGCTTAGCTTTAGGGGAGTAGCATAAAGCTGAGCCTCAACACCTTTATTGGTAATTATTCCGGCGTTCATCACCATACGGTCGTAACCGGTGGAGTACGGTACCGGAACCTCAACTATTTGCCCATCGGTGGTGGAACTGTAATAGGCCATGTCGATACCCAACCTGTTATCCATAAACTTCAGGTCAACCCCAAATTCCCAAGAACGGGTTTGTTCGGGTTTAAGGTCATTATTCCCAATGGTACGCTGGGTGGCAAATGCGGTTTGCCCATTAATTCCACCGCTTATGGCAGAATAGTAATTCTGAAGTGAATAGATGGGGGCATCATTACCCACCTCGGCCCACGAAGCTCGCACCTTTCCAAAGCTGAAAAAACCTCCTTTCAGATCGAAGGCATCGGAAAAAATGAAGCTGGCATTTACCGATGGGTAGAAGAAGGAGTTCTTCCCTTTGGCCAGGGTCGACGACCAGTCGTTTCGACCGGTGGTGTTCAGGAATAAGTAATTTTTATAGGAAACCCGAACATCGTAGTAAACGCCAACTATGCGGTATCGGGTTTTATAATCATCGCCTGATATCACTGCTGTATTTGATAAGTCGTAAAAATTGGGAAGTATCAGTGAATCGCCTCGCTGGGAATTGAGGTAGGTGTACTTGTTGTAGAAGTTGTGCCCAAGGAGTATGTTCAATTTGACATCATTTGTAACCTCCTTCTCTGCAGTAAGCACAAAGTCGGAGTTAAAACTGTTAAAGTTGTAAAGGCTTGCCGTAACGTAGCCATTTGTAACGTCGTTTGAGTTGTTGTCGAAAAATGAGTTGCGTTGTTCTGAGTAAAAATCGACACCGGCCCTGTACATTGCGCTTAACCAGGGCAAAAGCTGATAATCTACCTGGCTATTGCCAATTAAACGGTTCACCTCATCGCTGGAGCGATTTTTATTTACTGACCAGTAGGGGTTATCATACTTGGAGTAGTAATTTCTTTGAGTTCCATCGGGGAACATGTACGCGCTGGGATCGTTCACCGGGTCTTTTGAACCGTTGGTAAGGTCGAACGTTGGCGTGCAACGCATTAACCCCACCATTACAGCTGAGAGGTTACTACCCTTTTGAGCGTAGCTCCCCTGGGAATTTGAGTAACTGGCAGATCCTGAAATCTTCATTCTTTCGGAGAGCTTTGTATCACCGGAGAGTTTAAAATTCAATCGCTCAAAACTTGTTAGTGGAACAATTCCTTTTTGGTTGAGGTATCCCATGGAGAAAAGGTAACTACCATTATCGGTTCCTCCGCTAATACTCAAATAGGAGTTGCTATTCAGTGCTGTTTCAAAAAAGTCTTCAATATTCTTGTATGGAATAACCCTTTTATCGGTAGCAGAGGGATCGCTCATGCCAACAATCCGTCCGTTTTTATCATAGGGGTAACTGGTATCGCCATCGTAGCGAAGAGTATCGATCAGCGGACCCCAGCTGAAGTTGGTGGTGCTGGAGTAGCTCCCGTTGGTTCCCTGAGCATATTTATACTGCTTTTGGGGCAACCTATTCACCCTGTCGAAACCCAATGTGGATTTAAAAGTGATGTTACGGCGAACACCTTTCCCTTTGCCCGACTTAGTGGTAATGATAATGGCACCATTTGCTGCGCGAATCCCATATAGCGCCGAAGCGGCAGCGCCTTTAAGCACGGAAACCGATTCAATATCATCGGAGTTAAGGTCAATGGCGCGGTTTGAGTAGTCGTAAACGGCGCTCCCGGAATAGTCATTGTCAATCGGAACACCATCAACAACAAATAGTGGTGAATTGCCATCGGCACGAAGCGAGGAACGCCCACGTATAACAATATCGGCCGAGGCACCGGGTGTCCCCGAAGAGCTGGTTACACTTATCCCAGCTATTTTAGAGCTAAGCGCTTTTACGATGTTTGACTGATTCGTTGTACTTAGCTCATCACCTTTAACATCCTGTGCGGCAAAACCCAATGCTTTTTTCTCGGACTTAATGCCAATGGCCGTTACAATAACATCTTGCAGCACAGTTGATTCCCGGTTAAGCTCGATGCGAAGTGTAGTTTGGACTCCCAGCTCCACTCTTTTCCTATCATACCCCACAAAGCTGACAACCAGGAACCGTTCATTTTCTTTCAGCTCTATGGTAAACCTACCCTCAAAATCGGTGGAAGTACCACGAGTTGTTCCATCCACCACAACGGTGGCACCGGGTAAGGCTTCGCCGGTTTCTGCATCTACAACTATGCCTGTGTATGTTCGCTGGGCGAGTAGGCTTGCCGTTACCAGGAACATTGTAAAAAACAAAGTAATATATCGGATCATAGGCTTTGGTTGGTTTGTTTTTTACATATACACCTTACCCGGTAGGTTCACTTAAACCGACATTTTTTTTTGATAATATTCCGGCAGATAATTTTTTTCAAACAGAAAAGCATTACCTTTGTATTGCTTCAAGCTAAACATATATATGGACGATTATCACCCTGATAGTTAAATAGGAATAGAGGTAATGTACTATGCCTCTATTCGTAAATTTTTGGAGGGTAGTACATGATTTCATTCTGGAAAAGGGATATCGGACTAATTCCTGCCAATGAATGGGAACCCTACTGCTGGGTTAACGTTGAAAATCCAACCAACGAGGAAAAAAGATTCCTGCTCGACGAACTGGGAGTTCCCGATGCCTTTTACAATGATATTGAAGACGTAGACGAGCGTCCGCGTATTGAGTATGAGAATGGCTGGTTTTTCATTCTCATGCGGATGCCCTACAAGAATACCGACCTTAAAATCCCATACACAACTGTCCCCCTGGGTATCATTTTTAAGGATGAGGTGTTTGTGTCCATCAGCTTCTACCGGTGCGAGGTTATTCCTGATTTCATACAGTTTTCGGTTCGAAAAGGAATTCTGATTAAAGATCACTTCGACCAGGTGCTACGGTTCATGCTCTCCTCAAGCGTGTGGTTCCTGAAATACCTGAAGCAAATCAATAACGACATCAAAGAAGCCGAGGAACAGCTGGAACGCTCCATTCGTAACGAGGAGCTACAGGATTTGCTGCGAATTGAAAAGAGCTTAGTGTTTTTTACCACCTCACTCAAAGGCAACGATATTCTGCTACACAGAATCAAAAATCTGCGAAGCTACCGCGACACCTATAACTCTGAACTATTGGAGGATGTTGAGATTGAGCTAAGGCAGGCACAGGAAACCACCAGCGTTTACTCCGACATTCTCAGCGGCATGATGGATGCTTACGCCTCCGTTATCTCCAACAATCTGAACATAGTGATGAAGCGATTGACCTCCATCTCAATCGTGCTGATGATTCCAACCCTTATAGCAAGCTTTTACGGGATGAACGTACCAAACAGCATGGAGAATCACTCATGGGCCTTTGGGCTGATTGTAATCTCTTCGCTACTTATTTCTATTATGGCCCTGTTAGTTTTTATGCGAAAGAAATGGTACTAACCCTGCTGCCCTCTTAGGGTTGCATTAACGGTTCTATCAATCAGCTCTACCTCAAAGGGCTTTTGGATGTAACCCTTAACCCACCCCTGGTTTATGGCATTAATTATTTCGGGCGAGATGTCATACCCGGTAAGAATGAAAACCGGTACCCCCGGCTGAATTACTGCTGCCTGACGGGCAAACTCCAAACCATTTATACCGGGCATCTTCATATCACAAAAGATTACATCAACACCAGGGTTGCTCTGTAACTTTTCAACCCCTTCCGAGCCTGAGTAAGCGCTGATAACCCTATAGCGATTACGAAAATTCACCTCAAATAGAAGGATATTTGTGGGTTCATCGTCGATGTGAAGAATTGTTACCACTCCTGATGTATCCATGGTCTAACTGGTTTTAGGTAATACAACTGTCACTTTAGTACCTTTCCCTTTTTCGGACTCTAAACTAATAGTTCCATTATGATCCTTGATGATGTTATAGGTTATGGATAACCCCAAGCCTGTTCCTACACCGGGTTCTTTGGTGGTAAAAAACGGATCGAAAACCCTGCTAAGGTTTTTGGGGTCAATACCGCAACCGGTATCTTCAATAGTAACCTTAAATGCATTAACCTGTTCGAATGTTGATATCGCTATCCTGCCCTCGGAACTTATGGCCTGTATGGCATTAATGAGTATGTTCATAAAAGCCTGATGTATTTGCCCCTCGTTGGCGTATAAACTACTCGCACAATCGCAGTAATTCTTAACTATTTCGATTCGATCTTTGTATTGGTTTGATAACAGTATCAAGCAGTTATCAATTAAGTTATGGATATTAACGTTTGAATGTTTAGTAAAATCGGTACGGCTGTACTGGTTCAAGCTGCGGACAATTTGAGCCGATCGCTTAACTCCCTCCTTGATGGCATTAATCAGGGGTGCAAGATTTTGCTTATGGGAGCCAAAATTTTCCTCGATGTAGTTTTCCACAGCGGTTATGCCTCCCTGTATGAAGTTCAAGGGGTTGTTGATTTCATGTGCAACACCGGCGGCTAACAAACCCAACGAAGCCATTTTTTCTGACTGTACAAGAGTCTGCTGAGCGCTTTTGAGTTCTTGTAAAGCCGAAATAAGCTTCTCGCGCTGGTTGTAGAGTTCCTCATTGGCTGCGCTAAGCTCTTCGTTCACCGACTCCAGCTCCTCAGTACGCTCCTTAACCAGAAGCTCAAGGTGGTTCTGGTACAGCTCAAGCTCCTTTTGTGCTTTTCTGATGTCAGTAATATCAATTGAAATACCCCTTAACCCAACCACTTTACCATTCTCAACTATAGGGTTTGAGTAAACCAGGACAGGGAAGCGTTCTCCATTTTTACGCTGAGCCAAATACTCCACACCATGGGTTATATCGCCCGATAACCGTTTCTTAAAATTTTCCAGAACTACAGCTCGACCTTCAGGAGCTATAGACTCAAATATGGATACTCCCTGTTCAAAATCGGCCTGGGTATAGCCCATATTCTCAAGTCCAAACTTGTTAATAAAGGTTACTTTGCCAGTCAGATCAATTTCCCAGATTGATTGAGGTAAAAGGTCGGCTAAATCGCGGAATCGCTTCTCACTTCTGGAGAGTTTCTCTTGCGCCTGCTTTAGAGGGTTTATATCCGTAATTGTGCCTATGTAACCTGAAATTTTACCATTATTCTCCTCCGGCAAAGCATTGCCCAGCACCCATACCACGGTACCGTCGGGTTTTAGAAAACGATACTCTGTTGTGGAATTTTCAGCTTTACTCACCTTATCTCTCCAACCACTCAATACCCGCTGCCTGTCATCGGGATGGACGGCATTTATCCAGTCATCTCCCATAGCCTGTTCGGGGGGTAGCCCCGAGAGCTCACACCACTTGGGGTTTACATAGGTTGTTTTACCCTGGGCATCGGTTCGGAAAATGCCAACGGGCGACATGTGCGCAAGAGTTTCGAATAGCTTGAAGGTTTCGTGATAAGCTTTTTCTGCTTTTTTTAGCTCAGTAATGTCAACCATGGCACCAATCGACCCTCTCACCTTGCCTGCCCCATCATAAATTGGCGCTCCACTAACCATAAAATCGACATACCTGCCATCTTTAGCAATGAACTGCATTTCATATACACCCTTTTCGCCCTTTTCACGGTTACTGTTGGCCTCTATTATGAATTTACGCTTTTCAATGGGTATTAAAAATTCATACCCTATCTTACCAATAACCTCGTCGGGTTTATACCCAAGCAGCTCCGTAAACCTGGGATTAACATAAAGAATCCGGTCGGAATTATCAACCATCATCAAGGCTTCGTTCAAGCTATCTACAACAGTACGGTAGAGTTGCTCGCTTTCCCTTAATATTTGTTCGTTTTTTTTCTTTTCGGTTATATCAATGAGAATGCCTCTCAATCCCACTGGTCTGTGGTTTTCATAAATTACGCTTGAATAGATCTCAGCAGGAAACCTTGTTCCATCCTTCTTGATTGCCAGATACTCCTCACTTGCACTTTTACCTTCAACAAAGAGTTTTTTGATATTGTGCGCTACCCGTTGCCTATCCTGGGGGGCTATCATATCCATTATGGTCAACCCTTGCTCCATCTCCTCTGGCGTGTAGCCAAACAGCTCAAACCCAATACTATTGGCATAGGTAAATCGAGCGTTAAGGTCCACCTCCCAGACAACAAGGGGCAGAAGGTCTGCTAAGTCCCTAAACTTTTTCTCCCTGAACTCCAGTGCTTGCTGAGCAATTTTACGGTCAGTAATATCGCGAACCACAGCCAGCACCCTACCCTTACCTCCAATTTGACTGAATCTTAACGACACCTCCGACCAAAAGATATCGCCATTAACCCGTCGGCTTTGCCATTCAAAAACTATAATGCCCGTTTTTTGGGCCTCCTGGATTTTTTCCTTTGCTCCTTCCAAGTCGTAGGGCTTAACCCCCGAGGAGAAAATATCCACGTGCTTTCCGATGGCCTGGGTCTTATCAGTCAGTCCATACATTCTTACCATCATATCGTTAACATCCACAATTATACCGGTGTTTGCATCGTGGATGAATATAGCCTCTCCTGTGGAATTAAAAATTTCAAGGTAGTTCCTGTAGTTTTCGGTAGCTATATTTTTCTGACCCTCTGCATCACATATTGCTTCTTCTAACCTCTTTTTATATTTTTTAGCCTCAACAATGTTAGCTATCAGGTAGATTATCAGGAGTAATCCAACAAAAAGTACTATAGTTGCAACCCAAACTAGCTGCCGAGAACGAGAGGATGCCTTCTCTATCGGAATTTCACTGATTACGAACCAGGGTTTTTCGCTTAAAAAAAGGTTGATGGGATAAAAAAAGCGGAAAACTTTCTCGTTTAGGTAGTCAGAAGTGGTTTCTAAATCCACTTCTGAACCTTCAAAAGCTTTACACACTGCAAGGCTGTCCTGGGTACCCTTTTTGCATGGGTACTTCTTCCTGATTCGGGAGCTATCGGGATGGCTTACGATCACACCATTTGAGGAAACAAGCGTTATGTTTCCGCTTTCAAATATTCTGATGGATGAGATGGTTTCCTGCAGATAGTTAAGATTCAAATCTACCCCGACAACCCCTAGAAAAACTGTATCCTTGAGTATTGGAACCGAAATGGTAGCCCCATAAAATAATGTGCTATGGTTTGTATAACGATAAAGATAAGGCTCAGAGAGTACAGGAGCCCTTTTATTCTTTGCATCTACATAGTAAAATGCTTTAAAATCATCGCACGGAACGCGTTCCTGGTAAAGGGTACCTTTTTCAACGAAGTAGGATACCCCAAAGCGACCGCTGCAGGAGTAGCTTTTGCTAAAATTAATATCCAACCCATCGTACGCATTGGGCTCCCATAACACCCATGCCCCCAGAATGTTTGGATTGGAAATGATCACCTCCTTTACAAGGTCTTCCAGCTTACTCCGACTGGCATTTAAATCTCTTAGTACTAGAGCCCTCTGTTGAATTGAGTTCGCAACAACATACGCAGCGCTGAAATATAGCTGAGTTTCATTGGCGGTTTGCCGAAGTATTTCCTTTGATATTTCCTTTGACGATTCATATATATGTTTTCGCTGATTAACAGCTAGGTATATAAACATAAAAACGAACACCGTAGCAGTAAGAATTGCTGCAGCAATGGCTACTCCTGAGCGACTAAAGGTTTTTTTAAACGGCATTTAATGATTACTTTCATTTACTATACGTAAAGATATAAACAATTACCTGCTATTCTTGGCAAACAAACACAAATTTTTGATTGAATGATAACAAAATTGGGTAACCGAAAATCAACCGGTTATTATTTCTGACGCTGAGACGTATGATAAAACGAAAAATCACCTCCAGTTTCACGAAGTATTCTATCAAATAGCTTGGCAGCAGCAAAAGCATCAGCTGCAGCGCGATGACGGTTCTCCATCTCAATGTCCAATCCATAGCAAATACTACCTAAACTGTAGGAATCGAAACCGGGAAAAACTTTCCGACTGAGCCTTACAGTACATAGAACCTCACGATGGTAATCGTAACCCAAACGTTTAAACTCAGCCTGAACAAACCGATAGTCAAACGGGGCATTGTGGGCTACAAATGTGCAACCCTCGGTTAGCAAAACCACATCTCGCGCTATTTCGTAGAATTTTGGAGCATTTACTAACATTTCGTTGGTTATACCGGTTAGCTGCGTAATATGGTGTGGTATTAATACCTCGGGGTTAACAAGTGTTGAAAACTCGTTGGTTATCCTATGCCCATCGTGAATGAAAATAGCAATTTCGGCAATCCTGTCACGCTTCCAGCTCCCCCCCGTTGTTTCTATGTCAACTATAGCGTAGCTCAACGTTTCAACGGTTTAGCAAAAATACATGAGTTGCCAAAGCACCCAGAATGGGTAGCCAGAGTTGTATCTCGGCCCAAATTCCTTCTTTCGCATCGGCATAATACGACGATAAAATAAATGAGGATGGAACTGCCGTAATGTAAAACACCTCGTAGGATACGCCTGGTACTAGAATAAAGGCTCCAATTCCTATGAGAAAAAGGTAAAGGAAAAGTACATAGTACCTTCGTATGGCAATCTTCTGAAAAGCCAGCCGGGGGTAAACCGTGAGTAAAGAAATGGCAAAGGGCGCAGCCAGAAATCCACCCCAGATCCAGAAGAACCTGTCATCGATTGCCGATTCGTAATCGGTCTTTAGGTTTAGTACCAAGGTGTGAAAAGGCTCAAATACTTCAACATTAATAATAAACCTATAAACAAAATAAGCAAGCCAGGGCACGGCAATTGCAAAAAATAGAACAAACCATTCCCGGATTTTGAATGAGCGTAGCACAAGTAAAGCAATGGCAGCCCAGAATATCATAATAACTCCTGTTGCATATATTAACGTGGCTACCCCAATGGCCAAACCCGCTCTAAATAGGTTATCCAGCGGTTCACGCTTCTGATAGGTGGCAAAGGTGTGATCGATTCCCAACATGATGAATAGTAGAGAAAGCAATGCCGGGTTTAACCTTTGAATAGGCAAGAATGCAGCTGAGCATAGGGTAAACAATAGGAATGGCAGGTAGGTTCTGGTTTTGGTTATGATATGTTTTGTGTTGAAGTTCAATAAAAAAATACCGGAGAGAAAGAATAGAACAAACGGAACGAAACGGTACCAAAAGGGAAACCGACCTATTAATTCTGCAACTGGTTCATAAAAAGGCATTGGAAAGCTATCGGAGAGAAACGTGAAGCTGGGCTGCATACCTAGAAGCTGGGGAAGCCACACCAGTACTACCAGCATTATGATTAGGGATGCTGCACCAAGTGTATTTTTTCTCAATACTTTGAGTAACATGAGAACCTACTATCGGTTACTTAAATCTTTTCCAATATCGCGTCGAAAATAAATTCCCTCAAAGGTAATGGAATTTGCTAGCTGGTACGATTTATTTAAAGCGTCATTTAAGTCGCTCCCAACTGCAGAGCAAGCAAAGACTCTCCCTCCTGAAGTTACTAGTTTATCTTGAACGAGTGAGGTTCCGGCATGAAATAGGATGCTGTCGGCAGGAAAGGTTTTGGGTAAGCCTACCACTTTCCCTTTCTCGTATGTGCCAGGGTAACCACCTGATACTGCAATAACCGTGGTTGCGGTGTTCGGGCTAAATGAAATGGGAACTTCCGATAACCTGCTTTGCGCACATGCCAATAACAGCTCCAGCAAATCGGAGCTGATACGGGGCATAACCACTTCGGTTTCGGGGTCGCCCATGCGAACGTTATACTCAATCACGTAGGGTTCACCATCAACATTCATCAGCCCAATAAAAATGAAACCCTTGTATGGTATGGCTTCAACCCTTAAACCATCAATTGTTGGTTTTATAATTTTCTCCTCCACCTTTTTCATAAAATCGGAAGTGGCAAAGGGGACAGGCGATACTGCACCCATTCCGCCCGTGTTAGGGCCTGTATCGCCTTCGCCAACCCGTTTGTAATCCTTTGCTTCGGGTAAAATCCGGTAGGTGCTTCCGTCGGTTAGCACAAAAACCGAAAGTTCAATACCCTGTAGGTACTCCTCAATCACAACTTTCTGACTGGCTTCGCCAAACTTACCGGCGAAGAACTCCTCCAGATTCTGGCAGGCCTCCTCAAATGTTGGTACAATAACAACCCCCTTTCCGGCAGCCAGACCATCGGCTTTGAGAACGTATGGCGGATTTAGTGAGCTCAAAAACTCTTTTGCTTTGACAAACGTTTCAACAGTAAAGGATTGGTAACGAGCTGTGGGAATGTTATGCCTGTCCATGAACGCTTTTGCAAAATCCTTACTCCCCTCAAGCATCGCACCTTTTTGCTGTGGACCAATTACAGGGATGTGTCGAGCTCGCTCGTCGCTCAAAAACGAGTCGTGAAGACCCTTTACGAGAGGCTCTTCTGGGCCCACCACTACAAGGTGAATATCATTATCAACACAAAACATTTTCACCCTTTCAAAATCCAAAGGGCTTAAATTGACATTCTGTCCATGCTGTGCTGTTCCCGGATTTCCGGGTGCAATGTAAAGTTTTCCAAGTAGCGGGCTTTGTGAAATTTTCCAGGCTAGTGCATGCTCTCTACCTCCTGATCCCAGTAGTAAAACGTTTGCCTTGCTTTTCATTTTTTGAAAGGGTTTGACCACAAAGGTAGTTATCGTTTCTTTTTAGAGAACATAAGACAAAAAAGATTTTTTACACTACTTTGTAACATTCATGATACACAAACGTCGTACTTTTGGAAATCAGAAACGATGTAAGGGTTCATGACCGCCGAAGAGTTCAATAAATGTGTCGACCTGTACTCCGACAGCCTTTATCGCTTTGCACTTAAAATGCTGAAGGATACGCATATTGCTATGGACAACGTTCAGGACTGCTTTGAAAGGTTGTGGGTAAAACACTCCGAAGTTGATTTTGCAAAGGCTAAATCGTACCTGTTTACCTCGGCGTATCACGCCGCCATTGATACCATTCGTAAGGAAAAGCGAAGGTTGGAGTATGCCAGTGAGGGAATTTTTGATACATCAACCAGCAACAGCTACTCCGATGCCAAAGAAATACTTGACCGTGCGGTAGAAAAATTACCTGAAATACAAAAATCAGTGCTTCTGCTGCGCGACTACGAGGGCTACTCCTACGAAGAAATAGGAGAAATTACCGGACTGAGCGAGTCGCAGGTTAAGGTTTATATCTACAGGGCAAGAGTGTTTCTGAAGGAACAGCTGGTAAGCATTGATAACTTGATTTAGGACCATGACCATCAATCGAAATAACTACGAGGTTTACATCATCGATTTTCTCGATGGTAGGCTTAACCATGAGCTTAAAGATGAGCTCATTGCTTTCATGGCACAGAACCCCGATATAGCTGCTGAAGTAGATGGAATAGCTGGCCTTAAACTTAATCCTTCTAGCCAATCCATCCCTTTGTCAAAACATTTACTGAAACGTAGTACAAAAATTGGCGATAGCAACATCAGCGAAGCCGATTACCTCTGCATTGCTGCACTGGAAGGAGATTTAACTCCTGCCGAGGCTAAGGAGCTAGATTCACTGTTAGAATCAGACCCAACTATCAAGCAGCTTTACAAAATCTACGAAAAAACGCAGTTAACACCCATTACCATAAAATTCCCTAAACCCCATAAGCTTAAAAGGGGTAGAGAAATAAGTTTTTACACCAGAGTATCCATTGCTGCTGCAAGTATAGCAGCAGTAACACTGATCGCCATTTACCTCAACTCCACATCGGTTAGGACTAACAACCCATTCATGGTGGCAAACCAGCATATCGAGAGCCAGAATAACCCACAGGTGCTGCCAGATAAAGGTGCAAACATAGTTGCCAGCTCTGAACATCGTCCCGAAACCAAACCAAACTCCATTCTCCACAATACGGCTAATAAAAAAGTGGGCGCGCAAACCGATGCTACTAAAACCGAAGTCTCTGAAACCTCGATACGTGAATCCATTGAGCCGCTAAAATCATTGGACCCACAGATCGCACAGCAAGTTCAAAATTCCCAAGAAATTGATGTTAATTCCTTGGTAAGCAACGGAATGGCTAGCAAAAATCACACAACCGATTTAAGGTTACCGGCTAAAGAATATAACCTAACCGACCTGGCATTTCAAGGACTCAAAAAACTAGCCCGAAGTGCCGGAATAGAAATCGACGTCAAGCAAAACGAGGCTGCTCAAACCAAAAAAATTGTAGTTGAATCAAGGCTACTTGCCGTATCGGCAACCATTCTTCCAAAAGAGGAGTAATACACTTGTAACATTTCACCCATTCGGGCGTCGTATGGCAAACAACCGAATGTTAAACTAAATCTGATACTGTGATGAAAAGGCTTTTACTTTATGGATTGATGTTCACTTCTGTTTTATCAACAAACGCACAGAACAAAGAGAACATACTTAGGGAGCTTGAAAATGCCGACTCTCTGAATAAGAAAAATGCCCAACAAACCGACGAAAAGGTTCCGGTTATTGTAACCGTTAAGAAAACTCTAAAGATTGTGGACGGCGACACCATTGTTGAGGAGCGCATTGATACGATAAGCTCTGCAAAATCGCTTACCGTTAACGACGACCAAATGATATGGGTTAACACGTCGGGCGATACGGTTAAAGCCGCCAAAGGCGATACTGTTGTGGTTCGGCTGGGGAAAAAGAAAATGGTAATTGTGGACTCAAAGGATAAAACCATCATCGAAATTCCTGAAAAGGGTAAAAAGAACGATGACATAGTTGAGTACAGAGAGGTAAAGAGTTTTAAAGGCCACTGGGAAGGACTGGAATTCGGAATCAACGGGTTCATGGATAAGAACCATTCCATGACCCAAAGTGGCGACCTGGAGTGGATGGATTTGAAACAAGCACGTTCATGGAACACCAACATCAATTTTACTCAGTACAGCATTGGGTTTGGAACTGATAAAGCAGGGATTGTTACCGGATTAGGACTGGAATTCAACGATTACCACTTCTCCAACCCCATATCGCTAAAGGTTCAGAATGGGGTAACCGTTGTTGACAGCAGCTTCATTGATGCCGGATACCGCGTGGAAAAGACCAAGCTCACCATGTCGCATTTGACACTTCCATTACTCCTGGAGTTCCAGCTTCCAATGGGGGAAAAACGCAAGGATAGGCTTTACATCTCTGCAGGAGTTATCGGTGGGGTAAGGCTTGGATCACACACCAAGGTTGTGTACGACGATGGGTCGCGCCGCAAGGATAAAAACCGGAGCGATTTTAACATTGCAACCCTTCGTTACGGTTTAACCGCCCGTATGGGATACAAAGGGATTCGCCTGTTTGCCAACTACTACCCCGTTCAGCTATTCGAAAAGAGTAAGGGGCCTGAACTCTACCCATTCTCAGTAGGCTTAGTGATCATACCTTTTGACTAAAATAAATATCCTTTTTATAGAGAAAAGGGACGAGCCGAACTCGTCCTTTTTTTACTTTTGCAAAAAGGAGCAACCTTTACTATGGAAAACTTGCAGGCTGAAGAGATTATTGAGGTGGGCAAGGCCAACCGAGTTGCGTTATTGATGTTTATCCCGATTGCCATTTGCGGGATTGTTCCCTTCGGTTTAATCCATGGATTTGAAGCCATAGTTCAAGGTTTTAACACCCTGAAGCATAACCAGCTATACTTGCTTATAGGCTTCCTGGCCACCGTGATCATTCACGAAGGAATTCATGGGGTAACCTGGGCTCTCTTTGCAAAAAATGGCTTAAAATCGATATCATTCGGCATCAAATGGTCATATTTAACTCCATACTGCCATTGTAGCGAAACGCTGAACCGCAACCATTACATTCTGGGAGGGGTTATGCCGGGGGTAGTAACCGGTATCGTCCCCTTACTCATATCCTATGCAACCGCCAATGGGTGGTTACTGCTAATCAGCGTATTCCTGATTGCTACAGCAGCAGGCGATTTTATGGTCATCAAAAGGGTTCTGAAGTATTCCCCTGCCTATAGGTTTCTGGATCACCCTACCGAAATAGGATTTATGGTTAAAGCACCCACCAACACTGAAAGTTTTCAGCAATAAGTAGCATTTACTGATAAAATACTAATTAAGCTTAGGCTATTAGGCACAGCGGCTGGATTTATATTTTGCCGTTATCGGCAAAGGAATAGCACTCTCCATCGGTAATGATTACATGATCGAGCAGGGATATATCAAAGAGTTCCGATGCGTTTTTAAGTTTTTGTGTAAGCGCTATGTCCTTATCGCTGGGTTGTGCATTGCCCGAGGGATGGTTATGAACAACTATAAGGGCCGAGGCCAACTTTTCAATGGCATTCTTCAGAATTAACTTAGGGTCAACCACCGTACCACCTATACCTCCCTGGCTCACCTTAACACGGTCAATTATTCTATTCGATTTATTGAGCAAAAGAGCCCAAAACTCCTCATGGGGTAGATCGGCCATTAGGGGTTGGAATAGGTCAATTACCGATCGGCTGGAAAAAACACGTTCACGATTTGCCGGACCCTCTGCATTCCGCCTTCGACCTATTTCGAGAGCAGCCTGAATGGTGATGGCTTTTGTTTTGCCAATACCTTTTACCCGGGTTAATTGCGACAAGCTCAACCGGGCCAGCTCGTTTAGGCTATTATTTACCATACCCAGGAGCCGTTGGGCTACCTCAACAGCTGTTTCACTAGCATTGCCCACCCGTATAAGAATAGCCAGTAGCTCTGCGTCGCTGAGGCTGGCAGCACCCTTGCGCTGCATCTTTTCCCGAGGTCGATCGTCCTCAGCCAGGTCTTTTATGGTCAGTCTTTTTTCAATTTTCTCCATACGTATAGATATGAATCGGTTACAAAAGTTAGGGTATAGTTACAAAAAAAACAAATGCCCCCGAAACAAGTCAGCTTGTTTAGCACTATATTTGGATTTCTTGAACAGTTTTCAACCATGCAACGTAATAACATTATCAGGGTATTAATAGTTCTTTCCATTCTCGCTTTAGCATACTACGGCTACGACATCTTAATTTCAACCAGCTCTCAAAAGCTGACTTTTGTAGCCGATTCGGTAGTTTTCAAGCGAGGATGCTACCATCCGGATTCAGCATGTTTCAGAGTGAAGTACCGGTTTCCAGTTCCCGTTGGCAGAGGGAGTTCCCGTATTGAAAAGCTAATCGTAACCGATTACCTGGAAATGGTATCGGAGCGAACACAGAAAACCGATATCAGCTCGTTTAAAAATTTACTGGTGCAAAACATCATGGGCTATGATAGCTCGTATGTTGAATACTACAACTACTTTGGAGGGGGTACGGAGTGGTATATCGATGTGGATTACAAGGTGAAGTTTCGCACTAAACGCTTGATATCCATTGGCTATGAACACAACAGCTATCTGGGAGGAGCACATGGCTTGTACGGATACTTTTACCTAAACATCGACTTAAAAAAAGGTAAAGCACTTCAGCTCAACGACCTGTTTACTGATACGGATAAATTCAAGGCTATATTCTACAAGTATTTCATGGGGAAGCTTATGAATGAAAGCGATTCATCGGCCGATATTCTAATGACCCAGGAACCTGAACTTCCCCATGAGTTTTGCCTGGTTCCCGAAGGTATCATGCTACACTACAACGTTTACGAGATAGCCAGCTATGCACGTGGCGATATTACGCTGCTCATACCCTACCATGAGGTTTCCTCAATTTTAAGGGGATACTATGCAAATGAGCTCATTGGAACGAATAGATAATCATCATCTTCAACCCGATGGATTTTGTTCTTTAAAGTTCAACTCCTAACGGGTAATAAACAAAAGAAGGGGGCATGTTTGCCCCCTTCACTATCATGTATTTGTAGAATTCAACTATTGCAGAGCGTTAACGTGCTTTTGAATGGAACTTTTAAGGTTAGCAGCCTTATTCTTGTGAATGATGTGCTTTTTTGCCAACTTATCAAGCATTGCCGAAACCTTAGGTAACAGCTCCATGGCAGCAGCTTTATCGGTAGTGTTCCTCAAAGCTTTTAATGCATTACGGGTAGTTTTGGCGTAGTAACGGTTATGAAGCCTGCGGGCTTCTGCTTGCCTAATCCTTTTCTCTGCTGATTTATGATTTGCCATTGCCTGCTAATATTATCATGTTTAGTAGCCCGTAGGGGAATCGAACCCCTGTTACAAGGATGAAAACCTTGCGTCCTAACCCCTAGACGAACGGGCCATGTTACCTTTGCGAGTAGCGTTACCTCATCAAAGCGGGTGCAAAGGTAAATGTTATTTTCAAACCTGCAAAATTTTTTTCAAAAATTTTACTTGAATGTGTACCTGATCGAGAGGCCGGCATTGAACCACAGACCCGGGTTCTCAATGATATTTAGAATAGGTAACACATCCAGCCCAAGATTAATAGGGGCATCCTTAAAGGTGTACTCTAATCCGATAACCCCATCGGCACCCAAAAAAATCTTACTACCATAAGTGTTCTCAAAGGGATTCTTTTTATCGGTGTTGGCAGTTGCAAAATGCGCCCCTATGCCATAATACCATTTTAAACCTGGTGCATCAGGAATTTGATTGTGTATCTGGTAAAGACCAGTGATACCAACTCCACCCCAACCAAACGAGAGGATACCCTCAACTGCAGATTTCTGGGCAAAAAAATGCTTTAAGGTGACTCCAGACGGATAACCGCCCCTTAATCCCAAGCCGGTTTTGTAGTCCTGTGCATTAACACTAAATGATGTAAGAACTACTGCTAACGTAAATAAGGTTGTGATTAACTTTTTCATGGTTAAATGAATTAGGATTATTCTACAAATATAAAGCTTTGCAAATTAAGTGTTGCCCAAACCAACAACCGCTTCAGCTAAATGTTGCAAATTAACCCCGGAAAAGTTCCCTGAGGTCATGATCAGCAGATTGGCATTCTTCCAATCCAAAGTGAAAAGCTTTGCTATAAGCTCCTGGGACGAAGTGAAAACATCAGGTTTAGGGGTACCAAAAGCTTCAACAACTTCATGGGGTTCTATCTTAGGAAGCTTTTTCATTTCCAGGGTTTGTGGACTATAGTAAACCATTGCCAAGTCCGATTCTTGCAACGTCCCCCTATACTGATTTAAAAACGATTTGTTCAGGCTGCTAAAGGTGTGCAGCTCAAAGCAGGCAATGAGCTTTCTTTCAGGATAAATTTGCTTTACGGCCTCAACGGTGGCTTTCGCCTTTGAAGGGGAATGAGCAAAATCAAGGAAAACAGAGGTTGATGGGCTTGAAGCCAGCAGCTGCAATCTTTTAGCCGCCCCTTCAAAACTCATGATATGATTATAGAACTGCTCATCGGTTACCCCTAAACATCGGCAAACAGCCTTAGCAGCGGAAACATTCTGCATGTTATGACTCCCAAAAATTTTAAGGGGAACTCTGTCCTCCATGTTTAACAGGTACGATTTCCCGTTCGCCTGTTCAAAAGGATGCGTTGAGTAGGGCACACGAACGATATCGGTTCGTGGGTGGTCATCTACAAGCTCCGAAACCACTGTATCGTCGGCACAGAAAATGAGTGTGCCGCCGGGTTCTATACAATCAATAAACTTTGAGAATTGTTCCTTGTAAATATCGAATGATGGAAACACATTTATGTGATCCCAGGATATGCCAGAAATAACAGCAATATTTGGCAGGTATACATGGAACTTCGGTCTGGGATCGATGGGAGAGGTTAGGTACTCATCACCTTCAAAGATTGCATATTTTGCGCTCTCGCTAAACGAAACCATGTTTTCAAACCCCCGTAGCTGGGCTCCCAGCATGTAATCAAACTCATACCCCGACTCGCGTAAAACATGCATGATCATAGAGGTGATAGTAGTTTTACCATGACTCCCCCCTACCACTATGCGGGTTTTATCTCTTGATTGCTCGTACAAGAATTCAGGATAAGAATAGATTTTGAGGTTAAGCTCTTTTGCTTTAAGAAGTTCAGGATTATCGGCTCGGGCGTGCATTCCCAGAACTATCGCATCAATTTCACTGGTAATTACCGCGGGATTCCACCCTTCATACGAGGGTAGCAACCCATGTTTTTTAAGTCTAGACAATGAGGGCTCAAAGATCTCGTCGTCGGAACCAGTAACCCGATATCCCTTAAGTTTCATGGCAATAGCCAGGTTATGCATGGCGCTTCCGCCAATAGCAATAAAATGAACACGCATACTGTACAATTTTAAGCCCAAAAGTAAGAAATTGCCGAGCAAACAAAAAGCATGATTGACTAACGCTGCTTGCGTTGCAGGTAATCCTTCCACTCAAGAGTATTACCATAAAACACATTAAAATCGACCTTTCCCTGAATCCCTTTGAGCCTCCCATGGTGATGGTACTGCCAGAAAGTCCACCTCTTATCAATTTTTGGGGTGTGGTCAAATGAGCATATCCAGATGTCATGATCCGGAAAGTTATCCTTGATGTAATGCTTGTAGGTATCCTTGTTGGTGTATATGAGCACTTTCTTACCGGTTTCGCGCTCCACCATTTTAACAAACTCAACCAAATCATCAACTATCTGCTTTTTAGGCCGACGCACCACATTCCCCCACTCCTCCACATCAACCACCGGAGGCAGATCAAACTCAAAATCCTTAATGGTACTTAAAAAGTTATCGGCTTGACGGTGTCCGTCGCGATTGAAATTAAAAAAATGGTATGCCCCCACGGGTATACCGGCATTGCGAGCCCCTTTCGCATTTTCCTGAAACCTTTTATCCTTGCGGGTTGCCCCTTCGGAGGCTTTCACATATATAAAATCAATGTTATGCTCCTTTACAACCTCCCAGTTTATCTGGCCTGTATGTGCCGATATGTCGATTCCCCAAATCAGGTACCGATGATGGGGATCGGATACAAACCTTACTACTAACCAAATGGATAGAGCCCCAGCGAATAAAACAACGGGGAGCAAAATGCTGCTTGATTTTTTCTTTTTTGCCATGATGCCTGCAAATATATGCAATTATGCTCTATTCCCTTTATCCCAATGGAATCGATCTCTGGATATGACGAAACACAAAAAGCTTTACAGTTTTATTATTATTTCACAAATATGTATCTTTAGCTAAATTTTCACCTGATTATCACCGTATGTAATTATTAACTTGTGTCTTCTTCTTTAACATAAAAGCAGGTTTGTGGTAAACTAATTACCAAAATTCAATTCATGAAAGCAAACAGGAATAATATACTGCAGCTATACATCACTCTTGCCCTTTTGATTTTTAACACGTCGGTAAGCTTGGCCCAAGAAGGTCCGCTTGCAGGGAAACAGGCCACATCGCTGGATGCTCTGGAGAAAATGCTTTACAGGCCCGATGATTCATTAAAAGTGGTAGCCCTCAAGCTGCTTTGCTGGGAATTCAGAAACAGCGATCCAGATAAAGCTGTTGAATATGGAGAGAAAGCCGTTAAAATTGCCATAGCGTTAAACTTGAACTTTGAACTTGCCGACTCGTACAACCGGTTGGGGATTGCATACAGGAATACAGGCAAGTACGCTCAGGCTCTGGAGTGCTACTTTAAAGGGATGGAAATATCAAAAGTTCACGGGTATGAAAACCTGCTAGCTTTTCAATTTAATAACCTTGCCGACCTTTATAGTCGGCTGGAACTTTACGACCGAGCTAAGGAGTTTGGTAAAAAAGCGTTAGAAATTGGCCAAAAAATTAAAGACGACTACACTTTATCCTACATTTACAATATTCTTGGAACTATTTACAGGAATCAGAACATTCTTGATTCCGCGCTCAGTAATTTCACCCTTTCGCTTGAGCTCAGAAAAAAGATAGGTTTTTCGCCCGGAATTGCTACAGCAAACTTAAATATCGGGCGCACGCTGCTGCAACTTGGTCAATACGATAGTAGCCTTAAATACCTGAATGTTGCTGCCGATATCTATGCTGATAATAATGACTTGCAGGGAATGATCATAGTTAACTTACAGCGAGGCTTGCTTTATAACCGCATCGGTAAGTTTGATAAGGCCATCAGTTTCTTTAAAAAGAGCCTGGAGATAAACCAAAAATTTGGCGACTACCAGGTAGCCCGCGATGCCCACCGAGGGCTGGGCAACTCGTACTCAAAACTTGGGAACTGGAGTAGTGCTTACTCGCACCTCGATCAATCCGTTGCAATTAACGATAGTATCACGCTTAGCCAGTTTGTTGAACGTCTAACTCAGCTAACTGAAACCCTCAGGTTTGAGGAAACCCTGAATTTACAGAAGGAAAAAGAAAAGGTGCTTGCCGAACGATTATCGCTCCAACGCAGCCTTATCAGGCTATATGCAGCAATAATCATACTTTTAACGTTGCTTGTTGGGTTAGCCATCTTTTTTTACATTAAGCGTAGCAAAGATGTGCGATTGCTTCAGGCGCAAAAAGAAGAAATTAACAACCTAAACCATGCCAAGGATCGATTCTTTTCTATACTTGCCCACGACCTCAAAAATCAGCTCACCTCAATGGTTACGATTGCCCACATGGTTAAGGAAAAAAGTATAGAGCTGGACGATGATAAATTGATAAACCTGTCGAAAAGGTTATATGCATTGGGTTTTTCCACCAACGATTTACTCGATAATGTGCTGAGCTGGATTAAAGTTCAAAACAAACAGGTAGAGGTGAAGAGCACCCCGGTTAAACTCAAGCAGCTGGTTGATAAGGTGATATACTCCCAGCAGCCAGCAGCCGATATGAAACAGGTAACCATTCAAAACAAAGTGCCATCTGACCTAATTATCGATTCCGATCCCGATCGGTTAAGCACTATAGTTAGGAACCTGCTGTCGAACGCCATTAAGTTTTCAAATATCAGCGGAAAGGTTGAGATTGAAGCCTCAACCATAGGCAACCACCTAGAGGTTAACATAACCGATTACGGGGTTGGCATTCCGGAGGAAAAACTAAACAACCTGTTTAGCGCCAGGGGAATCGAATCTAGTCCGGGAACGCTTGAGGAGCAAGGGAGTGGCATTGGCTTAATGATTTGCAGAAACCTTGCTAACGACCTCAAGGGCTCAATCAGAGTGAGCAGCCAGATTCATAAAGGAAGCACCTTTACGATAATTTTACCCCTAAAGGGCGACACGTTTAGTTAAAATACCTTCCCACCTTGTTTATTGCCGTTGGTAGCGCAAAAACAACAACCCTGTCGTAGGGTTTTATTTCTGTATCCCCTTTTGCAATAAAGGCGGCATCGCCACGAACTACACCTCCTACTATGGCATCTTTTGGAAAACCGATATCCTTGAGTTTGCCTTTTGTTATGGGAGCACCAGGTTTTACTATAAACTCAAGCACCTCGGCATCGGAACCGGTTAAGCACTTAATGGTAGATACATCGGTGCTCATGGTATAGCGGAAAATACGGCTGGCGGTAATTAGCTTTTTGTTAATCACCGTATCAACCCCAATGCTTTCGGCAAGCCTGATATAGTTAATGTTTTCGATTTCGGCGATGGTTTTCTTAACCCCCATTCGTTTGGCAATAATGCAAGAGAGAATGTTTGTTTCAGAATTACCGGTGACTGCAACAAAGGCATCCATGTACTGCAAGCCCTCCTCCATGAGCAAATCCGTATCGCGCCCATCGCCATTAATAACCAGAGCATTCTTGAACTGCTCCGCCAGCATCGTGCTCTTATCGGGGTCAACCTCAATAAGCTTTACGTTCATACTTTTTTCCAGCTCGGTAGCCAGATGAATGGCAATGCGGCTTCCCCCAAGAATCATCAGGTTGTTTACATCGATGTTCTTTTTGCCGGAGTACTCCAACATTTCTTTTATGCCGTTCTGGTTGGCAATTACATAAACTAAATCGTTCACTTTGAACTGGTCGCTTCCCCGGGGAATAATGGTTTCGCCTTCGCGCGATATGGCTACAGCTCTGTAATCGAGGCTTTGAACATTTTTCGTGGCCTGCAACAAGGTGTAGTCCACTACCGGAGAATCCTCCTCAAGCTTAAAGACGATCAGCGATAGCTTTCCACCTGAAAAATCGACAAACTCAGTTGAACTGGTCTGACCCAGCAAGGTGATGATCTCACGGGCAGCCAACCGTTCGGGGTAAATGAGGGAATCTATTCCCAGATTCAAAAAAATCTCCTTGTTGTTGGGCTGCAGATACTCCCACTTATCAATTCGGGCTATAACCTTTTTGGCTCCCAGCTTTTTTGCCAGAGTGGCCGAAACGATATTTGTCTCCTCGGAGTGGGCAACGGCTATGAATAGATCGGCTTTTTTAATATTGGCTTCCTTGAGCACACTGATTGATGTTGCGGAGCCCTTTATGGTAAGCACATCGGCGCTTGCTGTAACATGGCTGAGCATCTCGTCATCGGGATCGATGACAGTTACATCGTGGTACTCCTTGGCCAGCATCTTGGCCAAATGGGTTCCAACTTCGCCAGCACCAACAACTATTATGTTCATCGCTTTGCTATCAAAATAAGTTGCAAAGTAATATCAATTTTAATCATACTGTATCAATCTTACTCAGAATAATTAACAAAAGCAATGGTTTTCGATTTATTGAAGTCGAACACGGTATGCACCTGATTGGCTCATGTCGTGATATTTTATTCCACTCGCTAATAGCTGTTTAATAAATGCATTTGTTTTCCAATGCTTAACGCTTGGGTCAAATACAACGAAATCGGGCTTAACTAAAGTTAATATGTTCAAATCGGAGTAATGGTTTAGTAAAAGCAGGTTAACTTTTATGGGTACATCACAGCTCAAATACCGCACACTGTCGCTATAGGCTAGAGCAACGGTGTAGTTACCATGAACTAATAGTCCAAATCCATTCCTGGCATACAATCGTACAGGCATGGAGGTAAAAGCATCATCTGATCCTTTCAAGCCATACATAACGGGCTTTCGTAATGCCGAATTCCGGAAATAGTCTCTAGTCGCAAAATCATCTGTCAAATCAACACTACTGGTTGAATCGGCAGTAAATGTAATTGGGGTTCCTGCATTATTGAAACATACCACAGAAGTTTGGGGACGCCATAGAATCACCAGTTCACTAGTTCTGCCAATGCTTAAACGATGAAAGCCCACAAACAGAAAAATGCTGATTAGCAACAGTATGGCAAGATTCAAAACCAAAATCCTTCTTCTTGATAAGTAAGCAATGAATAGTAGAATTGAAGCTGTTAGTAAAACTACATGCAACTCTTTAAAATAGATCTGCTTAACGCTCGAAAACGGGATATTATCAATAAACCTTAATCCAGCGTTTAATAGCTGCGTTAAACGCTCAACCAGTAGAGCCAGAACATCACCCAACGGTCCAATAAATTGAAGCAATAACGTTCCCAACGCCATGTAAAGCACCAACGTAGCCAATGGAATTGCTACGAGGTTGGTAAAGAGGAAAAGCGTAGGAAACTGACCAAAGTAGTAAAGGGTGAGTGGCGCTGTAAGCAGCTGTGCTGCAGCAGAAATGGCTACTAACGACCAAATTGGCTTTAATATCCATGATTTTACCTGGATGAGGGAGTGTATTAAGGGGTAAAATATGAGTATTGAAAGTACCGCTACGAAGGAGAGCTGAAACCCCAAGCTGAAAAGCATGCTTGGATCAACCACCAGAAGAATGAATGCCGCAGCAGCCAGGGTATTAAAGCTATTGGATCTGAGTCCCAGCAGCTGGCCTATGGCCAACATCGAAAACATCAAAGCCGCCCTGTTTACTGAGGGTGAGAAGCCGGTTATCAATGCGTATGCCCAAAGTGAAGCCAGAGCTAGAAAAAGCCTGGTAAACAACCAGATTTTTCGTTTGGGCAGAAGGGATAAGAACAGCAACACAACACCATACACCAGACCAACATGCAAACCCGAAACAGCCAGAATGTGCATAGCACCGACAGATGAGTAAACCTGCCTTATCTCATCGTCAAGCAACCCTTTATAGCCAACCAGCAATGCCGATAAAACGGCCAGCTCCTGACCTTCCAACCCCTTATGTTTAAACGTATTGATTACCCAGCTTCTGGCTCCGATGGCACATGCCATGATTGGATTGGGATTTTTGCCAATTACCAACCAGCTGTTGCTCCTCACAGATACGAAACCGGCTACTCCCTGCTGCTTCATGTACTGCTTCATGTTAAACTGGTTGGGGTTTTGCGGCTCCCTGAACCCCTTCAACTTTCCCTTTAAAGCCAACACATCACCATACTGCAGAGTGCCTGCAATGCTATCGGCTAGTGAAAAGTACAACAAAATGATTCTATTTTTTGAAGTATGGCTTTGCGCTTCATCAAACTCATACAATAATTTGGCTTTTACTTTTCTAACTTTAGCTGTTGAAGAGGGTTCCTCTTCTAACTTCGCTATCAGCTGCGTATCCTTATCAGCAGAAAGTTGCAGCTGCTGCTGATTGATGCACATCAGCGCAGCACCCAGAAGTACCAGCGAAACGTTTAAGATTAGCCCATAAACCCAACGTAATTGCCATGTGTTTAAGCCAAAACTAACCAAAATGGTTAAAACTGCTAAACCTGCAATGGTAAAAACAAAAAAAGCATTCCATTCAAAAAGGCTGAATTGGTGCTGAACTGCTATGCCAACAATAAGTGGTAACACCAACCTCACAAAGGGCACTTCGTGTATACTGGTGGGTAGTTTGTTCATGGAATGGTACAACTTTGAATCAAGTTACACCATTTTTTTACACAACACAATATGCATCACTCCTAAAGAGTGAAGTTTTGCATGCAAGATCTAAAACACTTTTGGTGTTAGAAAGAATTGCTTATAAAAGATACAGCCTATTTAGCCAAACGGTACTTGTAGCTTGCAGAAAATTTCCCTTTGGCTATGGCGTTCAGCTTTGCTCT
Source organism: uncultured Bacteroidales bacterium (assembly GCA_937926785.1). Classification (GTDB taxonomy): domain Bacteria; phylum Bacteroidota; class Bacteroidia; order Bacteroidales; family Tenuifilaceae; genus Tenuifilum. The sequence goes on along the minus strand of CALBBQ010000038.1, from coordinate 39,634 downwards.
GAGAAGCTGCTTTCGGATAGGCGAAACCCTATCGGTAAAAAGTATCCCATCGAGGTGGTCATACTCGTGCTGTATGATACGCGCAGCCATACCCGAATACACCTCCTCGTGTTCCACAAAATTCCTATCCACGTAACGGATTTTAATTGTTGACTCGCGCTCCACATCCTCGTGCAAGCCAGGTATGCTTAAACAACCTTCGTTGTAAATGGTTTTCTCCCCACCTCGTTCGGTAATGTGTGCATTAATAAAAACCCTACGAAAATCTTTTAGATTTGGATCGTCCTCTGCCAAGGGGGTGCCATCAACAACAAAAAGCCTTATGGACAAACCTATCTGGGGAGCCGCAAGACCAATACCATCGGATTGCTCCATGGTTTCAAACATATCTGATATTAAAGAATCTAAGTTAGGGTAATCAGGTGTTATATCTTGAGCCACCTTTCTTAGAACGGGCGAGCCGTATATGTAAACTGGTCGTACCATGAAAAACGTAATGGTTTACTATGTATTTAGGTTCTTAAATGCTAATCCATCCAGATAGCTCTGCAAAATTATTGCTGCGCTAATCTTATCCACATTTCCCTTCACCTGTCGGTCTTTCCTTTTCATTCCACCCTCTATCATGGCCTGCTGGGCCAACTTTGAAGTAAAACGCTCATCAACATACTCAATTTTAAGCCCCGGAAAACGTTTAGCTATGGCGCTAACAACGGGCTTTATGTAAGAAACAGCCTCGGACGGAGTATTGTTCATTTGACGGGGATACCCAACTACCAACAGATCGATAGCCTCTTTACTTAGTTGCAAAGCAATGAATTCGACCACTTTATGAGTTGGTATGGTATCGAACGGGGATGCAAAAATATTAAGGGGATCGGTCATTGCAACACCGGTACGCTTCCTTCCTATATCTAGTGCTACAATTCTGCCCAAATTCAAACTATTTAGAAATTTCCTCAAAATGTTTACTAATACGCTTGTAGTACTCAGGGTTAACGGGTATTGTCAACTGGTTTTTGAACTCAATCCTACACTCCGGACTACTGGTAAGCTTTCGGACCATTTCCAGGTTAACCTGCTGGCTGGGGCTAATGAAGGCAAAGCTGCGTTCCTCCAGTAGCGCACTTAGTTCTGTAAAAGGGTTGTTAACCACTACCTCACTCCCATCGGCGAATTTGATTTGGCTCCCATTAGCCCTGCTTTCAACCAGTACAATACTACTAATATCAAGGCACTCATATCGCTCATCGGTCTGCACAACCAGCTTTCTGGGTACTATCTCCCTAATATTTTCAAATAGGGCGTAGTACTTATTCCTTCCGTCAATATTGGAATATCTGCGCCTAATAACCTTCTCCAGAGCACCGTGTAACTCTTCAATTTCAATGGGTTTGAGGAGGTAATCTATAGCGCTGTACTTAAAAGCTTTTATTGCATAGTTATTGTATGCAGTGATAAAAATCACATCGAAATTGCGGTGGGCACAATTCTCTAAAAAATCAAAACCACTTCCACCCGGCATTTCAATATCAAGAAAAATGATATCGGGGTTATACATTGACACAGCTTTTACTCCTTCGGAAGCCGAGTGAGCAACCCCAATTATCTCGATATGCTTAGCATATTGACCTAGTAGGATCTCCAAGGTCCTTAACGATGCAATTTCATCGTCAACAATGAGTGCTTTGAGCATAAAATTAAGTAAGTAGATGCTGCAAAGGTATAACAATTATCAATTAGTTTACAGTACCTGTTTAAACCTCCGGACCGTAAAAGTTAGCGCCCATAAAAAAAGTGCCCGATGTGAGCACCTTTTTAAAAATAGATTTCAGGGTATGTAGTTGTTTAGGTTTGGGTTTACTGGCTAAAGAAGTACTCGTTCAAGTCGTAAATGTCTTGCAGCGTAAAGTTGTTAGTACCATCAAAGAAGTCGTTTATAGCGCGCATCAGTTCCTGATAGGATACATAACCATCTCCGTCGGTATCAACAGGCTGCAGTTTAGCGGGTATCTTTCCGGGGGTGTAAGTTAAGCTTCTTGACCAAACATAGCTTAGCGGTATTAAACGGGCCTCTTTGCGCAACACAGCCTCGCCTTTACGGTTGAACATGGCTGCCAGCACATCGGCAGTAACTTGTCGGCCCTTTTCATCAACTGTTGCTCCGGATGGTGTATTTGGTTCTTCGTCCATATAGTCAAAAACACCATCCATATCGGTATCCATGGGGCAACCCACAGAATCGACTTCAACACCGGCTGGGGTATCGGGGCAATCGTCGAAGCGGTCGAAAACTCCATCACCATCGTTATCGCTAAAGAATACGGTATAATCGTAATCTTCGCCCCACAGGGCAAATACCCTCTCCACAAGGATTGTCTTGGGATCGGAGAAAAGGTCGAAGTTCATGGTGAAGTAGGTGAAGGCAAAAATGTCGTTCATGCTATTCTTAACCGGATAGCCCTGCGCCTTGGCAATCTTACTGTCGTAGTTATCAATCTTATCGGACAAACAGTAGTTAACGGTTGTACCAACCCTGAGGTTTACCCTGTCGGAAAGGTAAAAGTCAAAGCCCAGGTCTATGGGAATTGAGAAGGTTTGCTGGGGGATACTTCCCTGCTTATAAAAATCGGCATTGGACAAGTCGGTCTCGTAACGGTTATCGAACCTAACTATTCTTGCACGGTAGGCATCCGGTCCACCTTCAGCAAAATCGCGCATGGTGCCATCGGACCAAAAGTAGTAAAACCCATTACCTGCATTGTTGATGATATTCCCCTTAGGACTATAGAAAATGGTTGAAAATCCAATTCCGATAAACGGTTTAAACCGTTTCGCAGGACCGAAAATATGACCAAAATTATACTCAGCCGAAATCCCTGCTTGGAAAACATTGGTTTGGAAAGCCGAGTTCACGTAAATGGGATTACCAATATCATCGACCGGAAGGGGTTGCTGTTGCATGAGGTAGGAAATTTTGGGGTCGTGTGCGCTTATTTCGCCCATGATGGCGAATACGTTGCCTTTGAAGTAATGCTTTTTCCCGAAAAGGTTCGATACATTTACCTTCACCGCCCAGTTGCCGTAAAGCGGCGAGGTTATCGTGTTTCGTATATCACCATAAAAACTCAGGTATCCTGTACCTAAAGAGATCACGGGTTTATAGTTGGGGTTCTGTACCTCAACAATGGTATCGAGAATTCCCTTAAAGTAATCCTCATCCTCCTGGGAAAAAGCCGGATTTGTAAATCCAAGGCTAATGGTAAACACAACCAAAACCTTCCAAAACGCGGTATGTATCTTCCTTGTAATCATTCCAAATTAACTCTATCTGTACCATTGCTGATTGGTAATCATAAGCGCTTCCTGCACGGTTATGCGTACCCCGTTATTATAGGCTGTGACAAATGCATCGTTGATTCGGGTTGTGTTCCATATGAAAATCCTAAAATCGCGTGCTTCCTTGTACTCATGGAACGATCCGATTGAATACTTGTACCAACCATCATGCTTTTCGGTTCTAACATCGTAAGTGATGTTATACCGAGTGAAGTACCGCTTGATATTAATGGGTTTGTGCCCAGCGGCTATCTGAACGCGATAGTAAACGCCCTTTTCAGGAAGCAGCATGAAGGGTTGCATGTCGAACTCCTGGGCAACCTTCTTCTTCGGCTTGTCCTCTATCTTTCTGTACTCTATGGGTATGTCAACGCCACCCTCAGCGTAAGGCTGAGTAAAACCGGTTACAAACGAAGCCCCCTCGTACGAGGCTGCCGAAGCGATAATACCCTCAAGTACCTTGGGGTCGATGTTGCTAAGGTCTATATCTTTTTGTATGATATCGATTACCCGGGTTGCTTCGCCCACCAGGTAAGAAAACGTTCCTTTAAGGCTAACCGTAATATCTCCTCTGCCATCGGGTGCAATCAGCTTGTACGATACCACAAAACGTGGGTCAGCAGGAAGGTTCATCCAAAGAAACTTAACCTTCTGATCCTTGAAAGTGAAAACGGCATCTTTTGTTTCCAAAGCCTCAGCGGTAAATCCGGCAGGAACATCTTCCTCAATTTTAGCAAACTTTTGTGCATTACCCTTATTAACCAGAAGTTTCACCAGGTAATCGTTGGCTTCGCCAGTGGGAATGGGTGTTTGCCTTATGCATCGCACATTGCTGGCTGTCAAAGAAACGGGAGCCTGCGGAGGTATTACATTTTGGAACTCAGAAATATCAACAATCAAATTGGGATCGATACGAGAAGAGGGATTGATGGATATATTCTGGGTTTGAAAAGTTGCCGATTTTCGTTCGTTGTTCTCCACATAGGCAAATGTGCCTTTCAGGCTAAACGATCCTTTTAGCCGTTCATCTACCTTAATCCGGTAAACCAGTCGAATCTGCTTATCCTCAGGGAGCCGGAGCCAAACAAATCGTACCTTCTGATCGTCGAACGAAAAATCGCCTAATGAGGATTCCACAATCCGTGCAGTGAGCCCAAGGGGAAGATCTTGCTGTAAGCGGGCGAAACCGGTCAATGGCCCCTTCTTCAGAACTACTTCAACATCAAACTCACTTCCAGCGGTAACAGAAGAGGGAACATTAACATTAAAAACCACATCGCTTCCCAGCAGAAAGCTTAAAAGGGTTACGCCTATCAGGTTATAAATCACCGTCGCGATACGAAACATCGTACTCTGCTTAGGTTTAGGTTTGCAATTAGGTTAATTAATTACAATATTAACAAATAAATGAATAACCTGTAGCAGAAAAGCCCAAAAATGTTGCTCTTTGGGCTTAATAATTCAAATATAATTACTAACAATAAAAGTTTACTTTGCTGTGTTTCAGCACTTTTTCCTGTTCATAAATACATCTATTTGTATGAAAATGTGCTACCACCAAGAAACTCGCGAATGATTGAAGTTGGGGGAACCTCATTCTCTGATATTGGTGTAAAATAGCCGAGGAAAGCGAGCAAGCGCTGTGCTTCGTCGTACTCAGGACAGGTAGGGGGGACCTCCTGAAGGATAGGCTCGGCAAACCTTTTCAGTACGCTAAACTCGTATAGCAAGGCGGAGTTGAACATCTCGTCGGCTTGTTCCTGGAAGGGAAAAATATTCCGATCCTCACCTCTACGAACGCTCTCCCAACGGCTAATGGTGTCCAGGGCGCTATATCCGCGATAACGGTAATCCCTAACAATCCTTCGTATCAGGCGGTTATCGGTGGTGGAAATTCGGTTTAAACCATCGATTGAAAGGGAGGTTAATGCGGAAACGTACACTTTAAACTTGGCATTATTGGGGATTAAATGGGTTAGTGCAGGGTTTAGGGCATGAATACCTTCAATGATGATAACTCCGTTTGGATCAATTTGCAGCTTTGTGCCATCAAAGAATCGTTTACCCTGTTCAAACGAGAACTTTGGGATTTCTACTTCTTCGCCGTTGAGCAAACGAATCAGGTCATGGTTGAAATACTCCACATCCAATGCTTCTAACGCTTCAAAATCGTAATTTCCCTGGTCGTCTTTCGGGGTCATTTCCCTATCCACAAAGTAGTTGTCGAGCGAGATGGTATAGGGTTTAAGTCCATTCACCTTTAGCTGCACAGCTAACCGTTTTGCAAAAGTGGTTTTACCTGAGGACGAAGGTCCTGATATTAGAACCAACCTAACCGGCTCAGGCTGCTGGTGAATCCGGTCGGCAATAAAGGCCACCTTCTTCTCGTGCAAGGCCTCGGAGATCTTTATTAGCTCACTGGCATTGCCCTTGTTAACCTCATGGTTAATTGCCCCAACACTGCCAACTCCAAGAATTTCCACCCAATTCTTATACTCCTGGAAAATATCAAACATTTTATTCTGGATCACCACATCCTCAACTTCATCGGGTTTAAAGCGCTTGGGAACCCTCAGCAGCATGCCATCGTAGTACTTTACAAGGTCAAAAACATCCAGATAGCCAGTTGAGGGGACCAGGCTGCCAAAAAAATGGTCGGCCATGTCGCCCAGATGGTAAACGGAGGTGTACAGCGTTGGTCGGGTCTCAAAAAGTTTTGCTTTATCATGGTAACCCAAACTCTTAAATAGCGATATGGCATCTACAGCAAGCACCTTGTCCCTGCGGAACGGCAAATCGGCTGCAACCAGTTCGCGCATTCTGTCACAAATGTTGAATATCAAAGGTAGCTCCAGGGGCTCATTGCACCCGTCAATCTCACAGTAAAACCCTCTAGAGACCGAATGCTCGATTCGAACCTTTGCCCCGGGTACGATATCGCGAACAGCTTTTTGTAAAAGAAAAAAAAGCGACCGCTGGTACATTCTCATTCCAGCCGGGTGAGAGATGTCGATAAAGCGGATGGTTTTTGGAGTGTAAACCTCATAATCCAGCTCCTTGAGCTGGTTATTAACCATAGCACCCAGTATGCGGTGGGGCAACTTGATATCGAATATTCTTGCGATTTCAATGAGAGAATGACCCGGTGTGACATGAACCTTTTGACCGGTATTCTCAACTACTACTTCTACTTCTTTCCTCATGACCTATAGTTTTGAACTATATTGGATAAAGATGCAAAAAAGGCTTAAAGTGACACATCATCGTGATATGTGGCATAGACCTGTATGCAAGGGTTGATGTAATTCTCTACCAGGCTTCTTAGAACATAAGTGTTGCCACTAGAGTAAAAATCAACCTGCACCTGCTTGGTATTATTTTTTTCATGACAAGTAAGCCCATTCTGTTCAGCCACCCTTTTAGTTTGAAGAGCAACAGCTGGAGCAGGGTCAACAATGGTTACATCTGCAGTTACTATTTTTTCTATTAGAGGTCTAAGGAACGGGTAATGTGTACAACCCAACACCAGGTGGTCTATATTACAGTCCATCATTGGAACGATATACTTACGGAGCAACGATTCCGCATCGGGGGAATTAGCCATTCCCCCCTCCACTAGTTCAACCAGTCCTTCGCCCACCTGGTAGCAAACATTCACATCGGTGGCATACTTTCGACTGGTCTCAATGTATAATCGTCCCTTAAACGTTCCTGCTGTTGCCAGCACCCCGATGCTTTTTGTTTTGGTGTTCTGCGATGCCGGTTTAATGGCTGGTTCCATCCCTATAAAGGGAACCCTATAGCTAGCCCTTAGCTTATCTATAGCAGCGGCGGTGGCAGTGTTACAAGCCACTACTACCATCTTACATTGCTGGCGTAATAGGAAGTTGGTTATCTTCTCGGAAAGTTCGGTAATGGTTTGGGCTGGTTTTGAGCCATAGGGACAATTGGCGGTATCGGCAAAGTAGATATACCTTTCGTTGGGCAGTATCTTGAGCAGCTCCAACAAAACCGTTAGGCCGCCTGCACCGGAGTCGAATATACCTATAGGTCTACAGTTACTTTCCATTATCGAACCAAATAAAACAGGGGATAAACCAAGCTGGCTTACCCCCGGTTCTCTATCTTTTTATCTGACTACTTAGTAATACCAAGCTCTTTCTTAACCAAAGGAGTGATATCGATACTTTGCTCGGAAAAATAGAGTAGTACACCCGAACTGGTATCAAAAATATAAGTAAACCCATTGGCTTTGGCTACCTTTTTAATGGCTGCATCGGCTTTCTCAATCACAGGTTTCATCACCTCAGACTGATACCGCTGGTAGTCCTGCTCAGCTACCAGCTGGTACTCCTGGGCGCGCTGTTGCATGTCGGTAAGTTCCTTTTCTTTCATTTCGCGAATGGCATCAGTGAAGGTGCTTCTTTTCTGGAGGTAGTCCTGATACTTCTTGTTGAATTCAACCTGCAGCTGTTCAATTTGTTCCTGAAGCGACAGGGCGTACTTCTTAATTTTAGCCTCAGCGCTATCCCTGTCGGGCATGGCTGAAAGTATTTCCTGGCTGTTAATATGTCCAAACTTGTAGTTCTGCGCTATTACGTTTGTTCCAGCAACAGTAAAAAGTGCAATAACTGCAACAAATAGTACTTTCCTCATGATCATCTGGTTTTTGTTTGTAGGCAAATATATTAAAATTATTTGAACCCTAAACGCTGAAGCACTTCTTCGCTTTTATCGTATCGGGGATTAGTGTAAATCATGTTAGGCGATGCAGCAGCATCGAATATTACGGCATAGCCGCCTTCCACCGCTATCTCTTTTATAGCGTTGAACACCTGATCTTGTATTGGTTTTACCAGCTCCTCGCGTTTCTTGAACAGTAGCCCGTCTCGACCAAAGTACTTCATCTGAAGTTCCTTTACCCCTCGCTCGCGGGCAATGATATCGTCCTCGCGCTTCTTTTTCATCTCTTCAGTTAGAAGCACTTTTTCAGCCTGGTAATCCTTAAACATCTTGTCAACCTCGGCATACTTCTCCTCTATCTCCTTTTGGTACTGCTCGGACAGTTTATCGAGTTGTTCCTGAGCCGCTTTATACGAGGGTATTTTCTTAAGAATGTACTCGGTATCGACATAGGCGAACTTTTGAGCCCATGCTCCAAGGCTAATTAGTGAGATTAAAGAAAACAGAATGAATCTCTTCATGGCTTTTGGTTTTAAAGTTCTCGGTTAGCAATTGCAACAAACATGCCTATTGTTTTCCATTTTCTTACTTAAGAGTTAAGAATAGTTAAAATGGCATTCCGATTATAAAATGGAACTGTCCTTTATGAGCATCGGGACGTAAAGGTATCTTATCAAATCCATACCCCCAGTCAACTCCTAGCATTCCGAGCATGGGCAGGAAGAAACGCGCCCCAACACCTGCAGAGCGGTGAACGTTAAATGGATTGAAATCCCCGGCTTTTTGCCAGGCATTACCCGCCTCGATGAAAGTGAGCAGGTATATGGCAGCCTGTGGCTTAAGGGAGATGGGGTAACGCAGCTCCATGGTAAACTTATCGTACAGGTGGGCATCTCCCACCAGCGACTCGCCAATTCTTACGTATGGGGTGAGTGAACCATTCTGATACCCTCTTAAACCAATGGTTTCTTTTCCATACAGGTTATACCCCGACATTCCATCGCCACCAAGGTCAAACCCTTCGAAGGGAGAGTGCCCTAACTTTTTATTGAAGTATCCCATAACACCCATTTGAAAATTGGTGTAAAGTACAAGGTTCTCAACCAAGGGTGTGAACCATTGAATTCGGCCTGTCCATTTGTGATACTCAATCCATTTATACTTTTCGCTGTCGGACATGGGTTTTGAGTAGTCCTTGCCATTTAGTAGTGAGTATGGGGGAGTTATTTGAAGTGAGAGCGAAAGGTTTGACCCAGTACGGGGGTAAATCATCTGGTCGGTAGAGTTGCGTGCCAGCGTAATCTTATAGCTAAAGTTATTGGACTGTCCATCGGTAAAGATAAAATATCCTTTCCAGTTGCTTAGCTTATAGTTTTGTATTCCCACCTCGTTGTAAATGGTGAAATAGTCATCGGGCCATTTCAAACGGGTGCCAATTCCAACTGAAGCCCCGCTTACGCGGAAATACTTGTCGCTGGTCTGATAGAAATAGTTTACACCGCCGCTTTGAATAGTACGATAAACTGAAAAAGAAAAGTTAGTAGGTTTACGACCACCCAGCCATGGTTCGGTAAACGAAAGGCTAAAGGCCTTATAGTATGTTCCATTGGTTGATGCACGAATGGAGAGCGACTGGCTGTCGCCCGAAGGAACAGGTCGCCAGGCATCCTTTTCAAAAATCCGGCGTACGGAGAAGTTAGAAAAACGGATTCCGATGGTTCCCACAAACATGCGGTTACCCCAGCCCCCGGAAACCTCCAGCTGATCGTTTGCCTTTTCCTCTACGGTATATTTCAGGTCAACTGTACCATCGGCCGGATTGGGAAACGGATTGATTCCCAGTTTTTCCGGGTCAAAATGCCCCATCTGACCAAGCTCCCTTAGCGTTCGGGTTATTTCCGATTTGCTGAACAGGTAACCGGGCTTTGACCAGATTTCCCGACGAATAACATGTTCGTTGGTTTTTGTGTTTCCGGCAATTATTACGCGGTTCACCGTGGCCTGGTCGCCCTCGTAGATCCTCATTTCCAGGTCAACAGAATCGTTTTGAACATTAGCCTCAACCGGATCGAGCTGAAAGAACAGGTAACCATCGTCCATGTATATGGTTGAGATTGAGTTCTCGTCGGTAAAGAGCCTCTTCTCCAACAAGCTGCGATCATACACATCGCCCTTTTTCATACCAAGAACAGCTGTCAGTGCCTCTGCAGGCAGCTTGGTGTTGCCTACCCACCGAATATCACGAATGTGATACTGTGGGCCTTCATATATGGTAAAATGAATTCCAATACGTTTTTCGTTGATGGTGTAAATGGAATCATTTAGAATTTTAAAATCGCGGTACCCGTGCTCGTTGTAGAAAGCTACCAGGTTATCCAAGCTCTCATCGTAATCGGCCTCAATGAACTTTGCTGATTTGAATATGTTCAGGTCGCGACGGTGAATTTTCTTTAACGCTCTGCGCAAACGTGCCTCGCTGTAGGCCTTGTTACCATCAAAAGTTATTTCCCCTATCTTAACTTTTGTGTTCTTCTTTATGTCGAATGTTAGCTTTACACCATTAGATATAATGGTATCGGTTTCCTGAATGGGGTCAACCTCAACGTTGAGGAAACCCTTAGCCCTGTAATGCTTTTTGATGATATGAATGCTGTTAGCCAGGGTAGCCTGGGTAAGCTGGCTTCCGCTGCGAAGCTTAAGCTTCTCCTTTAAATCATCGGCTTCGCCTTTACGAATTCCACGGAAGTTGACGGTGGTTAAACGGGGCTGTTCCTGTAGGTAAACATTCAGGTAGATATCTTCGCCTTCGATACGACTGGCTCCAATTTCAACATCGGAAAATAGCCCTTGGCTCCAAAGCTTTTTTACTGCCTTGGTCACCTTTTCTCCCGGAATCTGAATGGTATCGCCTACACTTATTTCAGTGATAGATACAATAACATCGGGGTTTAAAAACTTAATGCCGGTTACTGTAATCTCCTTGACACGGTAACGCTTGGGTAATTCGTAGCTGAAAGGCGTTTCCTGGGCAAATGATGCTGATACGGAAATAAGAACTGTAAATGCTAAAACCTTTAATCTAATCATAACAAACCTATTGCTCAATTTGGTGGCGTAAAATTAGTATAAATTCCTATGTTACAAAGTAAACGCCGAAAGTATTATTACCTTCGGCATCAAAAATATGATTTTAAACAACAGGTAGTTTTGGCTAACTGTTAAAATATACGAAGCCTTTAGAGCTGCTGGCTTGTTTTGCCAAAACGCCGTTCGCGCTTTTGATACTCAATTACAGCCTTGTAGAACTCCTCCTTTGTAAAGTCGGGCCACAAAACTGGGGTGAAGTAAAGCTCGGTGTAGGCCAATTGCCACAAAAGGAAGTTGCTTAACCTGATCTCGCCGCTGGTTCGAATCAGCAGAGCCGGATCGGGTATGCCAGCCGTATAAAGATAGCTCGAAAAAAGTTCTGGAGTAATTTGATCAAGCGATAACTTACCGTTTTGGTGTTCAGCAATAAGCTTTTTTATGGCTTCTGTAATTTCCAGCCTTGAACCGTAGCTAAGAGCAAGAATTGCAGTTAGGGTTTTACAGTGCGAAGTTTGTTTAATCACCTCACTCAGCTTCAGCTGAACATCAGAGGGAAGCATGCCTATGTCGCCAATGGTAAGGATACGGATATCATTCTTAAGAAGGGTCTCCATCTCGGAGTTTATAGTATCCACGAGAAGGCTCATAAGGGCGTCAACCTCCGATTTGGGACGGCTCCAGTTCTCGGTAGAAAATGCGTAAAGGGTGAGGTACTTAACGCCAAGCTCCCCGGCAGCCTCGGTGGCGGCTCTTACTGCTTTTACACCATTCCTATGGCCAAAGATACGTTGGTTTCCGCGTTGCTGAGCCCAACGGCCATTCCCATCCATGATTATGGCAACATGCTCAGGAACTTTGGCTTTATCTATCTGATCGATTAATGACATGAGTTTACCTATAAGCGGGGCAAATATAGCTGTTATTTGGGATTCGGTAGGTGTAAATTAGCCCCATAAAAGAAAACCAATCATTATTGTGCAGGAATGGCTTGCGGCCATCGTTGGGTGAGCGGTAATCGTCAATCAAATCGTTAAAGGTTTTATGCAATCGCCACTCCAACGCAAAGGTATGACGCTGCCCGGGTGTGTACTTAAGTCCACCGCCAAATGGGATATGTATCATAAACGTGGATCCCAGCTGAGCAATTCCGAATCCAGCATTAACATAAGGCGATAGCTTACCTTTGCGTTCGCTAACAGGGTTGATTCGCAAAAAGTTAAATTCACCCAATGCCTCAGCACCAATTATCGTTTTTGAGAAGGAGATGTTAGGGTCGGGAATGATGTCGGATGATGAGGAGTTGCCACTAACGGCAGCGTAAATCCCGGATGCCCGAATGGAGTAGCTGTGATTTATGTTGTACCGGAAAACCACGCCCATGGCAAACGATGGGCTGTAGAGAGGCATTATCTCATTAAAATCACCGTAATAGTAGGATACACCAGCCTGAATTCCAAAATCGCGGCGATCCTGTCCCTGAACATTCGGCAGCGAATAACAGAATAATCCGCAAACAAGCAGAAGAACTCTACAACTATTTTTACTCATCAGAACCGCCAAAATGAACGTTTAAGAAGTTTATGATATGGTACTTTATAGTAAACGTTGATGTTCATGGTGTAGTACATATCATTGTACTTTGAATGTGCCGATGAAAAGGCATCAAGGTAATCGGTGGTAACGTAACGGGCACCCAGTTCAACACCCAGCTGAATTCTGGGGTAAAACTCATACTTCGCCCCAACCCCAAATGGCAGTACAAAAGTAAAAAATTTGGATTCATCCACCTCCTTTTTGGTTACTTCAGGAGGCGAAATGCGAGCAAGCATTGCATCGTTTGCACTTGCTGAGAAGAAAAGACCGCCTGCACCAACAAATGCATAAAGGCTAAAGGGTCTATTTAAGTGCCTCAACCCACCCCTGAGATCCATTATGCTGTAGTAGTAGTTCTGATCGCTTTCGGGGATGATGTAGTACAAGCCTTTAGCTAAAAGCTCCGTTCCAAACGTGGAGAAACGATACCCCCGGGTACTGTAATCCGATCCTTCATCAGTATTCCCAAGAAATCCTGCATTTATGCTAACTTGAGCCGAAATAAAAGGATTAAGACGGTAACCTAATCCGCCACCAAATCCCCCCCTGATGGCACGTATACGAAAATCTTTGTATCCGGTAATCATAGTGGACTGAGCGGTGTTTCCAACATCACCGAAGTAGTGATTTACGGGCAAGCCCATGAATACCTCAATTCGGTTTATTTTCCAGGTTTGAGAAAATGTGGATAAGGGCATTAGCAAGATAACCGCTATGCTTATAACTTGTCGCATTTTTATTTTTCTATCCATCGCGTTTAACACCCCAACTAATGTAAAACGTTAAATACCTGCAATTTGTTGCAAAATTAGTTTCTTTTATCCATCCCCCAAAGCAGCTTACTACGGATTGTTCGGTAAAAGGTATTCCCCTTCAGGCAAATCACATTTGCATGAAACGGGGCTTTTTTTAAGGAAACCCTAACCGGTAGCTGCACCTGAGAGCTCCTGGAGTCCAGGGAAAGCATCACGCCACCCTCCCTACCCGACACTTCCAATTCGATATAGCTATCATCGGGGATAACCAGTGGCCTAACGGTAAGGTGATGAGGGGCTATGGCCGAAAGTACAAAAGCCGACAGGCTGGGTGTGAGTATGGGGCCACCAACACTGAGCGAATAGGCTGTTGAACCAGCCGGAGTTGATAGAATCAAACCATCGGCCCAGTATGTACTCAGGTAATTGCCATTAATACAAGTACTCACATGCAGCAATCCGGAACCCACATTCCGAACTACAAAGTCGTTCAGCCCAAATGGGAAAGGTTCAAAGTAGTGGCTGCCAGCATCAACCTGGAGCATGCTGCGTTGTTCCACGGTGTATTTCGATGCCATAAGCAGATCGATTGAGTTATCGATTTCAGGTATTGATGTGGTGGCCAGGAATCCGAGCCTTCCCAGGTTTATTCCCATTACGGGTATTCCTGAATCTTGAACCAAGGTGATAGAATCAAGAAATGTGCCATCGCCTCCAAGGCTAATCATTATATCTATGCCCTTAACTTCGTGTGAGTTGATAAACGTGCCGCGGAAATTTGGGATAAACGACAGATTGGCTTTAATAAAATCCAGCAAAGGGAGGTACAGAAGAACTTCAACCTGGTACTTTTCAAGCGCAGCAAAAAGATTTCGGGTTGCCTCAGTAAACTCTGCATCAATCTTCTTGCCATATACACCTATTGTCATACGATGCGATTAAATGTCGAGAAATTTAAACAGAAAGTTAAGCCTATCGTTCAGCAAATCAGCCTCATCGTCCTGCTTCATGTAAGCACCCGTAACCACATAGTTATAACGGTCAAAGGTTTGCTTTATTGATGTAACATCGGTTACATTGAGCTTAAGGGTTAGCTCCATACGGGTGGAGTTCGGGTGTGATGTGATGTAGGCTGCAAGGATTTTGGCATCGTTACCCTCTACAATTTGACATACCTGGGTCATGCTGAAATCGTTACTATTCATCTCCAGAACAATAACGCTCCCTTTGTGCCTTAGAGCTGATAGCTCAGCAAAGTAGTGCAAAAGCTCCATGAGCGTTATAACACCCAGAAAATTCTTTGAGTAATCCAAAACCGGAACCAGCGAAAGCTTTAACCTCGATAACACCTCCATCACCTCGAAAACATGCTGATCTTCTGTCACATATGGCCTTAGCAGCGAAAGCTGGTGATTACCCAAAGGCTCTTCGGGCATATTGAGGTCATAGATATCGCTTTCTGAAATCAGGCCAAGAAACTCCTTGTCGTTGACAATGGGCAGATGGGACACCTTAAAGATGTCCATCCAGTTCAGAGCTGTGATCCCGGTATCGGAGGTTTTAAGAGCCGGTATCACATCCGAAATCATATCCTTGGCCACCATGACTAAGTAAAAAAAGGATTACTTTTGTACAAAGTTAAACTAATTTGGATGCAATGACACGATTAAGCGTAAATATAAACAAAATTGCCACCCTACGCAATGCACGCGGGGGTAATATTCCCGACGTGCTGAAGGCTGCCATAGACTGCCAACGTTTTGGAGCTGAGGGGATCACGGTACATCCCCGCCCCGATGAGCGGCACATACGTTACCAGGATGTAATGGATATCAGGCCAATCATAACCACCGAGTTTAACATTGAGGGTTACCCAAGCGAATCGTTCATAAACCTGGTGCTAAGCGTTGTACCCCATCAGGTAACTCTGGTACCCGATCCCCCTGATGCCCTAACCTCCAATACCGGCTGGGATACCATAGCCAACAAAGCTTTTTTGAAAAAGATCATCCCGGTTTTTCAGGAAAAGGGTATAAGGACATCCATTTTTGTAAATGCTGATGTTGAGATGGTGAAGCATGCTGCCGATACGGGTACAAACCGAATAGAGCTGTACACCGAACCATACGCATCGCAGTATCCTTTTGGGCCAGAAAAAGCGATTGAGCCATTTGTAAAAGCAGCGCTTGCTGCTCAGGAAGTTGGACTTGGTTTAAATGCCGGACATGATCTGAACCTGGAAAATCTGAACTTTTTTGCCCGCAACATTCCCGGACTTCTTGAAGTATCCATTGGGCACGCTCTGATTAGCGATGCGCTATACTTTGGGCTTGAAAATACCATACAATTGTACCTGAAGCAGCTACGATATTAAATGAAACTCTTCTTCAGGCAGACGGGTTCCGGTTTTCCGGTGATAATACTTCATGGGCTCTACGGATCTTCCGACAATTGGATGTCCATAGCCAAGCAACTCTCCGATCAATTTCGTGTAATCATACCCGACCAGCGAAACCATGGGCAAAGCCCACATTCTCCGGTTCATAGCTATGCGGCTATGGCAAACGACCTATATGAATTGGCAATGGATTTAGGTTTGGAGAAGTTTCACCTGGTGGGCCACTCCATGGGAGGTCGGGTAGCCATGCTACTCCAGTCGCAACACCCAGAGATGGTAGCCAAGCTGGTAGTGGTTGATGTTGCACCATGGGGCTACCATCCGGAGGATAGCTGGTTTCGGAGAACATATGCGGAGCATAGCAGCATAATCGAATCGCTAAAATCGGTTCAACCCGAAAGGTTTAAAACCCGCGAGGAAGCGGAACGTGCACTATCAGCATTTATTCCGGATAGCCGTTTGAGGCAATTCCTGCTGAAGAACTTCAAACGTAAACCATCAGGTTTTGAATGGGTGCTTAACATCGGAGCGCTGGAACAAAACCTGGAGCAAATGTTACTTGGTGTTGATGTTGATGCGGGCTCAGCAAAAAATGCTGATGTTCTTTTCATTCGTGGCGAAAGATCGGATTACATACCCATTCATCAGGTTTTCAGATTGAAAGAAGTGTACCCTCGGTCCACGGTCATTAGCATCCACCAAGCAGGCCATTGGGTGCATGCTGAGCAACCTGTCCAATTCATTGGTGCGCTTAAAATGTTCCTTGGTTAATCGGCCGAGCGGATGACCATTTCCGCAGGTATTAATGGTACCCCCTTGTAACGAAGCAGAAGCTGAGCTACTGTTAGTACATCCTTTTCGCAGTAAAGAGCTATGCGCTGCAAGTCCTTTTGAACATAGTAGCAGTTAGCAACCTGAGACCCGTCGATATCATCCTTGGGTGAGGGAATTCCAAAAATGTAGGCCAACAGGTTGAGCGAGGTGTAGTGCTTGATATCGCCAAACTTCCATAGCTCCATGGTATCGAGGAATTTTACCTCCCAGGGTTTCCGTCCGGCCACATTGAGCATATCGGGTATTCTTAGGCCGTTTACCAGCATCCGACGGGCAATGAACGGAAAGTCGAACTCTTTTCCGTTATGGGCACAAAGGTTTAGGTTGGGTTTACGATTTACCAGATTTTTCAGCATTGAGCCGAAATCGGAGAGCAGGGTTGCCTCGTTATCGCCATAGTAAGATTTTACTCTGAACGCTAAGGCGCCATTCTGTGGAACGATAAGCCCAACCGATATGCAAACAATCTTTCCAAATTCGGCATATATGCCGGCTCGCTGGTAAAGCTCTCCTGGCAATTCGTTATTACGAGCCAGAGTACCCGCCTTTTTATCCCATAACGCCCTGAACTCGTCGGGCATATCTTCGTAGGTTGCGTACTGGGGTACTGTTTCTATATCGAGGAATAACACCTCATCGGGTTTCACATCATCCAGCATGGCTATAATAAGTTATGCGAACGTAAAGTTTTTTCAATAATCGAAGTTAAAATACTAATAGCAACAGAATTATTTCCGCCTTGCGGAACGATTATGTCGGCGTAGCGTTTGGTAGGCTCAATGAACTGAAGGTGCATGGGTTTAACGGTTTTCTCGTAGCGTTCAAGCACCTTATTAACTGAACGTCCACGTTCAACGATATCGCGGGCAATCACACGCGAAAGCCTGTCGTCGGCATCGGCATCTACAAAAACCTTAATGTCGAGCAATTTCCGCAGCTCCTCACAGGTAAAAATCAAAATTCCCTCTACAATTACCACATGCCGGGGTTCAATGGGTATTGTTTCTGGAGCCCTGGTGCAGGTAAGGTAGGAGTAGATGGGTTGATGAATGGCCTTGCCTGCTTTCAGATCTTTAATGTGCTGAACCAGGAGCTCGAACTCGATAGAATCGGGATGGTCAAAGTTCATCTCCTGCCTTTGCTCCAGGGGCAAGTGTGAGTTATCACGGTAGTAGGAGTCCTGAGGGATGACTACCACCTCACCCTTGGGAAGCAGCTCAATTATTTTATTAACTACAGTTGTTTTACCCGAGCCTGTTCCACCTGCAATTCCTATTATTAGCATGTATTCAATTTTAAATGTGTTACCTTTGCAAAGGTACTAAAGCAAGTTAAACGAAAAAAAGAAAAAATACTTCATAATCATGAGCCCAACGCTATACCCACTAAAATTCACCCCCATTCTGAAAGAAAGAATATGGGGAGGCAACAAACTTCAAACCCTAATGGGTAAGAAATTGCCCAAAGGCATGCTGCGTTGTGGCGAGAGCTGGGAGATTTCAGGGGTAGAGGGCGACGTTTCGATAGTTCATAATGGATTCCTGGCAGGCAACACGCTAAACGAACTGATTGAGATTTACATGGGCGAACTGGTTGGGGAAAGCATTTTCGAAAAGTTTGGCGAAGAATTCCCTTTACTTATCAAGTTGATAGATGCCACCGAAACGCTATCCATACAGGTTCATCCGGATGATGATACCGCCCGCAACCGCCACCATGCTTACGGTAAAACCGAAATGTGGTACATCATTGATGCAGAAAATGATTCAAAGATTATCACCGGATTTAAGAACGACACATCGCGCGAGGATTATCTTTTAGCTCTCCGAAACGGCAACTTACCCGACCTGTTGCATCATGAGCCAGCCACTAAGGGTGATGTGTTTTTTATACCGTCTGGCAGGGTTCATGCCATTGGGAAAGGTGTTTTACTTGCCGAAATCCAGCAAACCTCCGATATCACCTATCGAATTTTTGACTGGAACCGAACCGACTCGCAAGGAAAATCCAGGGAGCTGCACACTGAGCTGGCAATAGACGTTATTGACTTTAAAGGGGTAACTCAACCTAAAACCAACCCTCCCATTGAAAACAACAAAACCACCGAGCTGGCTTCGTGTCAATACTTTACTACTAATCGCCTGGCATTTAGCAGCGCCATACAACGCGATTACAATCTACTAGACTCATTTGTTATATACACCTGTATCGATGGGGAGTGTCAAGTGATTTACGGGTCAGGCGAAAGCGAAACCCTTACATTAGGGGAAACCGTTCTCATACCTGCCGACCTTAAAAACATCATTCTCCGACCCATCGGGCATTGCGCCATTCTGGAGGTATTCATAAAATAACATTACCTTAACCTTGCATTCACCTTGAGGTAACTTTTTTCATGAACCAAATCGTCCATTTTATCCTCAAAACTGAGCATTTCATAAAAAAGGGCAAGAAGTTTGTAAACAATAATTTTGTTATGTTCGGATAAAATACCTATCTTCAACTGATATTTTGATTGATGGATAGCGTCATTTATTTCATAAAATCGACCCTGGCAAACGAAATTGCAGCAAGTGGTTTTCCTCTCATCTATAAAGGAGAGATGAACCATCAGATTATGCGTTCGTTTGCATTCATGGCCAATCGGAAGATTGCCGAGATGAATGTCCCCACTGCTACCCGAAAACGGGTATTCCACATCATAATTGAATGCCTTCAAAATATCACCAAGCATTCCGATGACTATGATGAGAAGGAAAAGCAGATTGGCAACGGGCTCTTTGTAGTGGGTAAGGAACGCGATAGCTTTTACATCGTAACGGGAAACCTGATTCGAAACGACAAAGTTCCGGTTCTAGAGCAAAGGCTCGAGCGATTAAACTCTGCTTCGCCCTCGCAGCTGAAGGAAATGTTCATGCAACAGATGGTTGAGGGTGAGCTAAATGAAAAAGGCGGAGCCGGATTAGGGCTTATTGACATTGCCCGCAAATCGAAACGGAAACTCTACTACCACTTCGTGCCCTACGAGAACAATCGGCACTTCTTTATCCTGGCTGTAACCATTCCGATTACCACTGAGGAAGATGAATAGTCGGTTATTTTAACCCCCCTCCCCTTAATCTACTATTAGGCACGTTATTTGTAATAACTCTTTCGGTTTTTGTTATATTTGCAAAAGTTTGAATGATATAAACGAAGCTTGACAACCATGAGAGCGTTTACTATACCTACCGTTTTACTACTTCTATATACACAAGCCATCTCGGCTCAAACCATTACCGAGCTGATGAGCCGAGAAAAAATAGCTCAGAACAAGATTGAGAGCATCACCCAATGGACCCATCGGTTTGTTAAGGACAAGGTGGACAGCAAGGGTTTCAAAACAGTTGAAACCAACTACGACAAGCAAGGCAATATTGTTGAGGTTATTAACTACAAGCAGAACGGCGAGGTAGGATCGCGTCATATTTACAAGTACGACAATCAGAATAGGAAAATAGAATACCAACAGTTCCAGGATATTCCGGGCAAAGGATTTTCCTTGTCGTTTCGCCAAGCCTTCACCTACGACTCCAAAGGAAACAAGCTTACCGAAATGGGCTACGATGGGAAAACAACATACCGGATAGCCTACTCATACACCCCCGATGGTAAGCAAAAGGAGATCACAAAGTATAATGCAGGTAACGCCGTCGAGGAGAAATGGGTGTTTGAGTACGCTGACTCAAAAATTATGATATCTATATACAAACCTGCTGGAACCCTAAACCGCACAGTTGAGCGTGTGATTGATGACGCAGGCAGGGTTATCGACGAGAAAAATTTCACTGCAGCAGGTAAGGAGTTGGGCCGAACCACCTTCAAATACGGAACCGATGATTTGCTTCAAGCTAAAACCGAGTATCACGGAGGAGAGCCAAGAGCGAGCTATGAATATAAGTATGACACAAAGAAGCAGTTGGTTGAGGTGTACCTTACCAAACCCGGGACCCAAAAAATACTTTACAGCGCCTATAATTACGATAGCCAAGGTAACCTCCTAGAGGAAAAGTGGTATGAGGATGGGGCATCAGATTACTCACGCCGGAACTATAAAATTGACAGCAAAGGGAATATTGATGAGGTGGATGCGTACTACTCCGATTACAACTACCGTGTGGTGTACCGCTATTCCTATAAATTCAGGTAAAAAATAAAATTTGTCTCTCAGCAAAGGGCTTTTAGCCCTTTTTTTATTGTTCCGTATTCAATCTTTTAATAACTTGCTGTGGTTTTAATACGTGCTGATGTGCGGAGCTTTATTTGTCTGGTTTTCTTTTTAACACTGCAAGTTTCATCAACGCTTGCTGATTCCGATGATTTAGGTAGGCACCCTCTGGTCAACTTTCATCATCGACAGTACAACGGTCACTCCCAAAGCTGGGCAATAACCCAGGATAGCCGGGGTATGATTTACGTTGCAAATAACGTAGGAGTGATAGAGTACGACGGGTCAGAGTGGCGACATATTTCCATAAACGATGCGCTGGCTCGCTGCTTAGGGATCGATCCGTACGGAAAAGTTTGGGTGGGGGGCCAAGATGAGTTTGGCTTTTTAGCTGCAGACTCAACCCACTCCACAAAATACTTCTCGCTAACCCGCTACCTGCCAGAGCAGTACGCCAAACCTGGACTAATCCGCCAAATCTACCCCACCTCCAACGAGGTTTTCTTCTCCACTTTCAACGCTCTATTCAGGCTTAACAAGGATTTAAGCATCACCGTGTGGGCACCCAAAACCCAATTTCACCGTTCCTATCTGGTTGATAACATATTCTTTATTAACCAGCGGGACTATGGGCTCACCTACCTAAACCACGACACGCTCACCAAAGTTCCGGGCTGCGAAATACTCGGCAAACAGCTGGTTTACACCATACTCCCCTTTAATGAGCACTATTTGCTGATTGGCACCCAGACCAATGGCTTTTACCTGCTTAACCGTCAAGCCCTAACGAGCACATCCCTTCCTAGCGACTTTGTAGCCCTTGTCCCTTTCCACACCTCAAACGATAACTTCTTCATTGAAAACCGAATATACTCCGGCATTCTGGTTGATATGAACACATGGGCAATTGGAACATACTCAGGGGGTGTAGTTTTTATCGATTCTAAAGGTAACATTATTAGAGCTATAAATAAAGATACAGGACTGCAAGATAATACCGCCTGGTACCTTTACTCGGATAACGCCCAAAATATTTGGATGGCTCTCAATAATGGAATCTCATACACCCCTTTTCGCTCACAGCTTACAAGCTGGACAGATAAAGATGGGATAAGCGGGGTAGTGCAATCAGCGGTAAACTTTGAAGGGAAGATATACTACAGCTCTAACACAGGAATCTACCTTAAGAAAAACTCTCACTTTGAGAAAGTTAAAGGGGTAAACGACTTATCATGGAAACTTAGTACATACACCGACGATAAGGGCCATAAGCATCTTCTTGGAGCCACTTCCAGCGGGGTTTATGAAATTAACGGTAGCCAGGCCAATCTCTTACCGGGCTGCAATAGCCACACCTATTATCTTTGTCCCTCAAAGCTATATCCCGGCACTATTTACGCTTGCCTGCGCGATGGGATTGGAATAATCCAGGAAATAGGCGGAAAGTTTAAGTACCTGGGATACCTCCTGAAAACCCAGGACGAGATCTACACAATGGTGGAGGACTCACAGGGAGACATTTGGTTTACGCTACGGTTCAAGGGGGTTGGTTTTTTGGATGTAGTAAACCCCTATCAGCTTAAATACGAAACCTACAAGCTTTACATTCCACCCTACAACCCCAAATGCGATGACATAGCAATAACCCTAATCGACAATAAGGTATACGCCAGCACCGAAAAGGGGCTCTCTCGCTACAGCCGGGAGCAAGACTCTTTTGTTCCCGACTCCCTACTAGGAACTGAATTTGCAAGTGGCAACACTAGCCTAAGGGTTTTGAGCTGCGACCGTAACGGCAATATCTGGTTCGAAGCCTACCACTTTCCTGCAAACCGATGGCTTGAAAGGGCAATTAGGCTACCCAACAAAACCTATAAACGCTCGCCGGCCCAATTCAGCTTAATACCCGAAACCGTTTTCTTTGATGTATATACCGATGAACAAAACATAACATGGATTTCATGCACCGACGGACTCTTTCGGTTCAACCCTTCCGAATTTCTCGAAAACAATGTAATTCCTCGCACTTACATCAGGCAAGTGGTAACCAAAAGGCGTCAGCTCATCTACGGAGGTAATCCCTTTGACAGCAGTTCACTTTTACCATTCCGCCCTCACAGGCACTTTAATTCCATTCATCCTATCAGGTTGAGTCATAGTAACAACTCTCTCACCTTTACCTTTGCAACGCCCTATTTTCAACCCAACCTTAAAGTGTACTACTCATATAAACTGGAAGGTTATGACGAAGATTGGAGCGACTGGCAAACCGAACGGACAAAAGAGTACACCAACCTGAACCCGGGCAACTACAGGTTTCTGGTAAAATCGAGAAACCTACAGAATATTGAGAGCACGGTTGAAGCATTTGAGTTCGTTATCGATAATCCGTTCTACCTGAAATGGTATGCTTTTCTCACCTACATACTCTTGCTCCTGATCATTATTTGGGGCATAGTGCGATTTAACACACGCATACTCCGGATTTCAAACATCAAGCTCCAGCAACTGGTTGATGAACGGACGAAGGAGCTAAAGGAATCGGAAAGGGTGCTTACCGAAAAGAACATACTCCTGCAACACCAGAAAGAGGAGATTCTTTCGCAACGCGATGAGTTGGAAGAACGTAACCGACATATCAACGACAGCATTCAGTATGCCAAAACCATTCAGCAAGCCATACTTCCCGACTTAGACAGCTCGTTTGGTAATGATTTTGAGTATTTCCTGATTTACCAACCCAAGGAGCTGGTTTCAGGCGATTTTTACTGGGTGACCCAAGCCGGACCCAAAGCACGACCAAACGATAAGCTATTTGTTGCCGTTGTAGACTGCACCGGCCATGGTGTACCCGGTGCATTTATGTCGTTAATCGGTAGCCGGTTGCTTAGCGAAATTGTTCAGGAGCGGAAAAATCACAATCCCGCCGCCATACTAACCGAACTCAGCGAAGAGGTTACAAAAGCTCTGAGGCAAGATGTTAGCGATAGCTTCGATGGGATGGATGTATCCCTCTGCATGATTGAACGAAAGGGTGAAGATAGTTTTGTGGTAACCTATGCCGGTGCAAACCGACCTTTATACTACTACCACAAGGGCGACAGCAAAATTCAAACCCTAAAAGGGAACCGCAAATCCATTGGTAGCGTGCT
This sequence comes from uncultured Bacteroidales bacterium, assembly GCA_937926785.1. Lineage (GTDB taxonomy): Bacteria > Bacteroidota > Bacteroidia > Bacteroidales > Tenuifilaceae > Tenuifilum. Next base: position 15,586 of record CALBBQ010000038.1, on the reverse strand, counting down.
GCCCGATGTGGATCAGGATTTCACCAACTGGAGGATTTCCATGCACAAAGGCGACATGCTGGTAATGTGTACCGATGGTATTGTTGATCAAAACAACCCACAAAGAAAAAAGTTTACTTCCTGCCGCCTCCATACCAGCCTGCACACCACCATGGGGTTAAGCATGGCCGAGATGCAGTCGCATCTGCTCAAAGAGTTTGTGATGTTTAAGGGCGATGAGCCCCAGCGCGACGACATCACCGTTTTAGCAATCAGGCTATAAAAAAAGTGGTCAAGCATTGACCACCTTTGAGCGGGAAACGGGACTCGAACCCGCGACCCTCAGCTTGGGAAGCTGATGTTCTACCAGCTGAACTACTCCCGCTTGTAATACGTTGCAAATTTAATCATTTTAGCAATTCCTTTCTTTTACACGGTTAAAAAATATTCAAGGGGTCGATAATCGAACTTAGAATGCTTCGGGTAGCATTGCCCGATGAGGCATTGTTCAGTGTAATAACCGGTATTCGAGCCTCGTTAATGATATGATGAGCAAATGAACCGATGTAGTTATCAAAACTAGCGGTTTCATTATGGGTCATAATGATGATGGAATCACACCCAATCTCCTCGGCGTAATCGAGAATTTCCTGGTAAGCATACTCTTCGTCCTTCCTTATCAGTTTTTTGGTATGCGGAATGCTATTCTCGCTGTAGATGGTCGAATACTTTTCAATCTTCTCGTTAAGGCGGCTTTGCTCCGGATCGATATCGCCCATAATAACCGATACCAGATGCAGTTTCGAATCGAAGGTCAAGGCAAAGGCAACCGAGTTAAACAGCTTAAGTCGGCAGTTTCGGGTTAAATCCAGGGGAACCAGCAAATTTTTGAAAATGGTATCGGGTATGCTTTTAACCGTAATCACAGGCTTAGTAGCAGTCATGATCACGTTTTCGAGGGTTGAACCAATTCGTTTTCCCTCCTGCGCAAATGGGTAGTTATCCACCATCAGGATATACCTTACGTTCTCCTCGTTAGCGTACTCAACGATTTTCTGGTGGCGTTTTCCGGTAAGCACCTTGAATCGTGTGTCGGCTGGTAATTCGAAAAGACGGGCCACCTCCACCAACTTGTTAAACGCTTCGTTTATTAGCTTCTCCTCTTTAACCTCGCTAAGCCACCAGTCCTTCAAATCGAGTACATGAAGCAGATGAATCTGAGCATTGGTAATAGGAGCAAGCCTTGCAGCAAACTCAACTGCTTTTCCATAGTAATCGTTAAAGTCAACGGGTACCAGTAGAATATCAGGAATCTTCTCTTTCTTCTTCATCGTAATCAGGATCAGTCTTTTAACTTAGCCGTAATGTATTCTCGGTTCAACTTTGCTATGGTACTGATAGATATACCTTTAGGACACTCAGCCTCACAGGCTCGGGTATTGGTACAGCTTCCAAAGCCAAGTTCATCCATTTTTGCTACCATACGCTTTACACGTTCAGGAGCCTCAACTCTTCCCTGCGGGAATTGAGCCAAATGGGTTATTTTGGCTGCCACAAACAGCATGGCCGAGGCATTCTTACATGCAGCAACGCAGGCGCCACAACCAATGCACGAAGCGGTATCGAAAGCCACATCGGCATTGTGTTTGGGAACAGGAATTGAGTTGGCATCCTGAGCAGCACCAGCATTCACGCTGATGTAGCCCCCTGCCTGGATAATCTTATCGAATGCTGAGCGATCAACCACCAAGTCTTTCACTACAGGGAAAGCCGCAGCCCGCCAGGGCTCAACAGTAATGGTTTCACCATCCTTAAATCGCCGCATACGCAGCTCACAGGTAGTTGTCCGATGATCGTTACCATGGGGCCGACCGTTGATGTATATGCCACACGACCCACAAATGCCCTCGCGGCAATCGTGATCAAAAGCCACAGGGCTTTTCCCTTCTTTCACCAACCGTTGGTTTAGCGAGTCAAGCATTTCAAGGAACGACATATCGGGGGCAACATCATTGAGTTCGTAAACCTCAAATTTTCCCTTAGATTGGGAATTCTTTTGTCGCCATATCCTGAGTTTTACTTTCATTGCCTTAAAGGTTATAGGTTTATGAAATGGAGTTACTTATAGCTACGCTCTTGCAGCTTTACGTACTCAAACTTGAGCTCTTCCTTATGAAGGATGGGCTCATTCCCATCGCCGGCAAATTCCCAGGCGGCAACGTACGAGTAGTTCTCATCGTCGCGTTTGGCCTCTCCGGTTTCTGTTTGACTCTCCTCGCGGAAGTGAGCACCGCAGCTCTCACGGCGATTTAGGGCATCATACACCATGAGTTTTCCTAACTCCAGGAAATCGGCAACCCGGCTAGCCTTTTCTAACTCTTGGTTTAGCTCTCCTGCGGTGTCGGGGATCTTCAGGTTGTTCCAGAATTCAACTTTTAGCTCATCGAGCAGACCTAAGGCTTTCTTTAAACCTTCCTCGTTTCGAACCATCCCGCAGTAGTCCCACATGATCTTACCGAGGCGCTTATGAAAGCTCGTTGCCGTTTCGGTTCCATTAATGGACATCAGGCGCTGAATCCTATCCTTCACCTCCTTTTCGGCGGAATCGAACTCCGGAGTACTGGTTGGTATCTTGGGAGTTTTAATCTCATCGGCCAGGTAATCGGCAATGGTGTAGGGAAGTATGAAGTAGCCATCGCCAGAGGTTTGCATGAGCGAACTGGCGCCAAGGCGGTTTGCGCCATGGTCGCTGAAATTGGCTTCGCCAATGGCATACAGGCCGGGGATGGTAGTCATCAGGTTATAGTCAACCCACAAACCACCCATGGTGTAATGTCCGGCAGGATAGATTCGCATGGGCACCTCGTAAGGCGATTCGCCGGTAATCTTTTCGTACATCTCGAAAAGGTTGCCATAGTTTTCCTCAATGTATTTTCGTCCTTTCTTTTGAATGGCATCGCGGAAATCGAGGTAAACCGATAGGCCTGTTGGGCCAACACCGTAACCTGCATCGCAGCGTTCCTTGGCTGCACGCGAGGCCACATCGCGGGGTACCAGGTTGCCAAAAGCAGGATATCGTCGCTCCAGGTAGTAGTCGCGTTCATCCTCAGGAATTTCGTTTGGCTTTCGGGGGTCGCCCTTCTGCTTGGGTACCCAAACCCGGCCATCGTTGCGGAGCGACTCCGACATTAGGGTTAGCTTGCACTGGTGGTCGTTCAGAACGGGTATGCTGGTGGGGTGTATCTGAACGAAGCTGGGATTAGCAAAAAGCGCGCCACGCTTGTGAGCTCGCCATGCAGCGGACCCGTTGGAGTTTAGAGCTAGGGTAGATAGGTAATAAATAGTACCATATCCACCGGTTGCCAATACAACGGCATGAGCCGAATGACGTTCTATTTCGCCGGTAATCAGATTTCGAACAATGATACCGCGTGCCTTACCATCAATCACCACTAAATCCATCATCTCGCGACGAGGGTACATGGTTACCGTGCCCTTATCTATTTGCCGCGAAAGTGCTGAGTAGGCACCAATCAGGCATTGCTGGCCGGTTTGCCCCTTGGCATAAAAGGTTCGGGAAACCTGAACCCCGCCAAACGACCTATTTTCAATTAGACCTCCATAATCGCGGGCAAAGGGTACACCCAGGGCCGTGTAGTGGTCTATTACCAGGTTGCTTACCTCGGCAGCCCGGTAAACATTCGCCTCGCGGGCCCTAAAATCGCCCCCCTTAATCATATCATAGAACAAGCGGTAAACGCTGTCGTTGTCATTTTTATAATTCTTAGCCGCGTTGATACCACCTTGAGCTGCCACAGAATGCGCCCTGCGGGGGCTGTCCTGGTAGCAGAAAACCTTCACGTTGTAGCCAAGCTCACCGAGTGTGGACGCAGCCGATGAGCCCGCCAGGCCGGTTCCAACCACGATGATGTCGAGTTTACGACGGTTAGCCGGATTTACCAGCCTGAGCTTAGCCTTATGATTTGTCCATTTATCGGCCAAAGGGCCTTCAGGAATTTTGGCGTTTAACTTAGTCATATAGGTTGATATTTTTACCTTGTTGGAAAGAGCTACTTAAACAGTAAAAAGTATAATGGAATGATGGAAAAACCCGTACCAATAATGGCAGCGTAAACGTAAGCAATGGTTTCCAGACGCTTTAGCCACTTGGTGCCATTCCATCCCAGAGTCTGAAATGCTGCCCAAAACCCATGGCTTAAGTGTAAACCCAGAAATATAGCACCTATTACGTAAAGCACATCGTACCACCAGTAGCTTATGAAAAGCCCTGAAACCAAGGCGTAGGTGTTTGCCATGGTTTCGTTCCCGTAGGTAATAGGCTCAACGGTGCCAAATTTGAGTTTCCAGAAAAAGTTGGCCAGGTGAATAACCAAAAATATCAGAATAGTACCACCTAGAATGTACATGTTTTTCGACGACCAGGTGGACAGACCATTTGATGAGGTGGTTGAGTACCCTACCGGACGGGTTCTCCGATTTTTTAGGGTGATTATGGTTGCGTAGAAGATATGAAATACAAAACCAATAGCCAAAAGTGGCTCAATAATTTTAATGGCTGGGTTTGTAGCCATAAAGCTGGCGGCCCGGTTAAAAACTTCGCCATCGCCAACCAGCAGAAGCATGTTAACGGTGAGGTGAACCAGGAGAAAAAGCATCAGGAATAAGCCTGTTATGCTCATTATCAACTTTTTCCCGATTGAGGAGCTAAAAATTTCAATCATAGCTTTAGCATTTAGTTTGGCAAAACAAGTTACAAAAAAATTGCTTCAAATAACCCCGAAGGATTAATTTAATTGTGAGGCTAAATGTAGGAATTATTTGCATTCAGTAGATGAGAGGAATTCCTGTTTTTATTAATAAAAAACGTAGGTGTGTTTCATTGGAACTTTTTTCCTTCTCACATAGCATGGTTAATCAAATATCAATCACGCTCTACCATAATGTTTTCAATGGTTGACTTCTGGTGACTTGATAAAACAATGCAATTGACTAAAAAGTAAAAATCATTTGTGACTAATTGCAACGCATAAATAATGATTTTCAAACCCCGTTAGGGGTATCACATCAATAGTATAGAGTACACTATAGAGATGCAATGCACGCAGTAAATTTTCCAAAGATCAACGCAGCTAGATTGCATCGCAAATGCAACAAATTACCCTAAGAAAACAAAATGAATTGATCCAACACCTTAAGCATGCTATGTTTGCTTCAGATTTTGGCTAAAGCCACTTCGCTTTATTGTATACAACCCCGCCCTAAAGGACAGGGTAACAGAAATTTTATAACTGTAAACCTAGTTTTTATTGGACAATGCCATAGATAAACAACAGATGGTCGACTCTGAGAATCCCTACTTACTGATAAACCACCACGAAAATTTAAAAAAAACCTCTCCTAACCATACAATTAATTGTTATTAAACAAATTAAGGGCTATCCTGAATGGAAAGCCCTTGCAATATGAAATAACTAAAGGAGATATTTGCCCCTTTGGAAAATGGTTTGGTCTACTAATTACTGGTTAATTACCGAACTTCTGTATATTTTGCTGTAAGCAGGGCAAGTTTTCTTTGAGCAGGAACTTGTCACTAATGCTACTATTGCAAGTAGCAACAGAACCGATACAACTTTTTTAATTTTCATAGCTCAACTAGTTAAATTTACCTAACAATACTTGTGCTCGCATAGGCAGGACACGGGATATTGTTATTACATGAACTCACCCCCCCTGCCAGAATCATTACCAAAAGTAGAAAAAAAACTTTTCGCTTAAACATGTGTCTCCCCTTTTTTTTAAAACAAGTTTGAAACGGAAATGTTGCAAGGAAGAAAGATTTTGCAAGTTACTAAAATTATTTTGACATATTGCATTTATTTGATGATTTAGCGCATCTTTTTTATGACAAATGGCAGATTATTGACTATCAAAGTTTACGAAGATTGGTTTCTAATCGAGCAACATATCTGTCTGCTTATCTGTCACTTACCAAATTGCTCAATCTTGTCAACACCCATAAGTAGTATCAGATGTTTTTACCTATCTTTAGGGTTATAAAGAAACACGAGGAATGACCGATTTAGCAATATATGCCGACGTTTTACTGCCCCTTGCGCTACAAGGAACATTCACCTACCTGGTACCTAAGGAATTCGAAAATCAAGTAAAACCCGGTACAAGGGTTGTGGTATCATTTGGGAAACGGAGGCTTTACGCAGCACTGGTTTATAGACTTCACCATCAGAAACCGGAAGGTTTCCAGGTTAAGGAGATACTCCAGATAATTGACGAAAGCCCGGTGGTATTGCCCCAACAGTTTAGCCTGTGGGAATGGATATCCACATACTACATGTGCTCGCTGGGCGAAGTGATGAAGGCTGCGCTGCCCTCCGGGCTGAAAATGGAAAGCGACACATACGTTTCCCCTGCTGAGGTGGAAGCCCTCGAGCTAACCGATGAGGAGATGACCCTGATTCACCTCCTTGGGCAAAAACGCAAGCTGACCATTGAGCAGCTGGCGCAGCAATCGGGGCTCAAACATCCGATGGCTTTGATTAAGTCGATGCTGGAACGAAACCTGCTGTTCATATCGGAGGAACTGGTTTCTGGCTATCAACCAAAAACCGAAATATTTGTAAGGATTGCGCCTGAGTTTGCCAGTGAAGAAAAGCTATGCACCCTGCTCGACCAGCTAAAACGGGCACCTGCCCAGCAAAGGGTTCTGCTAGCCATTGCTGCGCAAGCATCTCACCCCGGTGACCTGTCAGCTGCCAGAATCTCCCGAAACCTTCTGCTAGAAAAGGTTGATGTTTCGGCAAGCGTACTCAACACTCTGATAACCAAGGGAGTTTTAATACAGGAAAATAACGAGGTGTCGCGAATTGATGCCAATGCTGGTGAAAACAACGGCACACTAAAGCAGCTAAGTGATTTTCAGCAGGTTGCCATTGATGACATACGAAAGCAGTTCGGGCAATACGATGTGGTTTTGTTACATGGAGTTACTTCGAGCGGGAAAACGGAGATATACATCCACCTGATGGATGAAATGTTACGCCAAGGCAAACAGGTGCTTTACCTGCTACCCGAGATAGCCTTAACCACCCAAATCATTAACCGGCTGCGCAGGGTTTTCGGAAACAAGGTGGGGGTTTACCACTCCAAGTTTTCCGATGCCGAGCGGGTGGAGATTTACCAGCGAATGCTGGGCCAGAACGATAAATCGTACGGCATTATTCTGGGAGTTCGCTCATCCATCTTTTTACCATTCACAAATTTAGGATTGGTGATTGTTGACGAGGAACATGAGAACACCTTTAAACAGTTCAACCCCGCACCACGTTACCACGCCCGCGATACTGCAACAGTGCTTGCAAAGCTGCATGGCGCAAAAGTTCTGTTGGGCACTGCCACTCCGTCGGTTGAGAGCTACTTTAATGCGAAAAGCAACAAATATGGTTTGGTTCGTATAGCTGAAAGGTACAGCGGACTGGAGCTACCCAACACCATTGTGGTGGACTTACGCGATGCCAGACTGAGAAGGAAGATGAAGTCGCACTTCTCCGAAACGCTGTTGAACGCAATGGATAAGGCTCTTCAACAAAAGGAACAGGTAATTCTGTTCCAGAACCGCCGGGGTTATGCCCCTTTTGTTGAGTGTGCCGATTGCAGCTGGATTCCCCGATGCGAACACTGCGATGTAACCCTAACCTACCACAAGTACTCCAATCAGCTAACCTGCCACTACTGCGGATATGGGATAGAGCAGCCGGGCTCTTGTATGGCCTGCGGAAGCACCAACCTTAAACCTATGGGGTTTGGAACTGAAAAGATTGAGGATGAGTTGTCGGTTTTTTTCCCAAACGCGGTAATTGAGCGAATTGACCTTGACTCCACACGGTCGCGTTCGTCCTACGAACGTATCATTGCAGGATTTGAAGAGGGTAAGATTGATGTCCTGGTTGGAACCCAGATGGTGACCAAAGGGTTAGATTTTGACCGGGTAAGCCTGGTAGGCATCCTTAATGCCGATAACATGCTTAACTTTCCGGACTTCAGAGCCTTTGAGCGCAGTTTTCAGCTCATCACCCAGGTTAGCGGGCGGGCCGGAAGAAAAGGGAAGCAAGGGCTTGTCATCATCCAGACTTCGCAACCCCAGCACCCTGTTATACAAAGCGTGGTTAACCACAACTTTATCACCTTTTTTGAATGGCAGCTGGCCGAACGGCATCAGTTCAGATATCCTCCATACTACCGGCTTATCCGTATCGACCTGAAGCATAAAGAGAGGCAAACGCTCAATAAAGCCGCCGAGGCGCTGGCAAAAACGCTCCGTCACTCCCTAGGCGAAAACGTGTTAGGGCCTGAACCCCCAATCATTGCAAGGGTTCAGGGATTACATATTCTTGAGATTTTAGTAAAAATAGGGCGCGATAAACCGCTGCAACGCATAAAAGATTTCATTGGCCATAGCGTGCAAATGCTGAGGCAAAATAAGGAAACTGCAACAGTCATTTCCTCTATTGATGTTGACCCGTACTAGAGGTAATCGGATTTTGAAGCGGCGCTTGCTGTAAAAGGAGCTATGGCGCGCTGGTAAATTCCCTGAACGTAGGCAATTGCCATACCATAGTTGGTTACCGGTATTCCGGCCTCTACAGCCGGCCGAAGCCTATTAACAATCTGCTTCCGGGTGATCATGCAACCACCGCACTGAATAACCAGAGAGTACTCTTTAATGTCGCGGGGCAACGCATCGAGCCCGGCAACCACTTCGTACTCCAGCTGCTTTCCGGTAAAATTTGAAATCCAACGAGGAATTTTAACCCGGCCAATATCGTCACAGGATACATGATGGTTGCAGCTCTCCAGCAGAAGCACCCGGTCGCCATCCTTTAACTCAGAGATTTTTGGGGTTCCCTTCAGGTAGTTGTCAAAATCGCCCTTCAGGCGGGCGAGCAGAATGCTGAAGCTGGTTAAAGGTACATCGCGGGGAATTGAGGCATCAGCTTTCACAAATAGCTGGCTGTCGGTAATGGCTAAGGCTGGTTTCACCTGCGTTTTACGCAGAAAAGCATCCACCTCGCGCTCCTTTAAGACCACCGCAACGGCATCGTTATCGAGCACATCGCGGATTGCCTGAACCTGAGGGAGAATGAGCCTTCCAGCAGGAGCTTCAACATCGATGGGGGTTATGAGGAGTACGATATCGCCGTATGATATTAAATCGCCCAGAAGAGTGGGTGTTCGGTACGAGGATTCAGGAATCGCGCGTTTTATCAGGTTCACCAGCTCATCGGTCGAAGGCTTTTCCTTACAGCTAATGGACAGGAAGCCCGCAGGATGCTTGGCTTTAACAAAATCGGCAAACTTGGCAGTAACCGGCTCCAAATCGCTCTTATTGTGAATCACAATGAACGGGGTATCGGTTTTTTGAAACTCCTCAAGCAGCAAATCCTCATGCTCGCCCCACGTATTAGCGGCTACAACCAGTATAGCCAAATCGATATGGTTAATGGACTGAAGGGTTTTATCCACCCTTTTCTGACCCAGCTCACCCACATCATCGATTCCAGCAGTATCGACCAGAATAACAGGCCCAAAGCCGGTTATCTCGAACGATTTTTTAACCGGATCGGTTGTGGTTCCGGCAAAATCGGAAACTATGGCAACCTGTTGTCCGGCCAACAGATTAATCAGAGAACTTTTCCCGTTGTTGCGACGGCCATAAATGCCTATGTGTGGTTTTAACTCCTTCCCTTTCTGCATAATTTCCAGTAGATGTTATCACGCAAATATATCTAAACATTTATCGTAAAAAAAACCTGAAATTCAGCACAATGTTCGAATATAATATCTAACTTGCATGAATACTTACTTTAAAATCAACATGAAATGAATGGAAAAATTGTAACGTTTAGCCTGGTAATCGCCTTGATTGGTACAACCCATTTTAGCAATGCTCAGGTTGGCGGTTTCCTGAAAGATAAAGCAAAAAACGCTGTGCTAAAAGGTTTAAAAAGCGGAGAGGATGAAAAGAAAGCCGAGGAACAGCAAAAAGCCGAAGAGCAAAAACCTGAACAGCAGGCAAAACCCAAACAAAGTGCGGCCGATGCCTACATGCAGAAAAAGATGATGGGGTGGATGGGCCTCAGCAATGTTAAATTCGACCCTGCATACACCTTCAGCTCCAGCATGAAGATGGACATTGAAACCCTTGACTCTGCTGCTACCGAGGTGAACAAGGGTTCATACGCCTTCTTCTTCGATAAGGACTCCAAGAACTTTGCCATGGAGTTTGAGGCAGTCAACAAAGAAACCGGGCAAAAAGAAAAATCGCTGATGGTGTTTGACTATAAGAATATGGCCATTCTGATGCTTACCGAAAAGGATGGACAAAAGAGCGGCATAGCTATGGCCATGCAACCCGACTCCAGCCAACAGGCCAACACCCAGGAAGAAGCTGTAGAACCTGTGAAACAGGAAGACCTATCGGCCTACAACATGTACTACAAGCCCACCGGTAAAACCAAAAAAGTGATGGGTTACCCTTGCAAGGAGTACGTTTACGAAAACCCCGAGGGACGTGTGGAGCTTTGGGCTACAAACCAAATTAAGTACGACTACTCACAGGCATACGGACACATGCAGGGCTTTCAGTACCTGGCTACCGGAGGGACTGCCTACCTGTTGGGAACCGTGCTGGAGATGCATTTCAGGGATGCCAACTCTAATGCCCGCGCCGACTTTTGGATGAAGGAGTTTAACCTAAACTCACCCAGAACCTTCTCTGTAGCCGATTACCAGATCATCGGGCTTGGGGGCGATAAAAAGAAGTAGTTGGTTTATAACGGTAAGCAATGCTTGAACAAACATAAACCCCATGACTTTGGTCATGGGTTTCTTGTTTAAAATGCGATGCAGCGAGCGGGTATTCCTCTTTGGATAGCTAATCGCGTGCATCGCCTTTTCCTGCTAACCTTTCCTAAGCCATGCGCGCATGAGCTACGCAAAGAGCGGCGAACCAGCTTCGCATCGCAACTACGAAAGCCCGAGCCAATAGCACGATTCGTCATTACACCAAATTTTTATAGCTTAATTTAGCTGCACCGCAGGCCAAGAATTTCCCGTTACTTTGTTACTGCTGAATGCTAAGTGGAAATTTTAGCTAACTTTGCGAGTTAATAATCGGTTATAAATTAATGGCAGTAAGAAAAGCAAAAAAAACATCAAACACCGAGGAACTCCTCACATGCATAGTAAATGCCATACAGGAAAAGAAGGGTAAAAATGTTGTTGCCCTGGAAATTGGGAGTTTACCCAATGCGGTGTGCCAGTACTTTGTGTTCTGCAACGCCGATTCCACCACCCAGGTAGATGCCATAGCCAGTAATATTGAGGATAAAGTCATCGAAAAGCTGGGCGAAAAGGTTTTCCGTTCCGCCGGGTACGAGAATGCTATCTGGATTGTGCTGGACTACATCGACATTGTGGTGCATGTATTCCAAACCGAATGGCGCAGCTACTACCGGGTAGAGGAGCTCTGGGCAGATGCCAAGACTTTGCACTATGAAGAGGTTTAATTGGCTCAACTAAAACAAAAGCAATACACAACTTGATATATGGCAGAAAACGAAAGAAATAACGATCCCCTATTCGGTAATGACGAAGGAAAGCCCAAAATGCCCAAGTTCAACGTTTACTGGGTTTACATCATCATCATTATCGGTTTCTTCATGCTTCAGTACTTCTACTCGGGCAAGAATGCCCAGGTAACCACCTGGCAGGAGGTTAAAAACCAAATGCTGGCCAACGATGAGGTTAGCAAGCTGGTGGTGGTGCGCAATCTGGGCAAGGTGGAGGTATTCCTCAAGGAAGATAAGCTGGCCAAGTACAAGGAACGTTTAGGCGAAGGGTTTGGTGCAGTTCCCAAAAGCGGCCCGCACTTTTATTTCACCATTGGTTCCATCGAAACTTTTGAGCGTCAGCTTTCCGAGGCTCAGGCCAACGTTGAGGAAAGCAAAAAGATTTACCCGGAATACCTGGAGCGGCCCAACTACTGGTCCGATATACTTTCGTGGGTACTACCCTTCGCCATCCTGATTGCCATCTGGATTTTCATTTTCCGCAGGATTTCGCGCGGCGCAGGAGGTGGAGCCGGAGGCAACATTTTCTCGGTGGGCAAATCAAAGGCTCAGCTGTTCGACAAGGAATCGCGTCCCAAGGTCGATTTTAAAGATGTTGCAGGGCTTGAGGAGGCAAAGATTGAGGTGATGGAAATTGTTGATTTCTTGAAAAACCCAAAAAAATACACCGAACTGGGCGGTAAAATTCCCAAAGGGGCATTACTGGTTGGCCCTCCGGGCACCGGAAAAACCCTGCTGGCAAAAGCCGTAGCCGGCGAGGCTAACGTTCCTTTCTTCAGCATGTCGGGCTCGGAGTTTGTGGAGATGTTTGTAGGCGTTGGAGCCTCGCGCGTTCGCGACCTTTTCCGACAGGCAAAGGAGAAAGCGCCCTGCATTGTTTTCATTGACGAGATTGATGCCATTGGCAGGGCACGCGGCAAAAACCCCAGCTTCAGCGGAAACGATGAACGTGAGAACACCCTGAACCAGCTCCTCACCGAGATGGATGGTTTTGCATCGAACCAAGGGGTTATCATTCTGGCGGCTACCAACCGCGCCGATATACTGGACCGCGCACTACTACGTGCCGGCCGTTTCGACCGGCAAATACACGTGGAGCTACCCGACCTGAAAGAGCGCCTCGATATATTCAAGGTTCACCTTCGTCCGCTTAAGCTTGAAGAGAACCTCGACATCAGCTTCCTGGCCAAACAAACTCCCGGATTCTCCGGTGCCGACATTGCCAACGTCTGCAACGAGGCTGCCCTGATAGCCGCCCGTAAGAACAAGAAGTTTGTGGAAAAGCAGGATTTCCTCGATGCCATCGACCGCATAATTGGTGGCCTTGAGAAAAAGAACAAGATCATTTCCAAAGAGGAGCGCCGAACCATTGCCTATCACGAGGCTGGCCATGCTACGGTTAGCTGGCTGCTGGAGCATGCCAACCCGCTGCTAAAGGTTTCCATTATACCCCGTGGCCGTTCGCTGGGGGCTGCATGGTACCTGCCCGAGGAACGACAGATAACCACCACCGAGCAGCTGTTCGATGAGATGTGCGCCACGCTGGGTGGTCGGGCTGCCGAGGAGGTTAACTTTAACCGCATATCAACCGGTGCACTTAGCGACCTTGAACGTGTTACCAAGCAGGCTTACGCCATGGTGGCCTACTTCGGTATGGGCAAAACCCTTGGAAACATCAGCTACTACGACTCTACCGGACAGGCCGAGTTTACCTTTTCTAAGCCCTACAGCGAGAAAACCGCCGAGCAGATTGATGCTGAGGTGAAGGAACTGATTGACAATGCCTATGAAAGGGCTAAGCAGATACTCACCGAAAATCACGATGGCCATGTGAAGCTTGCCGAGCTCCTGCTGGAGCGCGAAGTGATTTATAGCGAAGACCTGGAACAGATCTTTGGTCCGCGCAAAACCCTTAGCCGCGAACAGGAACTGGTTAAGGAGCTGGACGAGGAAGCCCACAAGGACGAACCTAAAACCAACCAATAGTATACAAGCATGGATGAAAACTGGAAAGAGGTTTACTCAACCTCCAAACCATGGCAGGCCGAAATGGCCAAGCAAGTTCTCGACGAAAACGGAATCAGCGCCGTGATCATTAACCGCCAGGACTCCAGCTACCTCTTTGGCGAGGTTTCGGTTTATGTTGAAATGAATTTTGTTGAAGCAGCCCGTGAGCTGCTGAAAGATATTGAGCAGTGAGCGAGTTCTTAAAACGCACCATTAGCGGGGTGCTATTTGTTATTGTTCTGGTGGGGGCAATTTACATTGGCCACATCACCTTCTTTATACTTTTCCTGGGTATCATGGTGGCAACCCTTTTGGAATTCTATCATCTGGGACTTAAAGCGAAACTTCGACCGCAGGCCCTGCTGGGCGTTTTCATTGGCGTTGCTCTGTTCACATGGTCTTACCTCTACAGCTCAGGACGGCTTGAGCTCATCACCTTTTTCGGATTCATCCCCCTCATGGTATCGCTATTCGTAGTTGAGCTTTACAGGCATCAGCCCAAACCCATGCAGAACATCAGCTTTACAATACTCGGGATTATCTACATTGCCGTTCCTTTTGCGCTGCTAAACTTCATCACCATTAACGGATCGTCGTACAGCATGGACTACAACCCCAATTTGCTCCTTGGCATCCTGTTTCTGGTGTGGGCAAACGACACCGGTGCCTACCTGCTTGGAGTGAGCCTGGGGAAACACAAGATGATACCCCGCATATCGCCCAAAAAGAGCTGGGAGGGATTTTTTGGAGGTATTGCCACAACGCTGCTTGTGGCATGGATTACCTCCATGGTTTTTGATGAGGTAACCCTGCGCCATTGGCTGGCAATTGGTTTAATCACCTCGCTGTTAGCCGTTCTGGGCGATCTGGTAGAATCGATGTTTAAGCGGAGCATCGGGGTAAAGGATTCGGGTAAATTCTTACCCGGCCACGGTGGCCTGCTCGACCGTTTCGATGCGCTAATCATGGCCATACCGGTTGTTTACGCGTATATGGAAGTGATGATGATTATTTAACACCTTATCATACGATGAAGATTCATAAAGAGGGATACACCATTTTAGCCGTTACATTTTTTTTTCTGCTGGGAGTTTGCCTGGTTACATGGCTTATATTTCCGATTTGGATTACCCGCCTGCTGCTTTTAGGCTCCATTCTGCTCATGCTCTTTCTCCTGCGTTTCTTTAGGGTTCCCTCAAGGCACGCCACGCCCAGCGAGCAAACTGTATTCTCTCCGGCCGATGGCACCATAGTGGCTATTGAGGAGGTGGACGAGAACGAAGTTCTCAATACCCGCTGCATTCAGGTTTCGGTTTTCATGTCGGTGTGGAACGTACATATCAACTGGTTTCCGGTGAGCGGAGTGGTAACCTACTTCAGGTACCACCCCGGCGACTACCTGGTGGCATGGCACCCAAAGTCGTCGTTGCACAACGAGCGCACCACGGTGGTGGTGGAACGCCCCGATGGGATTAGGGTGATGTTGCGGCAGATTGCCGGTGCCGTAGCACGCCGCATTGTTTGCTACGCCGAGCCAGGCAACGAAGTGGTTCAGTTCTCCGAGCTGGGTTTCATCAAGTTTGGCTCCCGGGTGGATGTGTTCCTGCCCCTCAACACCGAAATTCTTGTAAGCATAGGCGATAAAGTGACCGGAAACGTGACCGAGCTGGCCAAGCTAAAGAGTTGATGGTTGATAGCTGGTGGTTGACAGAAAAAAGATAGGAAAGCCCATGGTTGATACCATGGGTTTTTTGTTCAACCCCGATACACCCGTCACCCTGAGCGGAGTCGAAGGGTGGCTGCCCTTACCCCCATCCGTCACCCTGAGCGGAGCCGAAGGGTGGCTGCCCTTACCACCATCCGTCACCCTGAGCGAAGCCGAAGGGTGACTGTCCCCTTAACCCCATCCGTCACCCTGAGCGAAGCCGAAGGGT
>CALBBQ010000037.1 GCA_937926785.1 uncultured Bacteroidales bacterium | reverse complement strand
GCAGCCTTTTTTTTGTTTTATCGAGCAGCGATACACTCTATTTCAACCATTACCCCAAGAGGTAGCCTAACTACGCCATAGGCTGCACGGGCAGGCATATCCGAGGTAAAGTAACGTGCGTACACCTCGTTCATGGCGGCGAAGTTTTCCATATCGTTTAGCAGGCAAGTGGTTTTCACCACATTTGAGTAATCCAAACCGGCTTCCTTAAGAATTGCACCAATGTTCTTAAGTACCTGTTCGGTTTGCTCTTTTATGCCACCATCAACCACCTTGCCGGTTTGGGGGTCGATGGGGATTTGCCCTGAAATGAAAAGAAAGCTATTGGCTTCTACTGCCTGACTGTATGGCCCTACGGCCTTGGGTGCTTTGTCGGTGCAAACTATTTTCTTTTCCATATATGGTATGTGTTTGGTTATAGGTTATCGAGGTAGTGGTCGCGCTTTGTGAATTTAAGATCCTGAAGAATTGAAGATTTTACGTTGATCTGGAAGCTGAAGCTCTTGTAGTACCCTATAGGGATTACTGTCATACGCATCTCCCAGCAGTGAAGGTCGCGGTAGAAGTTCAGCGATGTGGTTGTGAGCTTTTTGTTTTTGAAATCGTAGCCGGAGCTAAAGCCAATTTTCCACTTCGAGGTAAGGCTAACACTTCCCGAAAAGCTGAGCGTTTGAACCAGCGATGCCTCATAAGCAGGTTTGGAATAGGTAAGGTTGTAGCTGAACCTGACATCCCAGGGTACCGAGAAATCAACATAGTCGAGTCCATACTGAGTTCCCAACGATTCTCCAAAATTGGAGCCATCGGGTGCAGTGCCCAAAGGCGACTCACCTCCAGGAACTCCCCCTCTACCTGGCTGGGAAACACCACCCTGCTGGCCTTGCTTCTTACTGTTGAGCGAAAAATCTACACCAATATTACCACGGGTGAACCTGGCTAGCTTTCCGGATCTATCGTATTCAAATTGGTTAAAGATACGCCCCTTCTCATCAATGGCGTATAAATTGAATCCCCCAGAGTAGTTGATATTAACCTTGCCATCGAATAAGCCGGTACGGCCGCTAACCGAAACTTCGGACCAGTTCAGCGAATCGGCTAAAAGATTGTAGGAGGTATTCATTGAAAGCCCATCGATAATTTTTATCTTTTTTACCGGATTAATGGTATCGGCTGACGATTTCACCTTCATCTCCAGAAGGTTACTCAACGAGAACGACACCACCCCCGACTTACCTCCGCCGGGCCCTCCGTATATTCCCTTCTCAAATATTGAATATAATGCAGTACGACCGGTGGAATCGGTTTGAACCCGCTTATAAAACCCGTAGGAGGGATCGGAAAAGTCGGGCCTGTAACCCAGTGAAACGGATGGCGTTATCACATGCCTGATTGCCTGTACTTTTGATTTCTTTGAGAACAGAAACATTCCGTAAACCTTGGTACTCATGGAAACAGACGTGCTATACTCGTACCCACGTTTAAATGCTCTTATAGTATCAACTTCAACCCTATTCGAATCCGCATTCCAGCGCTTCTCGATGGTTTGCAGGTACCAAAACTCGTTGTAGTTTAAACCGGGGCTAACATTAATGAACTTTAGCAGGTTGAACGAAGTTGATATAGGGATGGTATGCTTCATTCCATTTTGCATGCTATCCAACACGGTGCGTTTAAACAGGTTGTCCTCTTTCACCTGAACTCTATTGTCAAAACTTGTGCTCAGGCTTAAGCCCACTTTCTCATACCACTTAGGAGCACCAACGGCATCCTTTCTCTTGAAAGGATAGACCCTGCTCATGTTGAACGCAACCCTAGGGAAGTTAAGGTCAACAGACTTGTTGATGGTATTCTGGGAGTGGTTGAGCGAGGTTGATAGGCTAAAGGGAGAACCAGGCCAAACCTTGGAGTACGAAATGCTTGAATTAAAAGTATTTGAAAGGGCATTGCTCAGGTTCCTCGCATTATACCTATTGTAGTTGGATGATCCAAAGTTAACATTAGCCTGAAAGGTTGAATTAGGCGAAGCCTTAGGATCCTGATTGTGAGACCAGCGAATCCAGTACGAGTTTTGCTTCTGGTAATCGGGCAAACCTTTCTCACTGGTTACAATGGCTGAGGTTTCCAGGTTTAGCGAACCTGAGAAACGGTACCTCACCTTATAGGTTGTTTGACTACGAACACCCCATGAACCTCTGGAATAGATATCAAACGTAATCTTTTCGTCCATGTAGTCGCCCATACCAAAGTAGAATCCCCCACCCCTGAGAAACAACCCGCGGGTGTTCTCCTCGCCATACTCAGGAAGCAGAACCCCTGCAGCGCGTTTCCGGGTATTAGGGAAAAATCCAAAGGGAATAAAAATGGGCAATGGGACATCCTCAATAACCAGGTGAGCAGGACCAGCCACGATCTTTTTATTGGGTATCATCTTGCCTTTGCTGATGGAAATGTAAAAGTGTGGATGTTCCAAATCGCATGTGGTGTACTTACCACCTTTGAGGTTTACCACATCGTCCTCCATCTTTTTGGTTACAGAACCATGCATATAACCTCCCGCCTGTTCAGTTATTACGCCCAAAATCTTTGCGCGCCGGGTATCAAAATTGTAGTAAATCCGCTCCATTTCAAACGTTTGGGAGCCCTCCTTAAACTTAGGTTTTCCCAAAACTTTTCCGGTACTATCTGGCAACCCCGAAGCATAAACCTGCTTGGTATCCATATCGAACTCAATATAATTAGCCTTGAGTTCAAGGTTCTGGTAGGTTACTGTGGCATTTCCGTAAAGGAAGGCAATTTTACCATCGAGCGAATATACTATGGAATCATCGGCACTGGTGAATACGGGGTCGTCAATGATATTCTTTTTGCCCTTGCTGAGGGTATCGGGCGATGCAATTGTGTCGGGGCGAGAGTCAGGTAACCCCGGAAAAGTGGGATTAATGTTTGGATTTGACCTGTTAGCAAGTAACGCCTGATAGTTTATAAGTAATAGTATTGTGAAAAGCCCTATTTTCAATTTATGTCCTATTTTTGTGATCAAATTAAGCTCAAAGCTACTGAAAAAATTGGAAGGAAACGATAGGAGTATGAGGCCGGGATTTAATTTTTTATCAACATTTAACATTCTACTGCTGCTGGTTTTGGTTTCCGCATCCAGCATTAAAGCTCAGCATCTGAGTGCGTATGCTGTTAAAAAAATTGTAATTGATGCCGGACACGGCGGAAAGGATCCCGGAACTATTGGTAAGATTAGCAAGGAAAAGGACATCACTCTGGCAATAGCCAAACGGTTGGGTGAGCTGATTGATACAAACCTGGAGGGCGTAAGCGTGGTTTACACCCGTACCGACGATACCTTTATTGCTCTGGATGAGCGCAGCAGGATTGCCAATAAGGAAGGAGCAGACCTTTTCATATCCATCCATTGCAACGCCGCCCCAAACAAAAGTGTTACCGGAACTGAAACTTATGTAATGGGGTTACATCGAAGCAGCGAGAACCTTGATGTTGCCATGCGCGAAAACGCCGTGATAACCTATGAGGATGAGTATAAGGAAAAGTACGAGGGATACGATCCCAATTCCGCAGAATCGTTCATCATCTTCACCATGCTCCAAAACGCATACCTTGATCAGAGCCTCGATTTTGCCTCAATAATCCAAAGCGATTTTAAGGAACGAGCCCAACGCACCGACAGGGGTGTACGTCAGGCCGGTTTCCTGGTTCTCTGGAAAACATCCATGCCCAGCGTGTTGGTAGAGGTTGGATATTTGAGCAACCCTAAAGAAGAACAATTCCTGAACTCTAAAGAGGGACAGGAACTCATTGCCTCTGCCATTTATCGGGCGGTTAAGGCATACAAATCAAAACTGGATGACTACAGCAATGCCATATTAAAACCCAAACCTGAAGAAACTGCTCCATCCATAAAGCCCGTCACAAAAAACACGCAGGAGCCTATCAATTCAAAAATAGAATTCAAAGTGCAGGTTGCAGCCTCACAAAAGCCTCTAAGCGGTAAAAATAATCCGCTCAACGGTTTCGACTCGGTGCATGTGATAAACACAAATGGGATTTACAAGTACATGGTTGGTGGCAACCTATCCTACAAAGAGGCGCAACAGCTTTGCAAAGATATCAAAACACGATTTCCCGATGCGTTTGTTGTTGCTTTAGAGGATGGGCAAATCATACCCCTGAAAAGTGCGCTGGAAAAGATTAATTCCAGCAACTAAAGCTTTTTCAACATAATTTATCTAAATTTGGATGAATTATTGATTCAAGTGAACGGCCATGAAGAAAATAAAGCTTAACCGCGAAGCCAAAATAGGTCTATTTATCCTAGCATGCCTTTTAGCCATGTACTGGGGAGTTAATTTCCTTAAAGGGAAGAACATTTTCAGCCCCAACAATGTGTACTATGCCATCTTTAAATCGGTTGATGGACTAAAAAACACCAATGACGTTCTTATAAATGGTTTCAAGGTGGGACTGGTTAAAAACATCGAATTTCATGACCTGAAATCCGGACGATTCAGGGTTACTCTGCTGGTTAACAAGAAGTACAGCATTCCCCGGAATACTGTGGCAAAACTGGTGAGCACCGACATCATGGGGGGCAAAGCCATAAAACTTGAAGTTGCTCCCGATAGCCTGTTCTACGAACCTGGCGACACCCTTCCAACATCCATTGAAGTGGGGCTGATTGACCAACTGGCATACCAAATGTCGCCAGTAAAGGAGAAAGCCGAGACAATGATGGAGGAGTTGTCAAAGACCTTAGTAGTGCTACAAAACCTCTTCAACGAGCAAAATCAGGAACAACTTTCCCAAGGCATTGCAAACCTGAACAAAAGTCTTTATAATCTTGAAAAAATCAGTTCGGGATTAGATACGATGCTCAACACACCGGGGGGGGCAATCAAGCAAACCCTGAATAATGTAGAGTCCATTACCGCCAACCTAAAGAAAAATAACACAGAAATCAGCAATACCATTAAAAACTTGTCAAGGCTCAGCGATTCACTATCAAAAGCTAACCTGGGACAAACCATACATAAACTCGATTCATCGCTGACCCACTTACAAATGCTTATGACAAAAATTAATAACGGCCAGGGAACCCTTGGTAAACTGGTTAACAACGATACCCTATACCAGAACCTGGAATCTGGTTCAAAACAGCTGGAATCGCTGATTAAGGATATGAAAACCAATCCTAAACGGTATGTTAATTTCTCATTAATTGATCTTAGCCGAACCAAGTACATTGAAGAAAAGTAGCACATCCGCTTAAAATTACAATTCATTGATTTTTAGATGTTTGCATTTTATATCTTGATGTTCAAAGAGGTATAAAAGTGGTATGTAAACCTCTAATTTAACACTCTCTTAACAATGTCTTAACAGTCAATATTTTGCGTTATCAACAACCTATAAGATTGATTATCAGGTTTTTGTATATTTTTGACGAACGAAAAAAAAATATTGAGGTGAGAAACAACACTTTAAACTGTTAAGAGAAAATTCAAGCCCAAAAACTATTTTTTTTTAAAAAAATACATTACAATTTTGTTCATGTTGATAACGGGTTGAAAAAAACACTCAAAATATTTTTTAATGTTTATGGCAGCTGATTATAAGGAAGTTTGGGAAAACTGTTTAAAAATAATTAAGGATAACGTAACACCTGTTAGCTTTAAAACGTGGTTTGAACCTATTGTTCCGGTTAAGTTGGAAAAGAACGTGCTCACCATTCAGGTTCCAAGTCCTTTCTTCTACGAATATTTGGAAGAACAGTACATTGATATTCTTCGCAAAACGCTAAGAAAGGAGTTGGGGGCTGATGCTAAACTGGAGTACAGCGTAATTATGGAACACAGCGGTTACAACGGAGGAACACCCTACACGGTGAAGCTTCCTACCCAAAATAAAACCGATTTAAAAAACAAACCGGTATCGGTTCAAACGGTTCAGGAGGTACCCATCAAGAATCCTTTCATCATTCCTGGAATTAAAAAGCTCAATGTTGACCCCCAGCTTAACCCGGAGTACAACTTTGCTAATTTTGTGGAAGGGACATGCAACCGCTTAGCTCGCTCTGCAGGGATAACCATTAGCCAGGCCCCTGGTAAAACTGCTTTTAACCCCTTATACATATATGGTGGTTCTGGGTTAGGAAAAACCCATCTGGCGCAAGCCATTGGCATTGAAGTCAAAAGACTTTTCCCTGAGAAAATTGTTCTCTACGTCAACGCTGTTAAATTCCAAACCCAGTTTGTTGATGCGCAGTTTAAACACAACAACATCAACGATTTCCTACATTTCTACCAGAGCATAGACGTGCTGATACTTGATGACGTGCACGAATTTGCCGGCAAGGAGAAAACGCAAGATGCGTTTTTCCACATCTTCAACCACCTGCACCAAACCGGAAAGCAACTGATACTAACATCCGATCAACCCCCCGCAGAGCTACAGGGGCTCGAGAAAAGACTGCTATCGCGCTTTAAATGGGGTTTGTCGGCTGAGCTAACAACCCCCGATTTTGAAACCCGGGTTGCCATTCTCAAAAAGAAAGTTTATAACGATGGGATAGTAGTGCCTAGCGATGTGCTTGAGTACATTGCTTCAAATATTACACAGAACATTCGGGAACTCGAGGGTGCCTTGATATCCATGTTGGCACAGTCAACACTAAACGGTAAGCAGCTTACCGTTGACCTGGCTTCAGAAATGATAGAAAAGCTGGTTAAGAACACCAAGAAAGACATTACGATTGACTACATTCAGAAGGTTGTTTGCGAATACTTTGGACTATCTAGCGATGCACTGAATACCAAAACCCGCAAGCGCGAGATTGTTCAGGCCCGTCAGATCGCCATGTATTTCTCTAAAAACCTGACCAAAGCGTCGCTTTCAACCATTGGCAGCGTAATCGGGAATAAGGATCATGCCACCGTTTTACACGCTTGTAAAACAGTTAACAACCTCATAGAAACCGATAAACGCTTCCGGGCACAGATTGACGATATCCAGAAAAAACTTAAGTATAACGCCTAACCAAAAACTATTCGTAAACCTGAGGGGAAGAGAAAATCTTCCCCTTATTCGTTTCTTTCACTGCCGCAACAGAACAATTCATCAAACTAAAAATTTCATCTTGTTACTAACATATGATAAAAGTGGTAATTTTAATCCCAAAATTCTATTTGCTTATGTTATCGTCAACACTTCTAACACTAGCGAGCATCTCACTTTTTGTATTCTCATCATCAGCAGCAACACCTCAGTCAAACAATCCACAACCCAAGCCGGACAGCATTATTACCGAAATAAGTTCCAGTAAGCGAGACACTGTTCACCTAACCAGAATTTTTCAGCAACTAGCCAGTCCCGGTTTGAAGGATTCCATTTACGACAAAGTGATCCTGTATTTTATTGAAGCAACAAAAAACATTGGGTGGGCTAACGGAACTGCCAAAGGCAACGATCTGGCAGGTTCAAGATTTTACAACAGGGGAAACTTCGATAAAGCGTCTATCTTCTTCAAAAATAACGTTCAGCTTAATGAATCAAAAAAAATTCCTTTAACCTACCTGGCCAATGCCCATAAAATGCTGGCGGGCATTCATTTCAATACAGGGAAATCCGACAGTGCAGTAAACTATGCAGAATTGGCCATTGAGCTTTACAAGCAGGCCAAAGATACTCAAAGCTTGGCCCGTACCATCAACCTGTTGGGTGGGATTTATTGGAATACAGGAAAGTTAGATTTGGCCTCGGACAAACTCTACGAGGCACTCAAGCTTCGCGAAAAGATTGGTGATTCAATTGGAGTTGCCCACGCATACAACAATATTGGACTAATTTACGACTCTCAAGGGAAACAGAAGGAAGCGCTTGAGATGTATCATAAAGCTTTGGATATTTACCAAATAAAGAATGACATGCTTGGAATAGGCAGGGCCTGCAATAACATTGCAACCGTTCTGAAAAACCAAAAGAGGTACAATGAAAGCCTGGAAATGTTTTTAAAATCATACGAAATTGATTTACAACGAAATAATATCGACGACCAAGCAAAAACGCTGAATAACATCGGTTTGCTTTACCTGGAGCTGAATAAACCCAAAGAGGCCATTGAGTACTTTACCAAGTCGCAAACTTTATTCAAACAGAATAACAACGAAAACGGTTTAGCCGCTGTATTCATTAATCTTGGGAAAGCCTACACTTTGTATGGCGACCTAGCCAAAGCAAAAAATTCCTACACCCTATCGTTGAATCTTTCCCAGAAAGTTAAATCACTTGAATGGGAACGCGATGCGCATCAAGGTTTATATACGATATACAAAAAGCAGGGTTACTACGAAAAGGCTATTACTCATTTTGAGCATTTCAAAAGCATAGATGATAGTCTTCGAAGCCTTTCAAACCTGAACATGCTCGATAAGCTGAAGGTGGAATATGAAACCGAAAAAAAAGAGCATGAAATATCTTTGCTCCAGAAAGATAGGGAACTTACCCGCTTAAGTATGAACCGACAGAAAACCCTTAATCTATTTCTCATGTCGCTAACCCTTTCCATTCTTTTCATTTTAACCCTTTCGGTCATATACTCAAAAAGACTTAAATCTGACAAAAATCTTCTCCAGCAAATGAATGCCGAAATCTTGATACAAAAGGAAGAGATAGAAGCGCAGCGCGACATGCTGGAAATTAATTTCAACGAGCTTACCCAGCATAAAACGGAACTCCAAGCCCAAGCTGAGCAAATCGAACTGCAAAACCGAAAACTTGAATACTCAAACCACCGAATGACAGAAAGCTTGCAGTATGCCTCGCTGATACAAAAATCGCTTATGCCTAACCCAAAAGAACTTGAAAAGCTATTTGGACAAAGTGCATTTTTATACCTGCCGAAAGATATAGTTGGGGGTGATTTATACTGGCATCATGAGTTACCCGATGGAATTATTTTCACCATCGCAGACTGTACCGGACACGGTGTTGCGGGCGCATTCATGAGTATCATGGCAATAAGCCTACTCAAAGATGCGGTTTCAATTTTCGGTTTTACTACCCCTCATGAAATTGCTGCTCACTTGTACAATGGGTTACTAAAAAATTCCAATTCTTTTGATTCAAACCTATCTATCGGAATCGATTTTTTGGTTTGCAAATTTACCCTTAACACAAAAAAACTAGAATACGCTGGAAATAGGCTAGGTTTTGTGCATTTTACAAAAGAGTCAGAAATGGTTTTGGTAAAACCAATCAGAACCATGGATGAAAAATCAAAGGAACTGATGTTCCAAACGCAGCATGTAAAATTGAGTTCAGGAGATAAACTTTTCTTTTACACCGATGGCTATATGGACCAGCTTAGCGATATAAAACGGAAAAAAATTGGAAAAGCTGAATTCCTTAACCTTTTAAAACAATCCATTGCCTTGCCCCTAGAAGAACAACTAAGCTACCTGGAACAATTCCATTGCAAATGGAAAGGAAACTTTGAACAGGTAGATGACATTATGGTTCTGGGCATACAGGTATAACCTACCTTACCCTGCTATTAGTCACAATAAACCAAGGGTTCACAAGCTCTTCCTTGTTATAGGAAAGGCGTTCACCAGATTCGTAAGTAACCACCCGAAAGCCCGCACCCTCAACTATTGCCTGACCGGCAGCTGTATCCCATTCGCTTGAGAGCGATAACCTTGGGTAAATGTCGGCTATACCCTCGGCAATCATGCACATTTTTAACGATGACCCTATGGGTAAGAGTTCTACGTCCTTGAGTTTTTCCACAATACCCTGAATGTACTCAATGGTGTCGGGTGAGCTATGGGAACGGCTCTCAACCACTACAATCTTTTTGCGAGGGTATGATTTAGGAATTCTTTCAGACCGTTTTGAGAGCTCATCAAAGGAAACCTCATAGCTCGACGAAGCCGTTATATCCGTTACCATGAATGCACCCTCGGGCTGCAAGGAGTAGTATAGCTTTCCCGTTACGGGGACATAAACAACCCCTGCTACCGGAAAACGCTCATATATGAGAGCGATGTTAACCGTAAACTCTCCATTACGTTTAATGAACTCTTTTGTTCCATCTAAGGGATCCACTACCCAGAAGTACTCCCATCCCTTCCGCTCTTCGTAAGTTATACTTCTCCCCTCCTCGCTTAATACAGGAATGAACGTTTTGGTAAGAGAAGTTTTTATTTCATTGTGTGCTAACCTGTCGGCAAGGGTTAAGGGCGTTCGATCCGATTTAAGGTTCACCTGAAAATCGCTGGAGTTGTAAACCTCCATTATTTTATGACCTGCCCGAACTGCTGTACTTGCAGCAACCGCAAGCAGGTTACGAAGTTCTGTTGGTTCTATCATTTCCTATTGGCTCTCCGGCAAAATTAAACCATTTATTGCTAACTGAAAAAATTTTGATTTGACCTTTGAAAAATAAAATCCGAACAAAGATGTTGTAAAACCATGTTTCACCTGAATACCGATTGTAAAAATATATTATGTTTACGGCTGAAAATATTTTATCTATGAGCAACGTACAGCCAAAACCCGAGGTTATATTTCAATACTTTTCCGAAATATGTAAAATACCTCGCCCCTCAAAAAAGGAAGGGAAAATAATCGCATACATCGAAGAATTTGCCCAAAAGCACAATCTGCAGTACAAGAAAGATGATGCCGGAAACATAGTAATTAAGAAACCCGCTACTGCGGGTTTTGAGAATAAGCAACCGGTTGTTCTGCAGAGCCATATGGACATGGTTTGTGAGAAAAACAGCGATATCGCGCACGACTTTAACACCGACCCAATAGAAACCTATGTGGATGGAGAATGGCTTAAAGCGAAAGGAACAACCCTGGGTGCCGACGATGGAATTGGCATTGCAGCCCAGTTAGCCCTGCTGGCCTCAAAGGATATTCAGCATGGGCCCATTGAATGCCTGTTCACCGTTGATGAAGAAACCGGATTAACCGGTGCTTTCGAGATGAAAAGCGGATTTTTCGACTCAAAAATACTGATCAACCTCGATAGTGAGGATGAGGGTGAACTGTTCATAGGGTGTGCCGGAGGAATTGATACCGTGGCTACGTTTGCCTACGAACCGGCTAAGGTTCCCAGCGACTCCATAGCCATGAAGCTATCCGTTAAAGGGTTGCAGGGCGGCCATTCCGGCGACGACATTGATAAGCATAGAGGGAACTCCATAAAGTTGATTAACCGCTTCTTATGGAAAGGAACCCAACTTTTCGACCTACGTTTGGCCAACCTCGACGGAGGCAATCTGCGAAACGCAATCCCCAGAGAAGCCACCGCCATCTTCACCATTCACAAAGATGACAAATCTCAACTCATCCTGGAGTTCGAAAAGATCAGAAGCGATATCTACCAGGAGTGGAAGGACGCTGAGCCCAACCTGGATATTACAATTGCCGATGCTGCCCTACCAGAATTTGTGATTGACGAGCCAACCCATTATGACCTCTTAAACTCGCTGTACGCATGTCCCCATGGTGTTATTGCCATGAGCCGCCAGCTTAAAGGGCTGGTTGAAACCTCAACCAATCTGGCATCGGTAAAATTTATTCAGGATAACCAGATCCTGGTGACTACCAGCCAGCGAAGCGCTGTGGAATCGGCAAAACAGGATGTATCCAACATGGTAGAGAGTGTTTTCAGGTTAGCAAATGCCAATATCCAACATTCCGATGGCTATCCGGGCTGGGCACCTAACACAAACTCCAAAATACTTGAGATTACCCGCAACTCCTACGTGAATCTATTCAAGGTTGAACCTGTTGTTCGCGCTATTCATGCCGGGCTGGAATGTGGACTATTCCT
Organism: uncultured Bacteroidales bacterium; assembly: GCA_937926785.1. Classification (GTDB taxonomy): domain Bacteria; phylum Bacteroidota; class Bacteroidia; order Bacteroidales; family Tenuifilaceae; genus Tenuifilum. The sequence continues at coordinate 27,012 of CALBBQ010000037.1, read as the reverse complement.
GGAAAAATACCCCTACCTCGATATGATCTCTTTTGGCCCTACCATAAAAGGTGCACACTCACCCGATGAACGGCTGCATATACCTTCAACCCAAAAATTTTGGGACTTGCTGCTCGATGTTCTGAAAAATATTCCTGAGAAGTAAAACAAACCCACAAACCCCTTAAGCGAGGTTGAAATTGTGTGTACCCATTACACCATAATTTAGGCTTCGCTTAAGTTTTTTTATGAGGTAATTCACCTTTACCCAATCTTTTCGAAGTATTCCTTCGTAACCTGGCAAACGGGGCAGCGCCACGTATCGGGAATTTCTTCAAAAGGGGTTCCTGGAGGTATCCCATGATCGGGGTCGCCCAAATTCTCATCGTAAATATGTCCGCATACTTTACACTTATACATCTTGTTTTGTTTTTAATTAACTTGGCAAAATTATTCAAACCCACAAAACAATGCTACACTTAAAATCATTTATTTTGGTCATCGGGTTATCAATTGCTTGCCATAATTCCATCTTCGCCCAGAAAAAAAAGGAAATCCGCGAAGCGGGTGTGAAGCAAAAAGTTGAGTGGAGAATTCTTTACGAAAATGATAAGGAGATTAAGTATAAGGAGTACGAGGCTCAGTTCGACCGCCAGGGCAACGTGCTGATGGAAAAGAATTACGACGAAAAGGGCAACATTATAAGCCACTTTGAGTATAAGTACGACAACAACGGAAATGAAATACTGAAAGTAGCATATAACCCCAGGGGTGAGGTGATAGAACGAGTAGAAACTACCTATAAAGAGGGTTTTAAAATTGAAAAAAGGGTTTACGGTCCAACCGGAAAACTTAAAAGCAAGAAGATATTTGAGTACAAGTGATGTACATTACCTTAACAGAAACGGTAATAAAGGATATTGGCATTGCATCCATTGGTCTGAGTGATGTTGGCGATGCCCGGTTCATGCGACGGGTCGATTGCAAATACATCATACCCGCCAATGAAGCACTAGAGCTGCTAGCTAGCATAAAAGAATACTACTATATTGTTGAGAATAGTGGGTTTCTGGTTCCCGGGTACATATCGGAATACTTTGATACCCAAGGAATGACGATGTACCTCGATCACCACAACCAGCGCGGAAAGCGCTACAAGATCAGGATAAGGCAATACGGAGCCAGTGGCGATACATTTTTGGAAGTAAAACTGCGAATACCCTCTGGGGAAACCCTTAAAAGAAGAATCGAACTTGATAATCCGAGTATTCATAACCCAGTTGTAAGACAATTCATTGAAAGCAAAAGCCCGTACATGGCTGACACCCTCCAAAAAATTTTGATTACCCGATTCCACCGTATCACTTTGGTATCTAAGGATTACAATGAAAGGGTAACAATGGATTTTAATATCAACCTTCAAAGCGCAACTAAACACACCAGCATAAAACTATCTGAGACCTGCATTGTGGAATCGAAAAGAAATAAATACACGCCCGGAAGTAAGATATCCGAATTTTTGAAGCATAAAGGTTATCGACCTTCAGGTTTTAGTAAATATTCCATAGGATGTGCATTACTTCATGATGATCTAAAGAAGAATAACTTTAAAGCCATAATCCATCAACTTAAAAAGCAATACCATGAAAACTCTTTTGCTGTTGACGCAAGTTAGCGGTTTCCAGATTTTTGGAATCGACATCATTAACCCGAGTGACTTTTACACACTCCTAATCCGATTTACGCTCAACACAGTTGTTTTATGGATAGCTGTAAGGTACCTATACTACCCCCGGACATTCCGGAAGGATTATGTATTTACCTACCTTATGCTAGGGGTTGTGGTGTTTTTCATGTGTTTTTTGCTTGCAAACGTTAAGCTGCAACTTGGGTTTGCTTTAGGGCTATTTGCCGTATTTGGCATAATCCGTTACCGGACCAACCCCATTCCCATTAAAGAAATGACTTACCTGTTTTTTATTATTGCCATATCGCTGATTAATGCCATTTCGTCAAAAAAGGTGAGCTATGCGGAGCTACTTTTCTCAAACCTGGCCTTGCTCGGCGTGGCGCTCATACTCGAAAAAGGTCTGTTCATCAAGCACCTTTCACAAAAGATCATTGTGTACGAAAAGATAGAGCTGGTACACCCCGAAAAGAGAGCCGAGCTGATTGACGATTTACGCAGAAGAACCGGCCTCAATATTAAGAGCGTGGAAGTGGGAAAGATAGATTATGTGCGTGATATAGCCTGGCTAGTAGTACACTACCCTTCCGAGAATTTTACCGAGCTGAACGGGGAAACGATTACCGGAAGGATTATAGCAGATGATGATGATTAGCTAGATGATTTCAACCATTTTGAACGGGGCTTTGACTAAAGCCTGAAAATCGCGCCCCAGGTTCTTTATGGTATCATCATCCTCCTCGTAGTACCAGTTAATCATAACATTAGCCCCTTGTGAGTATGACTCATCGAGCATTTTCATGATGGTAAAGATAAACCGGTTTGAGCCACTATTGATGTATTCCATTTTTAGATTCAACCGGGTTAGCGGTTCAGGCTTTTTCAGGTACTCTTCAATCCATTTTACTACGGGCTGGTAAAACGCCACAGCATCTTCGGCAATAGATCGACCAGATATCTGCAAAATACCCGGCTTAAAATCTATCTCCGGGGTTTTTGAGGTCCCTTTAATGTAAAGATTAGTCATACCGCCTGCAATTATCAAGTTGTAAATTTATAAAATAATTTACCCTATAACAAATTATGCAAAAAAAGTGCAGCCCGGTTTTACAATTCCGGGCCGCCAGATTCAGTTATTACCATTACAATCCCAACTTTTTAGCTATATCGGTAGGAATGGCTTTTTTATGAACCATGATATTAGTGGTTTTGTAAAGCACAAATGCCTTTGATGCATAGAAATAGCCATTATACTTTCCGTCGGCACCCCAGCTGTTCTTCACCTTAAAAAAGGTATTTCCGAGTTGATCTTTGGCCTTACCAACCAGAACCATCCCATGGTCATCGGTTGTCTGGTAGTTATCAAAAGCCTGTTGTCTTAATTCCTGGGTAATAACCATTTCTTTAACGGGTTTTTCGAATGAGTATAATGACCTTTCTTTCTGGCGGTTTGAGAGTTGAGTCCAACGCTCTTTATCGGAACCAGCATTCTCAATATCCTCAAAATCAGGAACTATGGCCACCCCCTTGCTCCAGTTAAACCCCTTATCGCTCACATCGCTTGCCCACGCAACGGGATATCCATTATCGATTGCAAAATCTAGGAGTTTTTCGAAATCTGCAAGGGGTAAGTTATATGCTTCGCCATGTATCCAGTTGTCGGGTAGCTCAAGCACAAATTTTTGGTAAAATGGGTGGTGATTAAAAGAGGTAATCACCACGTAATCGTCGGGGTTTATACCCAACCATGTGGCAAAAGCTTCAGGGGTATAGCTTTTACCATTATAACTGAAGCTTGAAGGGTTAGCACCCAGGTATGCATCCAGAATGCCATCAAATCCTTTCTTCCAGGCAGTTGAAAGCTTTTTATTGGGGTTTTTAATAACAGCATCAACATAGGCTTTGGTAACGGCATCAAGCTCACCATGTACATGCGAATCCTCGCCATAGTTTAAACCGGGGTAAACCTCCATGGGTACGATGCCAAAGCGCTTGATAGCTTCCATCACGTCGAAGAAAGAGCCACCAGGTCCAAAGTTGTTGGTTCCGTTGAACCTTACATACCTATCTGCTTTCATGGAGTAAATGTTACGAACCACATACATGGGCGACAAATCTATCGCAGGCTTGCCCATCCTAATGAGCTCTGATTCCAAAAATGCTAATCCTGAAAAACTCCAACAGGTGCTGGAACGGTTCTGGTTCTTTACAGGCGTAACTTTAATTTCCCTGATATTGGTAAATACATACGGATCGGCAGTCTCAGTTTTTTCCTGAGCCGTTACACCACTCGCAAAAAGAATTGCAATGGCAACCAATACGAAAAATTTTCGGAATATTTTCATAGGTTTATATTTTTTAGTTATAGGATATTGATTTGTCTTAGTTGGAAAAGTTTAAACTGCCTCACAAACATTAAAGGGATTCAGTGGTGTTATATACAACTTCACCTGAAACATTATGATCGATTTACAGGTAAAACTACAGTAAAGCAAGTTCTGACATTCGGAACACTTTCCACCTCTATTCGTCCACCCATTTTCTCAGCAAACTCCTTACACAAGAGCAATCCCAATCCTGAACCCTTTTCGTTTTGGGTTCCGGGGGTAACTATACTTTTATCAATTCTAAAAAGCTTTTCGATGTTCTGTTGAGGAATCCCAATTCCGTTATCACTCACCATAATATGGCACTCACCTTCAAAAAGTTTAGCAGAGATTTCAATCTTTCCACCCGGCTTGGTAAACTTAACGGCATTGGTAATCAAATTCCGCAGTATGGTGTTTAGCATGTTCTCATCAACATGAATTTCTAAATCTTCAGGTACATTAACCTGAACATTAATTTGTTTATGAGCTATTCTGTTTCCGGTTAGCTCAAGGTTCTGAGCGATTAACCCGAAAACAGTAACTTGTTTGGGTTTGTTCTGGATATCGCCCATCTCGTTTGACGCCCAATCGAGCAAATTCTCAAGCAGGCCATATGTGGTCAGAGCCAGCTTGTTCAGCTCAGCCATGAACTGCTTGGCTTTTTCATGGCTTAGAGACTCGATGTCGGTAAGAAGAAATGCAGTAGAATTTACTAAAGTACTAATCGGGTTTCGCAAATCGTGCGCAATAATGCGGAAAAACTTATTCTTAGTGGAATTTATCTCCTCAAGCTTTTTCTTTTGCTCCTCAATCTCATTCTTCTGCTTCTCGAGAATGGCGTTTTTCTCAGATATCCACTCATAGGTTTCACGTAAATGCTCTGCCTGAACCTGAAGTTCCTCTTTTTGAAGAAGAATTTCTTGCGTTCGTTCCTTTACCAAACGCTCCAGCTTATCGCGCTCACGAATCAACTTATAGTGCCAGGTCAAAACGGCCAGATAGATTATTAAGACTGCAAGCAACAGGTACAATATGTAAGCAAAAATTGTGCGGTACCAGGGCGCCTTCACTTCAAAATGGAACTCGGCAATGGGGCTCTCAATTCCAAAAACGCTCCTTGCTTTAACTCGGAAGATATATTCTCCTTCGCGAAGATTGGTATATTCCTTCCGCGTAAGAGTAGTCCATTCAGACCAACTTTCGTCGTTACCTACCAATTGGTAGCTAAATAATAGGGGTTGATCGGTTTCAAAGTAAGGCCAAGCGTAGTTAAACACAAAGGAGTTCTTCATATAGGGTACTGCTATTCCAAGTTCCACCTTGCTATCGTAGGTATATTCAAGAAACGATTTTCCTGATTCGGTATCACTGGCTTTCAGCTTGATGTTTGTACCCGCATAAATAAGTGAGTCGATAAAGTATACTTTCCTTATGATAGGGGGATATAGCGAATGATACTGGTAACCTACATCGATTTTCTGTCTGAAAATACCCTTATCAGTCGAAACCCAAGAAAAGCTGTCGTTCAAATGCGTTACGAATTCATCGGTAAGCAATGTTGAACTAATCCTTCTCCAGGCTAATGAATCAACTCTTCTATTTGTTTCACTTACCAGCTGAGTGATATCAAAAATTTCAAAGCTGTCTGTTTCGTAGCTATAGCTGTAAAATTTACGATCGGAAATAAAAAGCAATGGTTTGTACACATTGAATAACCTAACCAAATGAATATCAGGCAAACCATAGCCATCGGAGTAATTCTTTACCCTAACCTTCTCTTTCGAAGAATAAGGATTCTCGACTCTGCTTACTCCACCATAAGCTTCGGAAAACCAAATATTTCCCAACGTGTCTTCGCCAAGGCTTATTACCTTACGTTGGGTTTTACACAGAAGCACCTCATCAATCCACTTGCCGTTGCTGTACTTTAACCTTGTCAGTCCGTTTTCGTGTCCTATAAAAAGGTACAAACGATTTTTCTCGCCTTGATGTATACAGTACGAGAACTCAATATTTGCGACTCTTTGAGCGTTACTGCCCATTAACTCAAACACGCCACTCCGGGTGGTAACAAGCAAGTGGGTATTTTTATTGCTACCAAACCAAAGGGGATCAGGCAGATCGGTATCGTTTGGATCCTGAAAGTATAAGAACTGCCATGTTTGCTCAAACGGTCCTTCTAGTTTTCTGAAATAGTCGGGTTTAAAAGTTTCGCCATCGCGCTTAGGGATGTAAAATATACCGCTACCGGTTGTAGCGTAAAAGTAGCTACCCATTCGGGCAACATCGGAAAGAACGCCGTCAATTCCAACCGTTTCGTTCCAGTAACGAAAAGGAGACATCAGCTCAACGCTGGCTATACCATTGTTTAATGCAAGCCAAAGCACCCCCGATGGCTGATAGTACAGGTAGTTCGCGTTGCTTCTAACCCCCATCGATGCCTGATCGATCACATCAACCACTTCCCAACGGGAATTTACCACTATCACGTCGGCCAGAATGGACGATAGGGCCAGCAATGAGTCATTAATTGAGATTCCGTGGTAGAAAAGATTCTTAATAAAGTAATCGTTTACTGATTTTGTCCGATTGTCAATGGCTGAGAGCGATACAATTTTCCGGAAATCATCTGTAAACTCAGCTGAAAATATCCCTTTATCACGGGTACATATGATTTGCTTACCTTTTAAGGGTAATATGGCATGAATTTTTAGTGAGGCTACCCCCTGACTCCCCGGAATGAACTTTAACGTATTGCCCTCGAACCAGTAAAGCCCTTTCCCGTAAATCTGAACCACAAATCGGTTATTAATGGTATGAGCTAGGTAGTATGTATCGGTAGCTATGGGGTGGTAGCTAAAAACATCTCTAGCATACTTATAAATACATTTATCTGTCAGAAAGAAAACGGTATCGCCAACCACTCGGGTATCCCATACCTCATTGAATGAGCGATAGGCAGAATCGATTAATGGCAAAAGGGAGAAATATTTCATCTCACCCTTGATATTGGGGTATAGGTAACCCAAATCGCCATAGGCACCAACAAACACCTGTCCTTTATCATTTACAGCCAGGCTTCGGACCGATGATCCATTGCTTACTTCTATTAGGTTCCAGTTCACCCCATCAAACTCAAGAACACCCGATCCATTGGCAAAATACATTACCCCTCGCTTATCCTGCACTACGCTCCAGTTCTGTGTAGAAGCCATGTAGGAGTTAGCTGAGTAGTAGTGTGTTAATAACAACCCTCTTTCCTGTGCAAACACAGGTAAAGAAAAAAAGAAAGCAACTATGTATAACTTTAGGGTTCGTAACATGGGTAACCAATAGGTTTGGTGTTCTTTTAACTGGTGTTATAAGTTTTTACTTTCGAGCACCTTAATTACCTCCTCCTTGTATAAACGGCCAATGGGTATTTCAATGTCATTAATCTCAATAGAAACAGATGAGAACGCCTGAATATGCTTTAATGCAACAATAAACGAACGATGAACCCGCAAGAATCGGGTTTTATCGAGCTGCTCCTCAAAGCTGCTGATGCTTTGCTTTGTAATTACAGTACGATTGGCGGTTACCACCTTAACATAGTCCTTTAAGCTCTCAATATAAAGGATTTCATCAATTTTTACCCTGATATTCTTTTTGCTTTCTTTGAGAAGCAAAAATTCATCGTGGTGCTCACGGTCATTGCTATGCTTGCCAATCAACTCCATTGCCTTTGAGTATGCTTTGAGCAATCGCTCAAAGGTTACAGGTTTTAAGATGTAATCGGCCACGTTTAGTTCAAAACCCTCGATAGCGTAATCGCGATTGGCTGAGGTGATTATCACTACCGGTGGATGCTGCAAACAACGCACAAGCTCAATGCCGGTGAGCTTTGGCATTTCAACATCCAAAAAAACCAAATCCACAGTATTTTCCTGTAAAAAATCAAAAGCTGGCAAACCATCGTTAAATGTTGCTACAATATCAATTCCGGGTATTCTGGAAAGGTAACCTTCCATAACCGTAATTGCCAGAGGCTCATCATCAACAATAATAGCCTTTACACTCATCACTACCAGTTATTTCAGCCTCGCAATTTAATACATTTTAGTAATTGTAGCTATTAAAAGCTAAATATACTTGCTTAACACACTACATTTCTTTGATTATCTGATATTTAACCGTATATTATTGGAAATAAGTAATCCGTGGCTAAAAAACTGCTTTATGTCGATGATGGCAAAGATTGTTTCGATGTTAACTTGACATTAACTTTACATTAAACTACCTTGCGAGCATCCAGTAATTAACCAAACCTAAACAAAAAAACACTATGAGAAAAAATCTACTTGGACTATTGGGCATTGTTTTTTTGACATGCTTGCTTTGGGTAGGCCAGTCGGTTGCTGTGCCAGCTTATCCGGGACTAATTCAGTACAAGCAGGAAAACGGAAAAACCCTTGCCATTTTCCTAAAGGGTGATGAAAAGGTAAAATGGGCAACCACCGAGGACGGCTACACCATTATGCTAAACAGCAAAGGTAATTATGAGTACGCCATTCAGGATATGAAAGGCGATTTGCAGCTATCGGGTGTTGAAGTTAACAACATTAAGGAAAGAACAGCCGCCGAAAAGGAACTGCTTTCAAAACTCAGCAAGGGCCTTTACTATAGCCCGAGCCAGCTATCAATGATTAAAAGTATTTGGGATATTAAATCGGCTGAGGCTCAAAAAGCATTCCCCACCACCGGAAACCGAAAACTGATCTGCATATTAATGGGTTTTAAAGATTTAGCTTTCACCAAAACCCAGAGCGATTTCAACAACCTGTTCAACCAGGTTGGATATAACACCGGCGGGGCTACCGGTAGCGTAAAGGATTACTACCTGGAAAACTCGTGGGGTCAGTTCAATCTTACCGTTGACGTGTTTGGGCCCTATACAGCCAGCCAGAACATGTCGTACTATGGTGGCAATGATGCCAATGGCAATGATATGAACCCCAGAGCTCTTGTTACCGAAGCCGTTAACGCAGCCGATGCTGCCGCCAACTTTGCCAACTACGACAACGATGGCGATGGAACTGTAGATGGTGTTTATGTAATATATGCAGGCTACGGTGAAGAAGCCGGTGCCAGTGCCAATGCTATTTGGGCACATGCTTGGAATATCACTCCGGTTACTAAGGATGGAAAAACCATAAGCAAGTATTCATGCTCAGCTGAGCTGAGAGGAAATTCAGGAACCACAATCACATCAATCGGTGTTATTTGCCACGAGTTTGGCCACGTTCTTGGTGCTCCCGACTACTACGATACTGATTACAGTACCGGAGGGCAGTTCACTGGAACCGGCAACTGGGATATGATGGCCAGCGGTTCCTGGAATAATAATGGTGTAACACCCGCACATCATAATGCCTACACCAAGGTAAAGATTTATGGATGGGCAACTGCAACCTTACTCTCCTCGGCTGCCAATGTAACCGTAAAGCCCGTAAAGGATAATAAGAGCTTCTACCAGATCAACTCCACCACCAGTGGGGAATACTGGATTATGGAGAACCGCCAACAGGTGGGATTCGATGCATACGTTCCGGGACACGGGCTGGTTATTTACCATGTTCATAAGGATGTTGCAACCGCCAGCAGCAGCAACAATATTAACGCCACATATCCCCAAAAAATGTATCCGGTTTGCGCGAGCGCTACAACCAACCCCGGTACCACATCAAGTACATATGGCAGCATTAACAGTGCTGGTTGCCCTTTTCCTGGAAGTAGTAACAAAACCTCGTTTACCGATGCCACCACGCCTAACATGAAGTCATGGGCAGGAGCTAACACAAATAGTCCCATGACCAATATTGCTGAAAACGCAACCACTAAAGACATCACCTTTGCATTCATGGGTGGCTCGGGAGGAGGCACTGCTCCAACAGCAACTACAGTTGCAGCCTCATCAATTACCACCAGCAGTGCTACCTTAAACGGAACTGTTAATGCTAACAATGCAACTACTACCGTTACTTTTGAGTGGGGAACCACTACCAGCTTAGGAAACAGCATTAACGCTACTCCAAACTCAGTTACAGGCACAACTAACACCAATGTAACTGCTAACCTGACCGGGCTAAGCGCTAACACAACCTACTACTATAGGGTTAAAGCCGTAAGTGCTAACGGAACAACTTATGGTAGCACCATGAGCTTCACAACAGCTTCTAATCCTACCTCAGTTAACCTGCCCTACTCACAAACTTTCGGTGCTTCAACCATGCCAACCGGATGGACTACACAGAACACCGGAACCAGCATTACCGAACGCTGGAGCGTTTCAAACACTGCAAATGCCGGTGGAGCTGCTTATGAAATGAAGTGTACCTACCAGAATGTAAACCCTGGTACAACCCGACTGATCACTCCGGCCATCAACACCGTTGGTGTAAGTCAGGTTACCCTAAGCTTCCGCCACATGCTTGATGCTTACAGTACTGGTGTTACCCTAAAAGTTCAAACCTCGAACGATAAAGTTAACTGGACCAATACAACCTGGTCGGTGGCCACATCGAGCACCAACATTAGCGCCACAACTGTAAATGTTGACATTACCACTAACCTTAACTCAGCTACCACGTACATTGCATTTGTTGCAGAAGGCAACCTGTATAACATTGACTACTGGTATATTGATAATGTATCGGTTGCTGCTGGTAGCGGTGCTACCACTCCCACGGTTACAACTGGCAGTGTAAGTAATATTACTTCCAGCACAGCTACTGTTTCCGGAAACGTAACCGCCGATGGTGGAGCAGCAGTAACAGCTCGTGGCATTTGCTACAGCACATCGCAGAACCCAACCATAGCAAATAGCAAAGTAGTTAGTGGCTCTGGTACAGGCTCATTCAGCGCTAACCTTAGCGGTTTGGCTGCCAACACAACCTACTACGCAAGAGCTTACGCAACCAATGCTCAAGGCACTTCGTACGGTAGCCAGGTAAGCTTCACCACCAGCGCAACTACTGTAACATACTGCGCATCTAAGGGTAGCAATTCCAGCTATGAGTGGATTGACCTGGTACAGTTTGCCGGTATCAACCGCACATCGGGCAACGATGGTGGCTATAAGGATATGACCAGCATGCAGGCAACTGTTGCTAGAGGCTCGGCATATACCATATACTTCAGCGCAGGTTTTGCCAGCACTGCTTACACTGAGTACTGGACAGTTTGGATTGACTATAACAAGAACGGCATCTTTGAGGATACCGAGAAAGTTGTCAGTGGCTCATCATCAAGTAGCGGAACCCTTTCAGCCAACATTACCATTCCTACCACTGCCACCGTTGGCGTAACCCGTATGCGCGTTAGCATGAAGTACAATGCTGCTCCTACTGCCTGCGAAACCTTCAGCTACGGTGAGGTAGAGGATTACAGCGTTAACATCACCACTGGTTCATCAGCGCCAACGAGCGACAACCCATTTGCTGAGCAGCTTGGAGATGAAAGCAACGACATACTTACCGTTTACCCCAACCCCGCTTCCGAAAGAATTAACGTTGTTCTGAATGGCATTGAAGGGCAAGTAACTGCAAGAATATACGACATGCGAGGAGCAGTTGTTAAATTCCAAATGCTTAACGATAGAAATACTCCAATTGAGATTAACGATTTGGCTCCTGGTGTTTACATGATCTCAATTGACGATGAAAAACTGCCTATAACAAAACAGTTTATTAAAAAGTAATAGCTGCTAAAGTGTTTTGATTGTGTTTGCAGGTGGGGTGCTAATAAAGCACCCCACTTTCTTTTTCTCTTCTTTTTAACATTATTTAGATTAAATTTAAACAATATCACATATTCACACATATAGATATGTTGTTATTTTTTTAAATTTGCACCAATGAAATTTTAAAACTAATCGATATGGAATTTGAAGTTACATTTCAAGGCAAAAAACAGGTAATCGCTCACATTGGTGAGCATGATATACTTACTGATCAGCCGGTTTACGGAGGAGGTGACAACAAAGGCCCTGCCCCCTTCACGCTATTCTTAGCCTCTATTGGTACCTGTGCAGGTATCTATGTTAAATCGTTCTGCGACCAACGTGGAATCCCCACCGACAATATTAAGATCGTGCAGAAACACCAGTTTAATCCTATGACGCACATGATTGAGAGGTTAGAACTCGAAATCAACCTCCCTGCCGATTTTCCGGAAAAGTATAAGGATGCAGTAATTAAGGCTGCCGACCAATGTGCGGTAAAGAAACACCTGCACAATCCACCACAGATGAGCGTAACCACAAAATCAATCTAATAAAAAAACTCCCACTTAAGGTGGGAGTTTTTATTTTCAAGGATATACACTTTACAGAATTGTAAGCTCATTCATAATATGTTTGGATTCCCCAAACTTATCGATGATAAACAACACATATCGGATATCAACCACAATGGTTCTTTGGAACTCTGGCTCGTATATAAAATCGCAAGCCATAGCCTCGGAATTTCCATCGAAAGCAATCCCTATGAGGTTGCCATAGGCATCCAGCACACCACTTCCAGAGTTACCGCCCGTAATATCGTTATCGGTAAGAAAACAAACGGGCATGGTTCCGTTTGCACCGTACCGTCCATAATCCTTCCTTTCCCAAAGTTGGCGTAGTTTTGAGGGCACCATAAACACATCGGAATTAGGATTCTCTTTCTCCATTACCCCATCGAGAGTGGTGAATGGCTTAAAGTACAGACCATCGGCAGGTTTATAACCAATCACCTTGCCGTAGGTAAGTCGTGGGGTTGAGTTCGCGTCGGGGTACATCAACTTGTTTGGATTCATTTCCCTAATACCCTTAGTGAATAGCTGCATGGCCCTATGATAATCTTGCATGGCACTGCGGATGGCAGGATATATTGAATCCCATAAAGCACTGTAGTTATGATACAAAATAAAAAGAGGATCCTTTAGAAGTGAATCCATATAGGGATATTTAATTAACCTTTTCAGATTTTCAGGCTTTGTGAAGTAGGAATGCTCATAGAACGCTTGTACATAGTAGGGGTAAGTGGTGCTGATATTCTCAACTCGTTTAATCGCATTAAGCATTCCCAGATTCGGAAAAGTTTCGGTATTGTTCAATAGCGCTCCAAATGCTATGGAGTAAAGCTGAACGTCGGGGTACAGATGATACTTGGAGAAGATATCGGGTATTCGTTTGCTAAGTGCTTTTCCCTCCAAGCGGATAAGATCTTTCTTGAAACTTAAACGACTATAGGGTTTCCCCTGGTAAATGATGGCTGAAAGAAAATCATTGCAAGCATTCACATTCTTGTACACATCAACCGGGTAGTAGGATAGCGCATTCAGGGCACCCTCCAGCTCCTCCCAGTGGTTATTGGTTGCTGTGGTAAAGTAGTTCTGGATTACCGGCAAGCTGGTAACGTATCGGCTAAATAGGAATGGATTGCTATTTGCCCAAGCCCTTAGGCTATCTTCACGAGCAGCCAACCGTTCCACAACGTTAAAGCGAATCATGGATTCCGCTTGCCATACATCTTTTTGGTAGAAATTAACCAGGTAATCGTGTTTATCGGTGTAGTTCACCTTAATGGCAGGATCCTGCTTCTGCGCATTTTTGATGGCATTGATCATCTCACCCCAAACGAAGCGTTTGAAATTTGCAACAACCTCACGGTTGTAAAGGGCTTCGTATGATGTAGCAAACCGGTGCGTTCTGCCAGGATATCCAATTATCATGGCAAAATCGCCCTCCTTTACTCCCTGTAAGTTGATTTTAAAGTAGTTTCTAGACTTTAAGGGTATGTTTTTAGGGCTATAGGGAGCAGGCTTACCATCGGGAGAGGTGTATATACGGAATACACAAAAATCACCGGTGTGTCGAGGCCAGTGCCAATTATCGACATCGCCGCCGAAATTACCGATTGACGCAGGGGGTACACCAACCAGCCGAACATCGAGGTAACGTTCGTATCGGAACATGTAAAATTCGTTGTAGTTATAGAATGAACGGACTATGGTATGGTAACCGGAAGTTGCGGTTACCGAATCCTCAATGGTTCTCATCTTCTGGTTAATAGACTCAAAGTACTCCTGGTTCGAAAGGGAGTTACTAATTCCTGAGAGAACCTGAGTGGTTACGTCGGTTATATCAACAAGAATGAGGGCTGTTTTACCTTTAGCAGGTAGCTCCTCGCCAAGCGATTTTGCCCAGTAGCCATCTTTAAGCAGGTTGTTGTTAACTGTGCTAAGCTCCTGTACGGCATCAACCCCGCAGTGATGATTGGTGAAGAACAATCCATTGGGCGATACCAGCTCAGCACTACACCCACCATCGTCGAACTGTACCAAGGCATCTTTTAAACTTGATTTATTTACGCTATAAATATCTTCGGCAGTAAGCTTAAAGCCCAATGCCTGCATAGCAGGTATGTTTTGATGCAAAAGGTTTAACATCCACATCCCCTCATCGGCAAGCATAGTTTTACCGACAACAAGTAGTAAAAAGATGGTTGAAATTTTTCTGATAAGTTTCATTTGCAAAACAGTTAGCATTCAAACTTTTTTTTAATCAATTAAAGAGTACCCTTTGGAAGGGTTGAGCCAACACTACTATCAAACATCGCATGATTAGGCATTGGCCTAAGGTTTATCGTCCCCGGAACAAACAATTCATTAAAAGTAATAAGAAAACTAATGATAAGGAAATAATTATTGCTATTTTGATCTCATTTGATTTCCACATTTGAACCAAAATAAATGAGTGCAGATTGGCATTTGCCAGAATATCATCGGGAATATCGCGCCAATGCCACTTCCCAATAATGGTACCATCGTAAAGTAGCAGCAATCCGGGGCTGGAGCGAACAATGGTTTTAAGCATTACCTCATCGGCTTGTAGCAATGGGAAAAAGAAATCGTGCTTGCTTTCAAGTTCGGCCAGCTCGGTTCCGGCAGCCGAGGTAATACCATAGATTTTTATTCCTTTTGAAATAGCCTGTTTCTGGACTTTTCTGAATTCATCCGCTGACTGTTGAGTTAGATACTTAGCATTTGGAATTACAACCAGTGCGAGGTACCCCTTTGAGTGCAGAATGCTATCGGTATAATCGCTGCCATTCTGAGCGTGAACCGTGAAATTAGAAATAGGTGGGGTATAACCCTTGCTGACCAGTACTGACTTGGAATCAACAAAAGTCCAGGTGGAATCGTTCCAAGGAAAGTTTGACTCATCAAACTCCTTTTTCACCCCATCTTTTTCATAGTATAGCAGCGTTTTGTAAACATCATGCGGAGCATCATCGGGAATGCGGGTCGACTCATATAGGTTAGCACCAATGTGAAAGGGTCTAAAATCTAGTAGGGGTTGATGCCTGATACCATGAATTGAGGGAGCTAATGCAAGAACAGCCAATATCAATGTTAAAGCAATCTCCCTAAGTACTTGATGTGAAGGGGCAAAGTCTTTGCGGTTAACAAAAAGGTATAGGGCGGCTATGAAAAAAAGTACGTTCTTATAAAAAGTACCCCAATTCGAGAGTTTGATTGCATCGCCAAAACAACCGCAATCCGAAACCGGATTTGAAATGGCTAAGATGAGGGTTAATGGGGTAAAGACAAGCATGAAGAGGAACGCACCCCAAATAGCCAAACGTATTTGGGTTCCAAAGAACAGAAAAAGTCCAATTAGTAGCTCCGAAGCACACAGAAGCACTGCGAGTGAGAGCGAAAGCGGATTCAGAAACTGGAGGTGAAAGGCAACAAAGTAGTCGGTCAGCTTATAGGCAGTTCCCCAGGGGTCGATTCCCTTAACAAACCCTGAGAAAATGAAAACCAGGGCAAGCAAATACCGAAATGATACCAGTAAATACTTCTTCATAGCTTGATCAATTTACGTTGAGTGATTTCGTAAAGTATTTTGGAAGCAATTGATTCGGGTTTTAGCATTTGACCATGAGCATCGTCACAATCAATTGCAACAAAATTTGGATCGAAATGTTGCTGTTGAAGGTAGATATTCCTTACCCTTTCCTGGAATGAAAGGTCTTTCTCGTGGATGTCGTCCTTACCCTTCAGATATACTCGCTCATCACCAAGCCGCTGTTCGGTTAGCTTACGCCGGGTGAAATCAAAAGGTACGTTAAGAAAGACATTCAGATCAGGACGCGGAATACCAAAGTAATCGAACTCCAACTTTAAAATCCAGCTCCTGAGCGCATCAATTTGGCTCTGATCCTTAAGCTTGGCACACTGGAAGGCCACGTTCGAATAAACATACCTATCCAGCAGAACCGCATGCCCCTCATCCAACCATTGTCTTATCACAGGAGCTGCATCCATCCGATCGGTGGCGTAGAGCAATGCCACCACGTAAGGGTCAACCTGATCAATGGCACCCAGCTCGCCTCGTAGGAACCGAGCAATCAGCTCTCCAAAAAAGGGGGTTTCAACTCTTGGGAAGTGAAGGAAGTGGGTTGGTATAGATTTACTTTTTAGGTATGAAGAAAGAATTTCAATTTGGGTTGATTTACCTGCCCCATCGAGTCCCTCAATAACAATTAGTGCCATGGATGTTAAATCAAATTAATGTGCCTTGGTTAATATAATACAACAATGTTTCGTAATTTTAGCCTTTGAAATATGTTGCAAGATAGAAAAAAATGGAACAAGAACGTTCAGTTTTCACGCCCAGGCGAACCATACAGTGTAACGGGAAGCTTATTACGATGGATAAGCCGCTGGTTATGGGAATAATTAACGTAACCAACGATTCATTTTTTAAAGGTAGCCGATTCCGATTCCCTTTCAGCATAGCACGACGTGCTCAGCAAATCATTGAACAAGGTGGCGATATCATTGATATTGGGGCTTGCTCAACCCGCCCTGGTTCAAAACCTATCAGCGAGCAGGAAGAATTGAAACGCCTGACAAAGGCTTTGCATGCGGTTAGAAAGAAGTATCCGGACGCACTGATTTCGGTTGACACATTCCGATCATCGGTGGCCAAAAGGGTTGTATCCGATTTTAAGGTTGATATTATTAATGATATATCGGCCGGTGAACTTGACCCTGCCATGTTTGAAACTATTGCTGAACTTGGAGTTCCCTACATACTAATGCACATGAAGGGAACACCTGAGAATATGCAGCTAAACCCCCACTACGATAATGTGATAAGGGAGCTGATTCTGTTTTTTAACGAAAAGATTGAGAAACTGAAACAGCTCATCGTTAAGGATATCATCATTGACCCGGGGTTTGGATTCGGTAAAACCATTGAGCACAACTACACCATCCTGAAAAACCTAGAAACATTCCAGCTACTAGAGCTTCCTATACTTGTTGGTATATCCAGAAAATCGATGATCTATAAACCTCTTAATATTAAACCCGACTTGGCGCTAAACGGAACCACGGTTCTGAACACCCTTGCCTTGCTTAAAGGAGCAAGTATTCTAAGAGTTCACGATGTAAAGGAAGCCGTTGAGGCTATCAAGCTGGTTCGTTTAACATCGGCCCAACCCGAATTTCAATACATTTAGCGATGCCACCACTAGCTAACTTGTTATTCATTCAGGTCAGGATCCTTGACATCGTCGATATATTCATTGTAGCTTTTCTGCTTTACCAGATCTATCGGTTAATTCGGGGTACAACAGCCCTTAACATCTTTTCAGGCATTGTCATGCTCTACATCATCTGGCTGGTGGTTAAAGCGTTAAACATGGAGCTGCTGGGCAGCATACTGGGTCAAGTCATAGGGGTGGGTGTACTGGCTATTATCATCGTATTCCAGCAGGAGATCAGAAAATTCCTGCTTCTACTGGGCTCCCGCTACACATCGAAAGGGAAGTTCACCATTGAAAACCTACTGCTTGGAGCCGAAAAGAATGAGCTAACCACTGCCAACATCGAAGCTATTGTTAAAGCCTGTAAGAATCTCTCTGAAACAAAGACCGGGGCTCTTATAGCGATTGCGCAAAAATCGGAACTAAAAATTTATGCCGAAACCGGCGATCAGCTTGATGCCGAGATATCGAGCCGCTTACTGGAAAACATATTCTTTAAGAACAGTCCCTTGCACGATGGAGCAGTGATTATTGTTGGAAACAAGATACATGCAGCACGATGCGTGCTGCCTATATCTGAAAACATTAACCTGCCACCACATTTTGGGATGAGGCACAAATCGGCTATTGGACTTACAGAGGCCACCGACGCCATTGTCATAGTGGTATCCGAAGAAACAGGAAAAGTAAGTTTAGCCTACCACGGTAAAATTGATTACGGAATCGATACTCAAACGCTCAAAAGCAAGCTGGAAGCTATGATTAACCAAAAATAAGCTGAAACAAAATTTTGCTACATTTGCTTACATACCATTAACCAACATATTCTTAAGCCATGCTAAAGTATAAGATCATCAAATCGAATACCCAGATTAGTGGCGAGGTAACCATACCCCCTACCCGAACCATGTCAAACAAGTTTCTGGTTATCAGGGTGCTCAGGAGCGCTTCGCACTCCCAGCATTCAGGTGTTGAACCTGATGACAGAAAAATACTCAACACAGATATCTTTAAGAAGGGATTCAAAAGCGAACGCGGCCGATCGGCTCAGGCCATAAGGCACATCCGTGCTTTCATAAACTTTTTTGGCGGGGAATGGATTCTATCCTCTTCGAATATTCTCAAAGGAAGTGCCACCGAAAAGATTGTCAAGCTACTTCAAAAATACGGGCTGAACGTGATATTTGAGGAACGCATTGGTAATCCACCTTTCCGCCTCATCGGCAGAAACCTCAAAGGTAAGATACTAAGGGTTGATGGCTCAATTAATAGTAAAATAGTAGAAGCCCGTATGCTAGTTGATCCCAGCCTTAGTATCGACGAGATTGCTGAACTCAAAAACCAGATCATGGCCGAAGGTTATCCCACAATGACCCTCAGAGCGCTACAGTTCATGGGAGTTAACGCCGACTGGAAGGATGATGAGGTTCTGATTGAGCACAGCATATCCGATGGCAGCGAGCTAACTGTAGAAGCCGACTGGTCTCTTGCCTCATTCTGGTACGAAAAGGTTGCCCTGAGTAGCAAAGGTGAATTAACCATACAAGGCCTTAAACCCGCTAGCTTTCAGAATGAAACTATCGTTATGCACCTTTTCGAGGGTCTTGGCGTTCAAACCCAAATAATTGACGATAGCATTCAGCTAAAACGTAAGGGTAAAACGGTAAAAAAATTTAATCACAACTTCAGACAACATCCCGATCTTGCACCCGCAGTAATGTTTACCTGCCTTGGTCTTGGCATCCCTTTCTCCATCTCGGGTGTTGAGAGTTTCCATACAAAAGATCCGGATAGATTTGAGGTTATTAAGCAGGAATTCGAAAAACTTGGTGCTAGGCTCAGCCTGATCCGTGAAGCCGATTCCGAAGTAATAGAATTTGATGGAATATCAAAGCTAAAGACACTGAAACAAATCGATTGCGACTCCCACAACGACCATCGGCTTGCCATGTCGCTCAGCTCACTTGCCATCCTTGGCAAAACGATTATTCTCGAAAATCCTAGGGTAACAAGTAAATCGTACACCACCTATTGGGATGAGCTTAAAAAGGCAGGGTTTGAAACCTCGATGGTGTAAAAAAGGCTGAAACAAAAGTTTCAGCTGAACCTAGTTAGAATTTTCTTTAACTACTTTTTTTTTCCAGACCAATGTTCCGGCAAGCATATCATGCAGGGCTTGCTTTTTTTCGGTGAAACCGGCCATAATGAAGCCAATCATAAAAATTAAGCTGGAAAGGATTTTACCAAAGTAACGGCCTTTGGCTCTGGCAAACGATATCCGGTTACCCTCCATGTCGGTAACAATGATTCCAATGGCAATTTTACCAACCGTGCCCTGGAATTTCGATGATTCCATCAGTGCAAAGTACAGCCATATTTCAACTATTAAAACCAAATACAAAACCATAGCTGCACCAAAAAAAGCACCCATTAAACCAATGGCTTGGGTCTCATCCATATTACCCGATGAAATGGCCGATGCTGCCGATATTCCAAACAGTGCCATTACCGGTGTAATAACAATCCAATTAAAGAACCAGATTAGCACACCATCAATCAGGTAAGCAAGGAAACGCCACCATAAGCCTGCAAATTAGGTTAATAGTTTGGTTTAGTTAAATCAACACTAATATAAAACTTAAATGAAATCTTTCAAAAACAATGAGATAAATTTCACTTTCCATCCTCCTGTTTGAGAAGAAACTCTATGGCTTTTGGAAATTCCTGGCTCCAGAACCACTCGGCATGCTTTCCATCGGGAGCAATCTTCATTCGAATCATATCCTCATCATAACCGGCTCCATAAAGCATATTTTCGAGCACCTTCAAATCCTCAACCATTTGCTTACCCTCCTGCTCGCCAGCCAACAGGAAGTATCGCTGTTCCCTTTTTCTCTTGTACTTCGTTAAAAACTCAAAAACCTTTGGCGAGAACCAAAGCGATGGGGAGAAAACCCCTACCCCGCCGAACTTATCAGGGTACTTTAACCCGATGTACAACGATATTAATCCACCCATGGAACTACCCATAATAACATTTTGTTTTGGGTCAGGATTGGTTCTAAAGTGCTTATCAATATAGGGCTTGAGATCGTTTACGATAAAATCGGCGTAAAGATCGCCACCTCCCCCATACCCCAGGGAATCGTTTCGCCAGGGCGAGTACTCGTTCAGGCGCTCCTTACTATCGTTGTAAATAGCAACCACTATGGCTGCAAAACCCCTATGGTAGTAAAGGCTATCCATAATCTCATCTACCCGCCACTCACCGGCAAAAGCCGTAGACTCATCGAATACATTCTGCCCATCGTGCATGTATATAACAGGAAAAGCCTGACGTTTAAAATAGTTTGGCGGCAGGTAGAGGCGTATTGTCCTGCGGCGGTTCAGCTTTTTCATCTCCATGTTTGTGGGTAAAAAGCGAACGTTTTCCGATGCGGTTGAAGCCTTTTGTGTGGTCTCAAAAAAATCGCGCCATCCGGCTATGGTAAGCCTAACGGTATCGGAATCGGGACTATACACACGGTTTTTAACATCCCTACCCATGGCATCTACCTCAACCTTTCGCCAATCTCCACGCGAAAGCTTATACTCAAAAGGTTTGTCGGTTTTGGGCATAACTAATGTGTAAACACCATCCTGCCGAGAAAATGCAAAATTCTTGTCCTTAGGATTCCAGCCGTTTAGCTCGGAAGCCACATATATTGTATCTGAAGCAGGAGTTTTATTGGGCAACGAATCGATAATAAAAGCAACCTGGCCATTTGCATAGCAATTGTAAAAAGCCATGCTGGCTATAAATAGTTTTCGATAGTTCATTTCGGGTAGGGTTAGTCAATTCAGCTGTTAACAACAAAGATAATGTTTAACTTGTAAGATAAGGGAAACAGCATTATATTTGCAGCAGAAATGGCCCCGTAGTTCAGCTGAATAGAACGTCAGATTCCGGTTCTGAAAGTCGGGGGTTTGAATCCCTCCGGGGTCACTTCAACAGGCCAATCGAGAACGGTTGGCCTTTGTTTATTTAATAGCTTAACCGAAAATCCCAGCTACTACCGGAGGGATTCAGCATATTCATTTTTTTTCTATCATTACACCACTTAACCAATCAAAAGAATATTCCCTATGGACAAAGCCAAACTCTACAGGATTGTTTTTGAGAGCGATACCAAGGCCGGGAGGCAGTACGATATTGCTCTTATTTGGGTAATAGGATTCAGCGTTATTGTAAGCATGTTCGATAGTATCCCAAACCTCTATCCTGTTGTAAGTATCACACTAGGAGTAATTGAGTGGCTTTTTACATTAGTGTTTACAGCTGAATATATCATGCGAATTATTATCAGTCCAACACCCAGAAAGTACGTTTTAAGTCTTTGGGGTGCCATAGACCTAATATCAATTTTGCCTACCTACCTTAGCTTATTTACCTATAGCTTTAAGTATCTTATGATCATCAGAGTTATTAGACTCTTAAGGATATTTAGAATACTCAGGCTAATCAGGTTCAGCAGGGCTGGCTATGCAATGCTCATGTCTCTTAAAATGAGTATTTACAAGATAGGCGTATTTTTTGTATTTGTAATATGCCTGGTAATACTTCTGGGAACGGCAATGTTTGTTATTGAAGGACCCGAAAATGGCTTCACAAGCATATTCCAGGGTATTTACTGGGCAATAATTACTATAACCACCGTTGGTTACGGCGATATTGTTCCACAAACCGTGTTAGGGAAACTACTCTCATCGCTTACCATGATCATTGGCTATGCCATAATTGCTGTTCCAACAGGTATTATAACTGTAGAGATGAGCAACGCATCGAAAAGTAATGTAACATGTACCAATTGTGGCAGCCAAAACCAAAGCAAAGCCAACTTCTGCAGCAATTGCGGAGAAAAAATTAATAACTAATTTTGCAGCCACCATTAAGGCTCCCAAAGAGAACGAAAAAGCCCCCTGCACTTTTATTACTTTTACATAACACACTTTAACCTCAAAAAAAGTAAATAATAACTAAGTTTGCAGCGTTAACTACTTAACCTTAAAAGCGATGAAAAGAATAGCACTTGCAGTATTACTATCATTTTTAGCAAGCGGAATTTATGCCCAAATTTTCGTTGGAGGTAGTGTTGGTTTTAACCTAACCGGAGGAAAGGTTGAAAACGGGAACACCTCAGTTGACAAGCCCACCCAAACCTACTTTAGCCTGGCACCAAAGGCTGGTATGTTTCTCTCCGAGAAATTGGCCATTGGCGCAGCGCTGGGCTATAGCATTCAGAGTGAAAAAACTCCCGGAAACCCTGAGGAAATTGATAGAACCTCTACCATTGGCTTAACCCCATTTGCCCGCTATTACGCCTTCACCAAAAACAAGTTTTCACTATTTGCTCAGGGTAACCTTGGATTTTCGTATAGCGTTGAAAAAAATAAAGTAGGCTCTACCACCACTACCGGCCCTAAAACAACTACACTGGGAATTTCGGCCTTTCCAGGCATGTCATATAAGTTGAGCGATAAGGTGGAACTTGAGGCTATCATTGGTGGCTTTAATTTTGGTTTAAGCCGCACTTCGGTGAAGCAAAACAACAACACCAACATCACCAGTAATTTTGGATTTGGTGTAAACCTCGATGGCATTGCCACCACCGGTTTAATAACAATTGGTGCGATTGTGAAGCTATAATCTTCTTAATTTCTCAACATAAAGAGGGACGCTACACCGTCCCTTTTTTCTTATCATCTTTACTAAGTTTTTTGAACTCCCTGCAAACCTCCGTGAGCCCACACTCGCTACATTTTGGTTTTCGGGCGATGCACACATAGCGCCCATGAAGAATTAACCAATGATGCGCTTTGGGTATAAGCTCCTCAGGAAAGTTCTCCATTAGCTGCCGTTCAACCGCCAACGGCGTTTTAGCATTGGTTACCAGGCCTATCCGGTTGGCCACACGAAAAACGTGCGTATCCACTGCCATGGCTGGCTTTTGGAATATCACAGAGGCTATTACATTGGCGGTTTTACGGCCAACGCCGGGTAATCGTTGCAACAAATCCACATCGGAAGGAACCTCCCCTTTAAATTCGTTAACCAGAGCCTTAGCCATACCCAGCAGGTTCCTGGCCTTATTGTTCGGATACGAACAACTCTTAATCAGTTCAAAAACCTCCTCTACCCCTGCATTGGCAAGGCTCTCAGCATTGGGAAACCTTTTAAAAAAATCAGGGGTTATCAGATTCACGCGCTTATCGGTGCATTGCGCGCTTAGAATGACTGCAACAAGCAACTCGTAAGGATTGGTATATTGCAATTCGGTTTCGGCAACGGGGCGCGTACGGGTAAAGTAGTCGATTACAAACCGGTATAACTCCTTCTTGGTACTCATCTTTTACTCTATTTCACCTCAAAAGTACAGCTAATTGAGGAATATTGATTACCACATTGCAAATCTGCTAATCGTAACGGCAAATTGCTAACTTTGTAAGTCGAAAAAAAAGAAAACCTTGGCACTAATCTACCTACAAGCCGAAAATATATTCAAATCGTTTGGCGACTTAGAGGTTCTAAAAGGGGTTTCGTTAAGCCTCTTTCAAAACCAGCGTACAGCCATTGTTGCCCGAAACGGAACCGGGAAAAGCACATTACTTAACATTTTAGCCGGGCACGATACCCCCGACTCCGGAAAGGTTACCCTGCGAAACGATATCAGCGTGGGTTACCTACCCCAGGAACCAACGCTTGACCCATCAAAATCAGTGCTGGAGAATGTTTTCCGAGCCAACGATACCGTTTCGGTTGCCATACGAAACTACGAGGCAGCCTTTAAAACGTCTGATAAAGAGGCTCTGCAAACCGCCATAGATGAAATGGACAGGCTGAATGTGTGGGACAGGGAGCAAAAGGCAAAGCAAATCCTATCGGTACTAAAGCTTACCGATTTTAACCAGCCGGTTGGGTATCTTTCGGGTGGCCAACGTAAGCGCGTAGCTCTTGCCTCAGTGCTGATCAGCGACCCCAACCTGCTGATACTGGATGAACCCACCAACCACCTGGACCTGGAGATGGTGGAGTGGCTGGAGGACTACCTGGTTCGCATGCAGAAAACACTGCTGATGGTTACCCACGACAGGTACTTTCTGGACAGGATATGCACCGATATCATGGAGATTGACCAAAATCAGGTGTACACCTATGACGGAAACTACAGCTACTTCATTGAAAAGCGCGATGAACGAATAAGTGCCAAGATGGCCGAGATTGACAAGGCAAATAACCTTCTACGTCGCGAAACCGAGTGGATGCGTCGTATGCCCCAGGCCCGCGGAACAAAAGCTAAGTACCGTATCGATGCGTTCTACAAGCTACGCGAAGCCGCACAGCAACGCATCTACTCCGATGAGGTTGACATTGGGGTTAGCTCATCGAGGCTGGGCAAAAAAGTAATGGAAGTGAAAGACCTCACGAAAAGTTTTAATGAAAAGGTAATCCTGAAGGATTTCTCCTACACATTTAACCGCCATGAGAGGTTGGGTGTTGTGGGAGCCAACGGTACCGGAAAAACCACCTTCCTGAACCTGATAACCGGTAACCTCCCCCCTGATTCAGGCACGATTGACCCCGGTGCTACCCTAAAAATAGCATACTACCGGCAGGAAGGAATGGCTATCCCGGACAATTCAAAAGTTATTGATGTAGTACGCCAGATTGCCGAGGTGATAACCCTTGCTAATGGCAAAACCATTACCGCATCGCAGTTTCTAAACAATTTCCTTTTCCCTCCCGATAAGCAGCATACCCTGGTTCGTAAGCTCAGCGGTGGCGAAAAGCGCAGGCTTTACCTGCTAACCGTTCTCATACAAAACCCTAACTTCCTGATTCTGGACGAACCCACCAACGACCTCGATATCTTCACGCTGAATGTGCTCGAAGACTACCTGTTGAATTTTCCCGGAGTGGTGGTGGTGGTTTCGCACGACCGCTACTTTATGGACAAGATGGTTGATGGCCTGCTTATTTTTGAAGGCAATGGTGAGGTAAGCGGCTTTCCGGGAAACTACACCGAGTACCGGCAATGGATTAAGGAACAGGAGCAGAATAAAACTTCCGATTCTGCCAAAAAAGTATTTGTTGACGAAAAAAGAGTACAACCCGAGCGTAAACGGAACAAGCTTACCTATGCCCAGAAAAAGGAGATTGAACGGCTAAACATTGAGATTGAGCAGCTGGAGAAGGAAAAGAGAGAAATTGAAAAAATTCTCAACAACGGAAACCTCAGCAACACAGAGCTACTTGAAAAATCGAACCGGTACAGCGAAGTATCCAGACTCCTTGAGGAAAAAGAGTTTCGCTGGCTCGAGCTGAACGAAATCGAAGGCTAAAACGGCCACACCCAAGGGCTACTACCGGTTAAATCCCCAAACCACAATCAATAGCCTCTTTAATTTAAATTTAAGCCTTTACCCTGCACAGGTTAAGATGCAGTTGTTCCACCCATTTTCTATTCTCTGGCTCCAACTGGCAATTTATAAAGGTCTTACGGAAAACAAAAAAACTTGAAACCACCGAGATATACAACCTTGTATCCGAAAAGAGTCTGCAAGAAACTAAATCGCCATTTGATGATTTGTGAAATTTTTTTATTTTTATTATCGAAAATAAACCCAACCAAAGGTACGGTTATACACCCAAAATGGTATATATATTTACTTTTGGTACGGTTATAAACGAGTTGGCGGCAAGTTTAGAAACCGTTAATCCTAAAATAATTTTAATTTTTAAAATATGACAACAACATTTCCATTCAAACTATTTGCGACTTGCACTTTGTTCGCTATGTGTGTATCGTGTTCTAACGAAGTTGAACGACAAATTGAAACTGTATCAACGGAAAAACCATTTACAGTTCAAATCACCAAAGAACGAAGCTATTATCAAGCACAAAAAGCACAAGAAAGATTACTGAAACTTGACATTGATGCTTATTTACTTGCTACGCAAGATTCTGTAGATAGAGAATGGTATAATGTAATGAGTGGTGCTTTTGTTGATTCTTTGAGTAGTGCAAATTACATTCACACCCTTGACTCTGCCTATCATTTGAAGAAATGTGAGATAGTTGATACAAGACTTTTAACCGACACTTTTTCTATCATAATTCCCGATGCTACGAAAAAACATAAAGTAGAAGAACATAAAAGAATAGAAGCAAATAAACCTAAGGTTCCAAAAGATGTGCTTGATGCTATAGGAAAATTCCCTGACAACAATACTTTCTTCCTTGAAAAAATCAATATTTTGAATTTAGCTGAACCTAAAACTCTTTCAAAAGTTGCGGAAAATGTAAAAATGGATATGCCGCGTGGAATTACACTATGGAAATTATCCAAATTTTGC
>CALBBQ010000036.1 GCA_937926785.1 uncultured Bacteroidales bacterium | reverse complement strand
CCTTTTAATCCAACAGCAATATCACGGGATGGAATAATTCCTCTTAAATCCATAATAGTTTTTTCGAGAAATCTGTTATCCCAGATAGCTTCAGTAATTTTATATCCGGGAGTTTCCTGTATCCCAAAATATAAATCACTTCCCTTAAAAATATTTTTCCATTGCAGGTATGCATCTTTAACGAATACACCAATTTTGTTATTGCTTGTGTTGGCTGCCTGATCGGCTTCTAATCTGAATCTTGTAGCGAAAGTTTCTGAAATATCGTAATCATAAGTAAAATATACTCTTCTTAATTGGATTCCATTTATATCTTTATTTCCTCCATTTGCTACATTAGGCAGAGATGAAATAGATGTATCTCTCATAGCATTATAAAAGTAATCGCCGAACATATAGCCAGAAATTCTACCTTTATTAATGACTTCCTGTGCAAACAAAGTATTTGACGACATTAAAATGAATAGAACAAAAACAACTTTTTTCATTTTTCTCTCCTACTTAAAAATATTATTTTGTTAATTCTTCGACTGATTTAATTTCTTTTTTGAAATCGTGGATGCCTTTACCAATTCCTTTGGCTATTTCAGGAATTCTTTTAGCTCCAAATAATAAAGTTATTACTGCAACTATTATAAGTATTTCAGTAAATCCTAAATTTCCGAACATTTTTTACTCCTTAAAATTGTTGATAATATTATGCAATCAAAGTGCCGTCTTAATAGATTGAATTTTCTTCATTTTTCCCAAAATTTTTAACTAATCAATTTATTCCAAAGACGAAAACCAGACGATAAAGACGAGATTCCGTTTTTTAATAATTACTTAACATTTAGTTAATCATAAGTTAATAATGAAAATATATGTTCGCTTAAAAAAAGGAGAGATTATGAAAAACTTCATTTTTACATTTCTGATTATTATGTCTTTCGTATCATTCAGTTCTTATGCATCGAATGGTCAAAAGAACAATTACTCTATTATAGAGGTTATAACACCTTCGCAGGAAATTTATGACAGTGGAATTTACAGAACAGTATATAAATCATTTTATATAGTTGATAATAATAATCAAAAAGTGATTAGTTGCGGAGATGTATTCGATAGAGCGGCAACGTAAACGCCAAGCTTTGAATTGCTATCGAGCTGCTTTATCCCTTCAAGAGCGGCATCAAAGTCCGATTGAATATCTGCCTCAATACGCTGCTTCTGTTCTAGAGTGAAGCGGTTGAAGTCAACATCCGGGAAGTAAACCCTGCCTAATGCATTAAAATCTTCTCCAATATCGCGCAGAAAGTTTATTTTCTGAAAGGCGGCACCAAGCCTACGAGCGGGTAGGTATAGCTTTTCGTACTTTTGCTCATCGCCTTTGCAAAAAACTTTCAGGCACATCAGCCCCACAACCTCGGCAGAGCCGTAAATATATTTGTCAATTGTTTTTTTATCGTGAGTATTTGAGCTAAGGTCCATTTCCATGCTATGCAAAAAAGCATCAATTAAATCTTTATTAATTCTGTATCTGTTTACCACAAACTGAAAGCTTTGCAGTATTGGATTTAAAGAAATGCCTTCGTTTATTGCTTTATATGCATCGGTCTTAAATTGGGAAAGGAGTTCTGCTTTATTGTAGTTGTGAAAAGAATCCACGATTTCGTCGGCAAAGCGAACGAAACCATAAATTGCATAGATAGCATTGCGGGTTGTCTTATCGAAAAGACGAGTTCCTAGTGAAAAACTTGTGCTATAGCGATTTGTGGTTATCTGGCTACACTCAAGGCAAACCCTATTGTAAAGTTCAATTCTATTGTTCACCATATCTTTTAATAATTTGCTCAGTGGTCAGTTTTGAACTAATTACGGCCATGGGAAGTCCAGTACCGGGAATTGTGCTTGAACCAACATAGAAAAGGTTTTTAAACTTTTCATCGGTATTGTGAGGACGGAGGTAAGCTACTTGGTTTAAGTCGTGTGCAAGTCCTAACCCGCTTCCCTTGTAAAGGTTGAACATTTTTTGCCAGTGTGTTGGGTTATATATTATTTGTGTTTCAAGGTTTTGTGCAATATCAAAGTCAACCCTCTCCGAGAGATCTGATATGATATTACTGGCCAGCTCATGGCTATCGGACCAATCGGGCTTATACCGAAGGTCGGGTACGGGGCATAGA
This sequence comes from uncultured Bacteroidales bacterium, assembly GCA_937926785.1. GTDB lineage: Bacteria > Bacteroidota > Bacteroidia > Bacteroidales > Tenuifilaceae > Tenuifilum. Next base: position 6,914 of record CALBBQ010000036.1, on the reverse strand, counting down.
ATAAAAAGGCTCTCGGAGCCTTGCGGTGCAAATTCAGGGTTAGACCTCGAGGGCACATTAACGTAGTAGTATGGCTTTTGAAGGCTTACCTGGTTCTTAAATATTTTGGAGCTGTACTCCTTAAAGTTAGTTCCAAGAAAGTAATTGTGGACGCTAAGGCCATGAATTTTTCCTTTAACACCAAGGTATAGAGTGAAAGGAGCAAGTGTCCATTTCATTTTATCAAGGTTTACCTCGGTGTATGCTTTACGCTTTAGTATGGCGCCTCTAAACCACGCTGCATCGGCGTTTATAACAAATATATCGGCATTCCAGACTTTTCCGTTTTGGTCAACCGCATCGGTAATTACCCCGTTGTGAAATTTAACATCAACTACTTCGGTGTTATAGTGGAATCTTACGCCACGCCGGATAAGTATATTTACAATACCATCAACAATTTTATACATTCCCCCGCGTACGTTATGGTAACCATCGTGTTTAAGTTCGGTATAGGTAAGAAGCGAGTAAACGGCAGGTGTATCGAAGGGGGTTGCGCCCAGGAAGAAAGCCACCAGCGAGAATATTACCTTAACTTCATAACTCGTGAACCTGCGGTCAAGTTCGTTCCACATGGATTTTAGCATGAGCGGGGCATGCCCCCATGGCACCGAAGCCAGCCCCAGCGCGTATGAAAGGAGCGTGTTGAAATTCCTGCGAACTATTCTGTTCTCAACGTCATGGAAAAGCCTTCCGGTTTTCTCAAGATACTGGTACATCTTTTCGGAAAAATCTTCTTCAATTCCTTCAAACTCTTTCGCCAGCCTATCGATATCTTTGTAAATAGTAAAGAATCTTTTGGAGTTACTAAAATTAACCTTATACAGCGGATCGAGCTCGAAAAAATCAAATGGCTTGTCGATTCTACAAAAATCGAAAAGCTCTTTAAACTCGTAGCTCATGGAAAAGAATGTTGGTGCCATGTCCCATGTGTAACCGTTGTGCTGTAGCCTATTTAAACGGCCACCGGGTTGGTGATACTTTTCTAACATCTCAACTTCGTAACCAAGGGTTGTAAGCCTGAGTGCTGTAGATAATCCTCCAAGACCTGTTCCAACTACTATAACTTTCATTGCCATAAGAACATGCAAATTAATTAAATCAAATTAACATAAACTGAATATACAATTTTAATTAAATTTACTACCATTATAAACTAGTCATAAACCTTTTTGTTTAAAAAAAAATGCAAACGATTTCTACAATTGGTGCTGGCATTGGAGGCATAGCAACAGCCATTCGATTGGCCCGTAAGGGTTACAGGGTAAAGGTTTTTGAGCAGCAATCCTATCCGGGTGGCAAACTGAATGAGTTAAGGCTAAACGGCTTCCGGTTCGATGCGGGGCCCTCGCTTTTTACATTGCCCAACCTTGTTGATGAGCTTATTGGATCCAAGAGCAGCTCAGCTTTCACCTATCACAAGCTGGAGCTTATTACCCGTTACTTTTTCCCCGATGGAACTGTACTCAATGCCTGGGCTGAACCCGAACGCTTTGCCGATGAGGTAGCTGACAAGTTGAATGACAGGCATTCCGATGTTCAGCGCTACCTGCTGGAGAGCAAAGAGCTGTATGAATTAACGGCTAACACATTCGTATATAGTCCGTTCCCCCAACTGAAAAACTTCTTTACCCTTCAATCGCTTAAACTTGCCTTAAATCCCAAGAAGCTGAAAGCTTTTGAAACAATGCACCAGGTTAATTGCAAGTTTTTTTCTGACCCCAGAACCATTCAGCTTTTTGATAGATATGCTACCTATAACGGCTCCAATCCCTACCTCGCTCCAGGTACACTTACCATGATACCCCACCTGGAACATAATATTGGTGCTTACTTTCCGAATGGAGGTATGTATGCCATAACCGATGAGCTGGTTAGGGTGGCCAGGCAATTGGGTGTAGAATTTATTTTTAATGCCCATGTTGATAGGGTTGAAATAAGCAACGGTCGAACTATTGGGGTTAGCGTAAATGGTAGTGGTGTTGAAAGCAGCTATGTGATAAACAACACCGATATCTTTACGGCATACCAAAGCTTGCTTGAAGGTGTTCCTCTGGCTAAGCGTTTAGCCCAACAGCAACCCTCGTCGTCGGCCTTAATATTTTACTTTGGAGTAAAGGGTACTCACCCCCAGCTTGATGTTCACAACATTCTTTTCGCTACCGATTATCATAGCGAGTTCAGGGCGATGGAGGATGGTGGTATTTCCAACGACCCAACCGTTTACATATTTATAACCTCCAAGCGTGTTGCTTCCGATGCCCCCGATGGCTTTGAGAACTGGTTCGTGATGATTAATGTACCACCCAACACTGGTCAGAACTGGGATGAACTAAGGCAAATGGCCCGTGAGGCCATAATTGCCAAGGTAAAACGAATGGTGGGGATCGACCTCAATAAACTTATAGTCACGGAAGATTATCTTGATCCTGTTAGAATTGAGCAGCGAACCGGCTCGTTTCGTGGCTCGCTTTACGGCATAAGCTCCAACAACAGGATGGCTGCATTTAACCGTCACCCAAACCGAAGCAAAAATATTAAAGGACTTTACTTTGTTGGTGGGAGTGTCCATCCCGGTGGAGGAATACCGCTATGTCTTGCCTCCGCCAAAATTGTTGATAGCTATTTTAAACCCATCTAAAAAACATGGAGCCTTTCAAAATGCTTTTTAAAATTGTTATTCCTATTGCCTACGCTATTGGTGTGGCTGGTATTTCTATGAAAGTTGGCTGTCCTCAGTATTACAGGGTTGCCGCTTTTTTTGTGCCTTTATCGTTTTTGGCATTAATGGTTTTCCATAAACCTCATAGTTTTAAGTTCTGGTTGTCGTTGGGTTCTATAGGAGCTTTAGGATTTCTCATCGAAGCCATTGGTACAAACACCGGATTGGTTTTCGGAAAATATCACTATGGTCAGTCTTTGGGTATTGGATTGTTTGGAACCCCCTTGAATATGGCCATCAACTGGATGATGCTTATCTACCTGGTTGCTTTCATGCTGCAGAATTGGCGTGTGGGCAACCTGGTCAAATCTTTGGTTTCTGCTTCTGCGCTCACCGCTTTCGATTGGATTCTCGAACCGGTGGCCATCCGACTTGACATGTGGATTTGGGATACCGGAACTCCCCCATTGCAAAACTACATTGGTTGGTTCCTGTCCTCTTTGATAATGTTCACTTTTTACTACCGTTTTGCTCCAAAATCACAAAATTCTCTGGCATTTCTTATTGGGGTAATGCATGTTTTGTTTTTTATCAGCCTAAACCTTATTTTTAGATTGATTTAAAATTGGTGGCACTGTGATTAAGCCGAGGCATAATGAATTGTATAAGAGATTCTTTAACGGATACTTCAACTATATCCTGAAACGCAATTTTCGCGAAATTCGCATTGAGGGCGATTTTGTTCCCGATAATCGATCAATCCTCCTGGTTCCAAACCATTTTAGTTGGTGGGATGGTTTTTTTGCATGGAAGCTAAACTCCCAGTTCCTACAAAAAAGATTCTACCTAATGATGCTCGAGAGCGAACTTGCTAAGCATCGCTTTTTTACAAAACTCGGAGCTTTCTCAATAGCGCCCACTTCAAAGGGAATGCTCGAGAGCCTTAGGTTTGCTACGGAGGTAATTAGTCAGCCTAACAACCTTTTAGTATTCTATCCTCAGGGTAAACTGTATAGCCAACACCATATGGCTCTGGAGTTTCAAAAGGGCATTGAGCGAATTGTTGAGCAGGCAAAAAGTTTTAGGCTGCTCATGTGCGCCAACCTCATTGACTATTATGCATACCCAAAACCCTCGTTAACCATCTACCTTCAGGAGTATGAGCGGTTGAGCGATTTCAGTTTGACCCAGTTTCAGCTTACCTACAACCTTTTCCTAAAGCAAAGCGTTCATAAACAGGATAAACTCCATAGGCAATGATAATGTTCTACCTCGTTTTACCCATAGTGATTTTTGCATTCATCCGTTTTTTGGTGGCACTTTTCAACTACATTACGCAGCCATACCTTAAGGAATACCCATTAACGGAAGCGAAACTTGTTTCAGTGCTTATTCCAGCCCGTAATGAGGAGTGCAACATTCGTAATTTGCTTAGCGACTTGCATGCTCAATCCTATGCAAATTTCGAAGTAATTGTTTACAACGATTCGTCAACCGATGCCACAAGCCAAATTGTTCAGGAGTATGTTGATGCTGATAAGCGTTTCAGGTTGATAAATGGCCGGCAGCTGCCCGAGGGCTGGTTGGGCAAGAATCATGCTTGCCATCAGCTTGCAAAATGGGCAAAGGGAGAGTATTACCTTTTTTTGGATGCCGATGTCCGGGTTGACCGCCGATTTATAGAGCTGGCTTTGGCTTATATGCATAAAAAGAGGTTGCATCTCCTTTCCTTTTTTCCCTATCAGGTATTAGGCTCCTTTGGAGAGTTCATAACCGTTCCGGTTATGCAATGGATTCTTTTATCGTTACTGCCACTCCGTTTGGTTCAGTGGTCTCGAAAATCTTCGCTAGCGGCTGCCAATGGCCAAATGATGATGTTCGATGGGGAAACCTACCGAAAGCATGGGTTCCATGAAATGTTTCGGAATAACCCCGTGGAGGACATCCTCATTGCCCGTAGTGTCAAACGTTTGCGCTTGCGCATGGCTACATTACTTGGGTTGCCTTCCGATATTCGTTGCCGGATGTACAAAAGTAAGAACGAAGCCATAAACGGTTTTTCAAAAAACGTGTGCGAGTTTTTTGGCGGCAAGCGTTGGCTTATGTTAACTTTTACAATCATTACTACGCTTGGCCCCGTTGCAGTTTTCTTCTTTATGCCATTCCCTTTGATATTCGTTTACTTCTACTCTATTATTATGGCCCGCATTTTTGTTGCGGAGCTATCAAAACAATCGGTGCTAAAATCTGTTCTACTGTTCCCATTTCAGCAAATATCATTTCTTCAAATGGTTTATAGCTGGGAGAAGAGCCGAAAAAAAGGTGGTTTAACCTGGAAGGGTAGAGTGATTCGTTAACGTTATCTGTATGAAAACCATTGGAACACTACTTAGCATTCTGTTAGTCTATGTTTTTGCATTAAATGCAGAAGGTCAACCGACATACGATCAACGGCTATACAGTTCGTTTATCACCGGCAATATGACCGATTGGGTCAAGGTTCTGAATGAGATGGAGCTCGATCTGCAGAAGAACCTGACGCCTCAAAACAGGTTCAACCTGTTACACGCCCAGTATGGATATATTGGGTACTTATTGGGGTTAAAGCAAACCGATAAGGCGAAAAAGCTTATCGATTTAGCCGAGAAGAATGCTGAAGAGCTGCAAAGGGTTACAGCATACAAATCCACTGCCTATGCCTTGCATGCTGCACTGATTGCCTATCGTATATCCATAAGTCCATTTAAGGCTCCCTTTCTTGGGCCCAAAAGCAGTTCGCTCATTGATCAGGCCTTAGCCATAAGTCCTAATAATGCCTTTGCCATTATTGAGAAGGCCAATGCACGCCACTATGCACCATCGGTTGTTGGTGGTAATCCTGTCGAAGCCATCGAGCTTTACGACAAAGCTCTTAAACTCCTCAGAGATGCCAATGGTGGTGAACACCCCAAAACCTGGTGGTATATAAATGCTTACACCCAAATGGGGCTTGCTGCTCAAAAGTCAGGGAATATAACCCTTGCAAAAAAAATCTACCAGAATATCCTAAGCTTTGAGCCCAACTATAAATGGGTTAAGGAAGAGTTACTGCCCAAAGTGAAGAGTTGATGTAAAATTTTTTGATAATAGGAAGTTAATATAACTTTAGTTTAGGCGCACAACCTACATGTGATTATTTAAAAAACATTCTTTACTAAACCATAGATAATATTCCTTCTATCCCTTAATGTTAAATCACTAACTTCGCAATTAAAAATTCAAACATGCGAGAATTAGCATTATTTTCACTTTATAGTATATTAGCAATCAGGGTATTGGCTCAGGACCCGGTAAGTGTTAAAGTTGATGAACGTGAGTTAAATCAAAAGGTTTGGGCAAATATATTTACAGCCTACTACACCACGATACATGGGAGCTATCAGCCCAAGAGCGCTTTTGAAATGCCTACTGCCCTTCTGGGCTACTCGGCAACCCTATCCGACAGGTTCAAAGCCACGCTGATTTACGATGTTACCCGAACAACCAATGACATTACCGTGACCGATAGCCTGGGGAAACCTTTAAACGTTTCCTATAATGAGGGAAGTAGATACACTGCATTCCTGAAAATGGCCGAGATTAGGTATTCTCCGGTATCCTTCCTCGACCTGCGCATTGGTCAGCTGCTAAACACCCAGTACCTCACCACTCAGGATAAGTTCTGGGGTTACCGCTACATCTACTTTACATTTCAAGAGGTTCACAGGTATGGCAACCCTGCCGATTTTGGCGTTCAGGTCGATTTAAAGTTTTCAGGCAGAATGCTAACCCAACTTTCGGTAACCAACGGCGATGGGCCATTTAAACAACAGGACAGCGAAGCGAAGTTTCTATACTCCTTAAACCTGGAGTACTATCCATTAAAGGGAGCGATTGTTAAGGTCTATAGCGATTTTTCTCCTGCCCCCCAAACAATACCTAATGCTTTTGATAGAAGCGTATTATCGGTATTTGCCGGGTATAAAGCTGAGCGTTACCGTCTGGCATTTGAGTATAATGCCGTTAAGAACTATGGATTTACAAGTAACTCCGATTTCTGGGGATTATCATCCTTTATCAGTTTATCTGTTTCACCTAAATTCGATGTTTTGGCACGGTACGATTACATCAACCGTTCAGCACCACAAAACCTTAGTCATGAGCATTTTCTGCTTGCAGGAGTTCAGTATAACCC
>CALBBQ010000035.1 GCA_937926785.1 uncultured Bacteroidales bacterium | reverse complement strand
TCCGTTGGGTTCAACGGGATAAAACCGAAAAACGGGTGTAACATCGGCCAGACGACCATCGGTATCGAACGGGTCGGCACGGAGTACAACCGATTTGCTGAAGTTGTTGGTCATCATTTCAACATTAAGCACGGTAAGATTGCTCATGTCAACAGGGTTAGGAAATGTGTAGGTAAAGTAAGGGAAATCTTCTGGTTTGGTGATATTGTACTTGACTTTGAGAAAAGTATCTTGTACGCTCAGGCTAATGGAGTTGGGGCTGGTGTTCAGGCCAGCCCAACCCATTAGTCCGTTTTCCTTAACATTTAGTAAGCTATACTTATCACCGGTTGGAATGATGGTTGTTTTAACCGATAGGGTATAGGTGCCACCACCTTGAGGGTGGCTAATTTGAACCGACACATCGCCTGGGGAGCTACCCCAGTTGACCACAATAGCATTGGTGCCCTGACCGCTGATTATGGTAGCACCGGCGGGCACGCTCCAGCTGAATGTTGCATCGGCAACATTTTGTATGCTGAAGCTAATGCCGGTTTGGTTTGGTGTAACATACTCAGGTCCTGAGACTTTTAATTCCGATTCGTCAACATACTGGTAAACCCTTACGTAGTCCACATACATTTTTTGGGGCCAGATATTTGGATCAACACCTTGAGCACCACCCCAGTTGCCGCCTACGGCAATATTCAAAATCAGATGGAAAAGCTGGTCGAACGGCCAGGTCTTGTAATCCTTGTGTTCGTTAGTAAAGGTAAAGTACTTGTTGTTATCAACGTAGATGTCAATTTTCTCGGCAGTCCATTCAAGTGCATAAAGGTGAAAGGCGGTTTCGGCATCGGGTACTGAGAATGTGGCTGTTTTTTGGGTGCCAAGAACATGGTTATAGGCTTCGGTATGAATGCTTCCGTGAACAACGCCAGGGTCGTAGCCCACGTATTCCATTATATCAATTTCACCGCTTTTGGGCCAATTGCCATACACCCAGTTGGTGGGTAGCATCCAAATGGCCGGCCATGTTCCCCTTCCTGAGGGAAGTTTGGCATAGGCCTCAATGCGACCGTACCGCCAGTCGCCTTTAAAGCGGCTAACCAGTCGGGCTGACGTATATTCGGAGCCTTCGTATTGCTCCTTGCGGGCTTCTACTATAAGATTTCCATTTTCAACCCTTGCATTTTCAGGGCGGGCATTTGTGTAGTATTGCAATTCGTTATTACCCCATCCGTGGCCACCCACATCGTAACCCCATTTATCGCTTGCCGGTAGGCCGGTGTAGTTAAACTCATCGCTCCATACCAGTACTTTTACCTGGGCAAGGTTGACTATTGGGGTTGCCAGGGTAAGTAAAATGCTTGCAACTAATAATTTTATGTTCATCTCCTTTTTTTAAATTAGAAAAAGGCTATCGGGGTATTGTCCATTGCACCTAACCATGATTTATACGTAAAAAATAGAATTTAGGACAATTTTTTCCCGAGAGCCTTTCACCGATGTCACTTTAACCTAAAACTTAGTTCTTGCAAGTCGCGGCTGTTGCCACCTACAAACACCTTGAATTCGCCGGGTTCGGCTTTAAATTCCATAGTGCGTGTATAAAAAGCCAGGTCGCTTGCTGTAAGTTTAAACTCAACTCTAACCTTATCACCAGTTTTAATGAACACCTTCTTGAAACCCTTGAGCTCTTTAACAGGTCGGGTAACTGAACCCACCATGTCGCGGGTGTAAAGCTGCACAACTTCTTCGCCATCGTATTTGCCTGTATTCGTAACGTCCACCCAAATCTTTAGGGTGTCGGTCATGCTAATCTCGGTAGAACTGATGCTAAAGTTGCTGTAATCGAAGGATGTATAGCTTAGGCCATAACCAAATGGGTAAAGCGGGGTGTTGGGGCTGTCGATATACTTGGATGTGTAGCGTTCGGTTTCAACACGGGGTCGTCCGGTGTTTTTGTGATAGTAGAATAATGGTATTTGACCAACATTTCGAGGGAAGGTCATTGGGAGTTTGCCTGAGGGATTATAATCGCCAAAAAGAACATCGGCAACTGCAGGTCCTCCCATGGTACCGGGTAGCCAGGCTTCCAGTATGGCCGGTACGGCCATATCCATCCACTCTATGGTGAGGGGGCGACCATTCATGAGAACCACAACCATTGGCTTATTAACTTCGTTGAGGGCCAATACCAGTTCCTTTTGAACGCCGGGTAAATCGAGGAAGGCTCGGCTAAGTGCTTCGCCCGACATCATTGCAGCCTCGCCAACTACTACAACCACCGCATCGGCCTTGCGGGCTGTGGCAATTGCTTCTGCAAATCCTGCTTTTGTATTACCAGATATATCGCAACCTTTGGCGTGAAGAACTTTGGCATTCGGAAGTTTCTGGCGTATTCCGGTAAGAACCGAAACGGCATCTTTACCTTCTCCTCTTGCTGACCAGGTGCCAATGATATCATCTGTATTATCGGCCAACGGGCCAATAACTGCTATTGATTTGATGCTCTTGCTAAGAGGCAGAACACCATCGTTTTTAAGAAGCACCATCGATTTACGGGCAACCTCACGAGCAACTTCAAGATGACGGGGGTTTAACAGCATCTCTTTTTCGCGAACGGTGTCGCAGTACCTGTAGGGATCATCGAATAAACCAAGCATGAACTTAATGCGAAGTATGCGCCGTACAGCATCGTCAATCAGCTTTTCGGTAATTTTTCCGTCGGCTAGCAGCTTTTTAAGCTGATGAACGTAGATGTGCCCCTCCATGTCCATATCAATGCCGGCATTCATGGCTAAGTCGGCGGCCTGGTAGTCATCGGCAGCAATGCCGTGTACCAGCATTTCGCGAATGGAGGCCCAGTCCGATACGATGAAACCGTTAAACTTCCATTCATCTTTAAGGATACCCTTAACCATCTCTTTGTTACCGGTAACCGGAACGCCATTTAGCTCATTGAACGACGACATAAATGTACCCACACCGGCATCAACAGCTGCCTTGAAAGGGGGTAAGTAAATTTCACGGAGGGTTCTATCGGAGATGTCAACCGTGTTGTAGTCGCGACCGCCCATTGCTGCTCCGTAGGCCACAAAGTGCTTTGCGCAGGCAACAATGGTATTGGGTTCGGCCAGCGAAGCACCCTGAAAGCCTTTTACACGTGCTTTGGCAACCATTGAGCCGTAATAGGGGTCTTCGCCTGCACCTTCCATCACTCTTCCCCAGCGAGGGTCGCGGGCAATATCGACCATTGGCGCAAAAGTCCAATGTTGACCAGCCGCAGCTGCTTCGATGGCGGCTATGCGTGCCGATTTTTCAATTGCCTCCATATCCCAGCAGGCTGCTTCGCCCAAGGGAACAGGGAAAATGGTTTTGTAGCCATGAATTACATCGTAACCAAATATAAGGGGAATACCCAGTCTGCTTTCTTCAACTGCTATTTTTTGTACCTTATAGGTGTATGCAGCGCCATTAACGTTGAGCATGCTACCAACCAGGCCTTTTCGAATGGCATCCTGGTATTCGGTGGCAAAGGTAATTGGTCCGGTTGTTTCGCCATTGCCGGTTAGTTGGTTTAGCTGTCCAATTTTTTCATCAAGAGTCATCAGCCTGAGAACAGAGTCAACCTTACGCTCGATCACCGGATCAATTTCAAGTTTGCCGCTTGAATCGTGCATAGCAGGTTTTCCTCCTCCACACGACCATGCAGCTAGTGCTGCTACTGCAATTATTAGTCTGAATCTCATTATCAAGCACGTTTTATGGGGTTAAAACAGGGTAACCCTAAACGGGTTACCCTGAAAAGAGTTTTTTACTTAAGCCCTTCGATATGTGGGCCAGCCAAATCGTCGAGGTACACGGAGAAGGTGCCACTATTGTCGCCGGGATTTATCATAATTCGAACCACATTATAGAAGTCCTTGTTAAATCTCGGGTCAGTGGTCACATCGTTGGTGTAAATGTCTCCTGTCCAAGCCCAACCAGCACCAACACCGGCAAAGTTAAACTCAGCTATTTCCCACTTATTGTCGTTCTGAATGGTGTAGATTAGGTCAGCAGTACCGGTTTGCCATGCGTTGCCACCCCTGTCAGTGTTTTCAAGTTTCAGCAGTACCTTGTCGCCAGCTTTGCCGTAAACAAGCACCTTGAATACGGTTTGTAGGGTTAGATCAAAGCGGTAACCATCGGGTAGGCGGGTGTAGGCGTTTGCCCACTGCGCGCTGTACTTTGTGAATAAAGCGCACTTAGAGCTGCGGTTAGGGTAAAGGGTGTTATTGGGGTTTGCCACAATCTGAATTGTAGCACCGCCATCGGCTTGGTCAACCTGCATGGGCACCAGAGTGGTTTCGCCAAAGTCGTTGTACATGACCATGGCATCGAGCAGGTACTCCTGGTACGAGGGATGGTTGGCAGCTACATTTACGGTTGAAGTTTTCACAAAATCCTGTCCGTTAGCAGTAACAGTAACCTTAGCGGCGTAGTTACCCTTACGCATGTAGGTGTGAAGAACTACTTCGGTTCCGTTGGTGGTTTCGTAGTTAGCGCCATCGCCAAAATCATAAGCAATTTTTGAGATGCTCATTGAAGAAGGAACGGTAAGATCTTCAAGAGTAAACGAGTACTCATTGGGGTTGGCAGTTGCAGCAACAGTTAGGTTGTACGAAACGGTAGGCCGTACGTAGCCTTTAGGTATCAACTTGTGGTAGCGGGCTGCTCCACCAACAGTGCGAAGATGAAAGAAATTCTCGTTCCATTCGAGAACTTCGTAAACCCGTGGATTCCCATCGTCGTACGATATGTTACCTGCCTGGCTTGAAGTACGAATATAGTACTTACCGTTCTCCTCGCTTATTGACCAGGTGAGTTCACCACGCGCAGCATCATTTGTATTCATGTCGATGTCGTATGCATCGTTCCAGAACGATGATGTGTAGTAGCCTGCAGCTAAACCATCCTCATCGGCATTTCCATCGTGATTAACGTGGGTTTTTCCATGGGTGTTGATGGTATAGGTGAATCCCACCAGCTTAAAGGTAAACTCATCGTCGTATAGGTAATGCCCGGATTTTGCCAGGGGTGCCGCAGCCCACCAGATTGGCGAGTACGAGTCGGCTGGTCCTACGCCCAGATGTGCATCCGAGAGGCTGTCGATCACCCATGTCTTGCCATTTGCCGCATCAACACCACCGGTTAAGGCTGTGATAATGGGGCTCTCAAGGTAAGCCCAGTCGGTTTCAGTTTGAACGAATTCCTTGGTTTTAGTTGTGCTGCCACCAGAAGCATAAAGAGTAAGGGTAATATTATAGGTTTTGGCTAATGGGTAGTAGGCTGTAACCGAATTTCCAACAGCTTTAATGCCATTCCCCAGATCCCAGTTAGCAATTCCTTTTACAGTTGATGTGTTTGTAATTACCCAATGAAATGCATCAGAGCCTTGAGTAATGGTAAAGTCCAAATCATCAACCTTGGGAGCATTACCAATATTTGGTTTATCCAGCTCCATGGGCTCGCAACCAAACCAGGTAAGCCCAATGAGAACCAGAGCGGAGAGTATAATGTGTCTTTTATTCATAGTCCCTGAATTTTTTTAGTAACCTTGATTTTGTGTTAGCTTATTACCCGAAAGCGTGATTTCGGTTTGAGGAATGGGTAGCAGACCCTTTGTTGCGGAACGGAAAGTTTCGTCGAGTGGCGAAGCTCCTGCTGCAGCATTAATTTTCGTTTCGGCATAGTTCAAGCCTCTGCGCAGCAAATCCCAGTAACGTAAACCTTCTCCGGCAAACTCAACCCTGCGCTCATGGTATATCAAGTCGAGTCCTGCTTCGTCGTTTGTAAGGGTTGGTGCTACGTGAGCATCGCCGAAGGCACGTTTACGAACACGGCTGTAGTAATCCTGAGCTTTACCCAAATTATTATCCAGGTATAGTTCAGCACCCATCAGTAGTACATCGGCAAAGCGAATAACCGGGCGGTTGTATGGCCAGTTGAGAGCATCGTTTGTTGAGGGTCGATCTGCCTTGCGTGGGTAAAATTTCTTGAAAGCGTAACCGGTGTGCTGGTAGCAGTTTTCGGGTTTATAAACCAGGCCTTCAGCAGCAGCATCGAGTATAGAGGCGGAGTAGCGTGGATCGCCGGTTTCAAACTCGCTGGCAAGCGATTGGCTGGCAGGTTGGAAACTCCATCCCGATTCGTAAATAGTGCTTTCTACCCCACGGAAACCACTCATTACAACGGCCCAGTTTCCCTCGGTCCCGTTTCGCCATCCCCAGTCGCCCCAGTCGGCCTTCTGTGTATGCTGAATCTCAAAAATCGATTCAATGTTATTTTCGTTTGCAACACCCCAGAGGTCTGCATAGTTAGCAACCAGCGCATGACCACTGTTTTCTACAATATTGTCGATAATTTCTTCAATATCGGTCTCAGTTAAAGTTTTGGAATCTGCTTTGAGGTCGGTGGTTAAATTCAGAACGCCTTTGCCATATCCCTTGTGGTAAAGGTAAACCCTGGCTAAGAGTGCTCCTGCTGCCCACTTTGATGCTCTTCCTTTCTCCGCAGCAGGAATGCTAGCGGGTAGGTTTTGATAAGCATAGTACAGGTCGCTGGCAATTTGGTTGTAAACATCGGAAGGAGCAGCTGCTGACTGCTGATACTCCGATGGTGCCAATGTCTTGGTTATAAGCGGAATATTCCCGTAAAACTGAACCAGTTCAAAGTAAAAGTAGCCTCTAAGGAAGCGTGCTTCGGCTATAAGGCGGGTTTTTAGCTCTTCGGTCTTAAAATCAACACCTTCAACCTTCTCAAGGAATAGGTTGGCTCTGTAAATTCCTGAGTACCTATCTTTCCATAGTCCAAGAGGCTCTTCGTCGTTTGCATAGTTTGAGAATTTTCCCATGCGAACTAAACCAGGCCTGTCGCCAGGACCTGAACCACCAGCAAATGCATCGTCCGATAGTATATTGCTCACCAGGTCCCAAGGATGGTAGCCACCACCGGTTTGCCATTGTAATACATCGTAAATTGATACTACTGCTTCAAAAGCATCTTTCTCAGTCTTATAGAAGTTATCCTCAACCCTGTCGGTGAGAGGCTCTAACTCCAGGAAATCCTTTGTACAGGCCACAATGCCAACAGCCAGGAAAAGGATTATCGATATGTTTTTTATTTTTCTCATACTCATTTTTCGGTTTTTCGGTTAGAAACTTAGGTTTACTCCAAACAGGAAGGTTCGGGGTTGGGGGTAGATGTTGCGGTCAATTCCAACATCTAACGACCATTTAGCACCTATTTCGGGATCAAATCCGGAATACTTGGTGAAGGTAAACAGGTTAACAGCCGTAACGTATACGCGCAGCTTAGATATCTTAACCTTTTGACTGAGTGAGGTAGGTAGAGTGTATCCCAAGGTGAGGTTCTTCAGACGAAGGTATGAACCATCTTCTACATAGAAGTCTGATACCCTGAAGTAGTTCTGGTTGGGGTCGTTGATCGTAACGCGGGGATGGGTATTGCTGGTTCCTTCCCCTGTCCAGCGCTCCAGAACTGAGGCATCCCAGTTGGACATGGGCAGGTCATAACGACGGGTTCCTTTGAAAATTTCCTGACCGAATGCACCGTACCAGAACATGTTGAAATCAAAGTTCTTGTAGTTTAGGCCAAGGTTGAATCCCAGAGTAAAGTCGGGGTAGGGGTTACCAATCATGGTGCGGTCTTTCTCGTCAATTTTTCCGTCGTCGTTCTTGTCAACCCATATTAAATCGCCAGGCTTGGCTTCGGGTTGTATAATTGTTCCATCGCTTGACTTGTAGTTAAGTATTTGCTGTTCATTTTGGAAAACACCAGCAGTTTTATACCCCCAGAAGTATGCAATGGGGTAGCCTACCTCCATCACGCAGATGTTATACATACCAACTGCGAGACCGGCACCGTATATTTTACCTTCGCTGTTATTGATTGATAGCACCTCGTTCTTATTGTATGCTCCGGAAAGGTTAGCGTTAATACCTATTCCATTCCAAAGGGTTTTATATCCCAGTTCCAGCTCAACACCCTTGTTGCTAACTGAACCACCGTTAACGGTTGGGGCAGCATTCCCAATATATCCCGGAATGGGTGCAACAACTAAAAGATCTTTGGTTTTCTTGTTGTATAAATCGAGGGTAACGCTAAGCTTATCGGCAAGGAAGCGAGCATCAATACCCAGGTTGGTTTGCTCGGAGGTTTCCCATTTCAGGTCAGGGTTGGAGATGCCAATCGGATTAGAACCAATGGTGATTACCTCGTCAGTGCCAAATGTGTACTTACTTCCGGAACCAATGAGCGATGTGTAGCGGAATGCACCAATGGCTTCGTTACCGTTCCGACCCCAACCCAAACGGAGTTTCATGAACGAAAGCGGAGTAAAGCCTTGCATGAACTCCTCCTTAGATATTAACCAACCAGCCGAAAGAGCGGGGAAGTAACCAAACTTGTTGTTCGATCCAAAGTTTGATGAGCCATCGGCTCTAAGAACACCTTCAAACACATATTTTCCGGCAAAATCGTAGTTAAACCGACCGAAGTAGGAGAGTAGGGCATGCTCATCGGCACCTCCCCATGAGCGGTAGCTGTCCTCGTCGGTTCCGTTATTTATCCAGGCATGTGTGAAGTCGTTGAATAGCAGGTCGTTTTTCTTACCTCCAATAAATTCATGGCGATACCGGTTTGCGGTCATCCCTACAATAGCTGAAAAGCTATGATCAGCAATTTGCTTGGAGTAGGAGAGGGTATTCTCGCTTTGCCAGGTAAACCACTTGTTCACGGTTCCTGATGCTTCGGACGTGGTTGCCTTGGTAATATCGCTCAAGAAGTACACGGGGACAAATGTGCGGCTGGATCCGTTAGCGTAGTCAATGCTGAAGTTCGTTTTTGCTTTCAGTCCCGGAATGATTTCGAGTTCGCCCCACACATTACCTACCAGCTTATTTTCTACGTAATTGGAATTGAGAATGCTTATATAAGCAACCGGATTAACCACCTCCTGTGTAGCATAGTTTGAAATACCCCATGTGCCATCGGGATTTTTTACAGGGGTAATGGGATCCATGTTAACGGCCTTTGCAAGCGGTCCACCAAATTCAGCATTGGGGTCAATACCACGGGTTATCTTATTGGTGTAGGCCAGGTTGTTACCCATGCTGAATTTCCCAATCCTATGGGTTGAGTTTAACCTGTAGGTGTAGCGTTCGTAGTTCGATTTGCCTTTGGCTACAATACCATCCTGGTAGGTGTAGGAAAGTGAAGAAAGGAACGATGAGGTCTCGTTACCTCCGCTTACCGAAAACTGGTGATTATAGGTTGGTGCATTCTTATAAAAGATCTCATCCTGCCAATCGGTTCCATTGCCCACTGCCTGAACCACAGCATTAACATCGGGGAAGGGAATGGGCCGATTGTCGTTGGCGTAGCTCTCGTTCATGATGATGGCATACTCCTTGGCATTCAGAAGCGATACCTTGCGCCATGCATTCTGGTATCCCATGGAGTAGTCGTAGTTTACAGCGAATTTTCCTTTCTGACCCTGCTTGGTTGTTATCAGAACAACCCCGTTAGCTCCACGCGCACCATAAATGGCGGTTGCCGCAGCGTCTTTCAGAATTTCTATGGACTGAATGTCGTTCGGACTGAGGTAATCAATTCCACCTACCGGCATCCCATCTACCAGGTACAGAGGTTCGGAGTTCCCATTTGTTCCTACACCACGGATTCGAACGGTGAAGCCTTCGCCGGGTTGACCTGAGTTGGAGATCACCTGAACACCTGCAGTTCTTCCCTGAAGGGCTTGCTCAACGCGAGTAGGGGCAGCTTTCTCGATATCCTCACTCGATACCTTTGAGATGGATGATGATACCAGGCTTTTCTTTTGTACCCCGTATCCCACCACTATGAGCTCTTCGATCATCTGGGTTGCCTCTTTCATCACCACGTTTATCTGAGTTCTTCCGCCCACAGGTATTTCTTGGGTTTCCATACCTATAAAGCTGAACTCCAGCGTTTGGTTTGGTAGTACACTAATGGTGTATTTCCCGTTAGTGTCGGTAGTAGTACCCTTTGAAGGGTTCTCCTTAACCACGACGGTTACCCCGGGTAGGGTAGTGCCATCGCTTGCGGTAACGGTTCCGCTCACAGCGATTTCCTGTGCAAACAGAATTCCGCACCAAAGGATTAAACTAATTAATACGAAGACTTTTTTCATACTGATATGGGTTTAGAATTGGTTTTCGCTGTGCAAGCTAAAATCTTTTAAAAACCATATCAACTTTTTTGGGGCTTCTTAGGTTTCACAACGTCATTTCAACACTTTCTCATTAATCGAAAACGTTTTCGAAACGCTACTACAAAAGTACATCAGCAACCTTTTGTTGTATTGTTAAGAAATTGAAATACATTATTTTAACATTTTTATAGACACCTTGCTTTAACTGACGTGGGTGCAACTTTTTTGCGAATTTTGCATAGAAATTGTTTATAGAATGATGTGGTGTTAACTTTGTGCATGTATAACTGACTTTTGATGCCCGGAATCATAAAATCCATACTATTCCTTATGATTGCCATACCTATAGGATCTTCAGGACAGGTAGTGGTAAATGATTCCATTCCGTTTTACCCAACGGTTTATTTTGAGGGTGAGTATATCCCCCATGTTAAACTCGACGATGTGGTGAAGGTGGGGAAACGCCGGTTTAAAAGCCATAGGGAAATGAGCCAGTACTACCGAATGATATACAACCTGAAAAAAACATACCCCTACGCTCAGATCGCTAAAAACAAGCTTTACGAGATGAATGAGCAGCTAAAAGTCCTGAAAACCGAGAGGGAGCGTAAAGAGTACATCAACCGTGCAGAAAAGGAGCTTAGGGCGCAGTTTGAGAAGGAGCTAACCCGGCTTACCATTTCCCAAGGAAAAATGCTTATCAAGCTAATTGATCGTGAAACCGGTCGAACCTCTTACGAGCTTGTTAAAGAGCTAAAGGGTGGCTTCTCAGCCACCTTCTGGCAGGGTGTGGCTCGTTTATTTGGTTCGAACCTGAAAACCAAGTTCGACCCTGAAGGTGAAGACAAGGTACTAAACGAGCTGATCTTTCTTTATGAACAGGGGCTGATTTGAAACTACTTCTGGATTATAAAGGAGTAATCTACATTGTCAACATTTACATATTTTCCGTTAATAGCAATGGAATCGAGGGGGTAGGAGGTGCAGCACCCGTCGCTTTGCTTTACGTACCTAACCAAAATTGTATCGGTATCAAATTGGTTAAGGTATAAGTAATAGGTATTCAGCTGCCCTAGGGGTTGATAAATTCCAATGTTGGCTTGTATAATGTCATTCTCGCCCACAGGGCCCACAAACTGGACATTTACGAATTTTTTTATGCTTTCTTCAAAGTAAAAAATCTTTATGCTATCCTTAACGTAAACACCTGAGGATATTAGGTTGTTGTTGGTTACCTTGTCAACTACCTTGAACCATAGAGGTTGGGGTGGGTTCACGCAGTCTACATCGCACCGATTAAAGCACCCGTACTGTAGTGTTCCTGCAAATAATAGCAGAAGAAGTAATAACTTTTTCATAGCTATATCCATTTTAGTATTTCCGAAACAATTGCTTTTGCTCCATTGGAGATGTCAACTATTGTAGCATCCAGCATGTAGCATGGTGTGGTAAACAGCATGTTTTTTTCGTCCACAACTACTTGGGCATGTCCTGTTGGCTGATGCTTGGCACCCAAACTCTCCAGTGCTTTTGCTGTGGATGCGTCTTTGCCTATGGTAATGGTAACATTACCCAGCACTTTAGCGAACAGTACAGGAGAAATGCAAAGAGCCCCAATGGGTTTATGCATCCGGTGCATTGCTTTAATAGCCTCTTCAATCTGTGGATTAACCGTACATTGCGGCCCGTCAATTGCCCATGTACTTAAGTTTTTGGCTACCCCAAAGCCCCCAGGGAATATTAAAGCGTTAAAAAGCTCGGGATTAAACTCCTTTAAGGGTTTTATTTTTCCTCGGGCAATCCGGGCCGATTCAACAAGCACATTTCTCTTTTCTCTCATCACGCTACCATCAAGGTGGTTAATCACGTGATACTGCTCGATATCGGGAGCAAAAATCTCGTAGGTTGCCCCATGCTTTGCAATGGCGTATAGGGTCATCACTGCCTCGTGTATTTCGGCTCCATCGTAAACCCCACATCCCGAAAGTATTACAGCAAATTTTTTATTGTTTCCCATTTTCCGCAATCGTTTTAAATTTGCCTTACAATATAGTTTGAATTTTTTTTTCATACAACACCTATCTTTAGAACATGGAAACCAAGCGAACTTTCATTGCCATTGATATTGACCCCCAACAGAGCATTCTGAGCATTCTGGAAACGCTCAGGTGTAACCATAAGCTCGATAGCATCAAGTGGGTGAACCCTGATGTAATGCACCTAACGCTTTTTTTCCTTGGCGATACCCCTGTAGACCAACTAGACAGCATAAAAGAGTCAATTTCAAAGTGCCTATCGCAGTTCAAACCTTTGCGCATAGCTATTAAAGGTATGGGCACTTTTGGTAAGCCAACACCAAGGGTTATTTGGCTGGGGGTTGATTACCCGGATGAGCTTCGGAGGCTGAAGCTGGAGGTTGATGGTGCCTTATCGGCGTTCGGTTATGTAGATGATAAGGATACTTTTAATCCGCATCTAACTCTGGGCAGGATTAAATTTCTTCATCAAGTTGATAAGCTAAAGGACACCATTCAGCGAAACCGGAATCTAGCATTTCAGGAGGTTGAAGTAAACCACTTGGTCTTTTACGAAAGCATACTACGGCCTCAAGGTCCGGAGTATAGGGAACTAGCCAGATTTCAGCTATCGCAAGGCTAAACCCCTTTCCCTTTGAAAATGGTAAGCAGGGTGTAGATCATTATCTTGAAATCGATGTACAGGGTCATATTTTCCAGGTAGAGCAGGTCGTACTTCAATCGTTCCACCATTTGGTCAATATTCTCGGCGTAGCCAAATTTTACCTGCCCCCATGAGGTTATTCCCGGTTTAACCTTTTGCAGGTGCAGGTAGTGCGGCGCAACCCTTACTATTTGTTCAATATAGTGCTGCCGTTCCGGACGTGGCCCTACAATCGACATCTCGCCTTTGAGTACGTTGACAAAGTTGGGAATCTCATCAAGCCTTGTTTTGCGCATGAACCGGCCAATGGGGGTTACCCTGGGGTCGGTCCTATTAGATAGGGCTGGCCCGTTATTTTCAGCATCAACATACATGCTTCTAAATTTATATATGTTGAATGGTTTTCCGTATTGACCGATACGTTCTTGTTTGAATATTACAGGTCCTTTGGAGGTGATTTTAATTGCAATCATTAAGAATAGGGCAATGGGTGCCGTTATAATCAACCCCACTGTGGCAAATACAAAATCGAGCAGCTCCTTAATATTGGCCTGCCAGGGTGGCATCAGGTCGAACGAAACATTAACAAGGGTGGTTCCGATTATGCGATTTAGCTTAACTCTGCCCAACAGAATGTCGTTCATGCCTGGTATGGCCTTAATATTTACATTCAGCGGTATGAGCTTATTGATAACCAGAGAAACGGTTTGAGGGCTCTCATCGTTAAGCGCCAGAATTACCTCCTCAATCCGGTGTTTCTCAATTATCCTGTTGAGGTCATCAGCGGAGCCTAGTATCATGGGCAGCAGCTGAGGTGGCTTTTCACCATTGGGAACATCTATGAACCCTATGATTTTGAATCCCTGTGAAATTTTTTCGGAGTTAATTTCGTTGTAGGTTCCCCAAGCTTTTTTCCCACTACCCACAATTATTGTGGGGTAACCGATCTTGCGGCTGTGAATTTGATGAATGGTACGGGTTGTTATGATCAACCGGGGAAGGTAGGTTGCAATGTAAATTAGCAGAAATAGGGTGATAAGTATCCGGTAATAGTTTTGGTAGGAAACCACGTAATCGTCTATTAAAAGGACAAAAAAAAGGACAATGCACCCAACAATTGTGATACCCAGTGAAACTCCAAACTCCTTAAGACGCGATTTGCGATAAGGGTCGTGGTATAGCCCCACTAAACCAAATAGCGATACCCAGAATAGGGTAAAGAACACCAAACCCAAAAAGAACTTCCAATTCGGCGTAAAATAGAGGTCAACTCCAAACAGGTTTGACTCAATAACCCGCTTCCGATAAATATTAAAAAGTGTCCATGCTGTAGCGCTTCCTACAACATCAAATAAAATGTATTTGAGTCCTTGCTTACGTTTGTTCAAAGTGAAGTGTTTGATGGAATTTCTGCACAAAAAGATAACTTTATAAAACGGTTTTTATTGCTAACCCCATATCTTTTTTTTTACAAATTCCTGTATGGTTTTAGATTTCAGTAGGATATCGACCGGGTACTCCATTTTTTGGTGATTTATAAACTTATCAACGATGCGATGTATTTCTGTCGATGGAGCAGTGGATTCTTGTGAACACTCATTTGTTTCCAATGCAAATTGGCTGGTTTCTGTAATTGTCTCTGCTTTAAAGAAGTTGTTCAAGGAGTTGCCTATCGCCTGGTACGTTAAAACGGAGTTGTCGATGAAATCGACTACTATGGTTACTACTTTGGGTTGAGTGCAGTAAACAGGGATCCAGTAAACCTTGATCTTTCTTATGGCTTCGTTAATGAATTTCAGGATAATGGTTAAATCGCTTAGGAGAACATCGTTGAGCTTGCTGGGGGTAACCAAGCCGGAGAATCTATGTTCGCAATGGGATATGCAAGGGAAGGTGATGTTTTGGTTAATATTCACTGATTTATGAGGAATGTAGCCCAGCTGCACCTCAATTTCTGATGCTATAGCCTGAAGTTCTTTCAGCTCCTCTATCTCAAAATGAATCAGGTTGGGTGAGAGAACATGAACGCCCGAGCGCACCATAAGCGAAATTAAAGCAAATGAATGTGAACTCTCGGTATCGATCAGGGCTAGCCCGGTATGTTCAAGAATGGCGGAAAACCTGTTTGAAGGGTTAAGTATATTGTACAGCAACTTCTCGTTGTCATCGACCCACAAAACTTCGTTGAAAAATCCTTTCGCTGGATAGTTTTCGGCTTTTGATGGGTCAGCTATCAGGTAAACATTCATACTAAAAGGCAAATGGTACTGCAATATTACATGGTGCAAGGGTTCTTGAAGCGCCATTAGGCGAAAACTTATTAACCATTTAGTAACAGTATCGTAAAATACCGCCATAAAGCCTAAATTTGCCATTACTAAAATGGATACAACAGCGTTAAGAAGCAAATATTTCTGAGAGAAGGTTATGTTACAGGACGATAGCATCAGGCACAAGGGACTGCGTAGAAAGCTGGTTGACGAAGTGGCTTCAAAAGGAATTACTGACCAGCGAGTTCTTGATGCCATGATGAGGGTACCCCGGCACAATTTTATGGATAGCGGTTTTTTAGGTTTTGCCTATAAGGATCAGGCGTTTCCAATAGGTTCTGGTCAAACCATATCACAACCCTTTACGGTGGCGTTTCAAACCCAACTGCTCCAGGTAGAACCCATGCAAAAGGTTTTAGAGGTTGGAACAGGTTCAGGCTATCAGGCTGCAATTCTGATGGAGCTGGGAGCAAGGCTTCATACCATAGAGCGGCATAGGGATTTATTTCTTTCAGCAAAGGCAATACTCGAAGAAATGGGTTACCGCCCCAGCTGCCACTATGGCGATGGCTACCAGGGTTTACCGGCGTACAGCCCTTTCGACCGGATTATTGTAACCGCAGGTGCTACCGAGGTGCCTGCTGCTCTTGTTGAGCAGCTAGCTCCGGGTGGCCGACTGGTAATCCCGGTGGGCGATGATTACGGCCAAACCATGATGCTCATTGAGAAGCTTAACGATGGTACGGTTCGCCAGTCGGCTCACGGAAACTTTATTTTTGTTCCGTTGTTAAAAGGGAAAGCAAAATAACATTTACGGCATGTTAAAAGTTAAGCAGTTCGTTTTCAATCCGTTTCAGGTAAACACCTATGTCCTTTACCAGCCTCATGCTGAGGCTGTAGTTATTGACCCAGCTTGCTCAACAAATGAGGAGTTTCAGGAATTAATTGATTTCATTGAGCAGCAGGGTTTGGCATTGAAATTCCTGGTGAACACCCATTGCCACATCGACCACATATTGGGAATTCAGATGCTCAAGGAGCACTTTGGGGTAAAGGCCTATGCTCATATCGACGATTTCCCGCTTCTGCAAATGGCTCCCGGACATGCCATGATGTTTGGGCTATACCTGGACTCAGTACCCTCCATTGACGATACCCTTAATCATGGAAGCGTGTTTAACATTAATGACACTAAAATAGAGGTTATCCATACCCCCGGCCACACCAAAGGCGGTATATGTTTGTATTCGGAAAACGATAAGTTCTTGATTACAGGTGACACACTGTTCAACCTCTCTATTGGGCGAACGGATTTGCCGGGTGGCAGCTACGACACGCTTGTTAAAAGCATTAAAGAAAAGCTGATGGTTTTGCCCGATGATGTGCAGGTTTATCCTGGCCACGGTAACCGAACTTCAATAGGCTTTGAGAGGAAATCGAACCCTTTCATCTAGTAAAAAATGTTAAAGAACATAAGCGAACTAATTTTGTTTAGTAATAACCATTAAGCTAAAATCATAATTTTGCTACAAACTTTTAATTATAAAATCGTGATGAACACAGATACATTTATTTCCAGACATAATGGTCCACGCGATCATGAGCTGTCAGATATGCTTAAAGTGATTGGGGTTTCATCGGTCGATGAGTTGATAAACCAAACTGTGCCTGCCAACATTCGTTTAAAGAGGCCTCTAAATCTACCAGCCCCCATGTCGGAGTATGAGTTCCTTAATCACATCAAGGCCATTGCTTCTAAAAATAAACTCTATAAGAGTTTTATCGGAATGGGGTACTACGGCACTATAACTCCCTCGGTGATCTTAAGGAATATTTTCGAAAATCCAGGATGGTACACCTCATACACCCCTTACCAAGCCGAAATTAGCCAGGGACGTTTGGAAGCCCTACTTAACTTCCAAACCATGGTAGTGGAGCTTACCGGTATGCAGATTGCCAATGCATCCCTGCTCGACGAAGCAACAGCTGCAGCTGAGGCTATGATTATGATGTATAACCTTCGTTCTCGCGAGGCAGTTAAGGCAGGCAAAAATGTGCTATTCGTTGACCAGGATATATTCCCCCAAACCCTGGAAGTGATCACAACACGCTCTAACCCTCTAGGAATTGAGGTAGTTACCGGATGCTACAGTGATTATAAATTTAGTGGAGCTGAATTTGGTGTAATTGTTCAGTACCCATCAGCAAGGGGAAATGTTCGCGATTATGCTGCATTTGCAGCAAAAGCCCATGAAGCAGGGGCCCTGGTTACAGCTGTGGCCGATATACTTAGCCTCGCTCTTATAACTCCTCCGGGTGAGTGGGGGGCCGACATAGCAGCCGGTTCTACCCAGCGTTTTGGTATTCCTATGGGATTTGGAGGACCTCATGCCGCTTACTTTGCCTGCAAGGATGAGTTCAAACGGAGCATGCCCGGCCGTATAATCGGTGTATCGGTTGACCGTCATGGGAATAAGGCTCTACGCATGGCGCTCCAAACCCGTGAGCAGCACATCAAGCGAGAGCGCGCCACCTCGAATATTTGTACCGCTCAGGCATTGCTTGCCACCATGGCCGGGATGTATGCTGTTTACCATGGTCCTGAGGGAATACGCCGTATCGCATCGTATGTGCACAGCATTGCTTCAATGGTTGCCGATGAGCTGAGCAAACTGGGTTACACCCAAACCGTAAAGAACATCTTTGACACCCTCGAAGTCGAACTTCCTTCAAGTATTTCAGTAGAAGATATACGTAAGCGTGCGTTAGCCCGCCAAATCAACCTGAACTACAAAACCAATGGCAAAATTGGTATCAGCTTTGATGAAACTACCCTGCTGAAGGATGTAAACACCTTAATGTCTGTATTTGCTGAGGCAGCTGGGAAAGAATTCAACGAGATTAAGGAGATTAAAGAGCAAAACAGGATTCCCGAGGCGCTGCGCCGCAAGTCGCCCTACCTGACCGATAGGGTGTTTAACAGCTACCACTCTGAAACCGAAATGATGCGTTACATCAAGAAGCTTGAGCGTCGCGACATTGCGCTTAACCATAGCATGATATCGCTGGGTAGCTGTACCATGAAGCTTAACCCTGCAACCACTATGCTGCCTTTAAGCTGGCCAGAGTGGAACAGCTTACACCCATTCGTACCTGCCGACCAGGCCGAAGGCTACATGCAGGTTATACGCGAACTTGAACAGTACCTGGCCGAGATTACCGGATTTCATGCGGTATCCCTACAGCCAAATTCAGGTGCTGCCGGCGAGTACACGGGGTTGATGGTGATTCGACAGTATCACATTAGTCGAGGCGAGGGGCATAGGAATGTTGTTCTCATTCCCTCATCGGCTCATGGAACGAACCCTGCCAGTGCTGCCATGGCCGGTATGCAGGTGGTAGTTGTAGCTTGCGACGAGAACGGAAATATCAACGTTGACGATTTAAGAGCTAAGGCTGAGCAGCATAAAGATAACCTTTCGGCTTTCATGGTTACCTATCCTTCCACACATGGAGTGTTCGAAAGCAGAATCAGGGAAATGATGGATATCGTTCACCAAAATGGTGGTTTAGTGTACATGGATGGAGCAAATATGAACGCACAGGTTGGTTTAACCAGTCCGGGCGAGATTGGTGCCGATGTATGCCATCTTAATCTTCACAAAACCTTTGCTATCCCTCACGGTGGTGGAGGCCCTGGAGTTGGTCCAATTGCGGTTGCCAAGCACCTGGCCCCATTCCTACCATCTCACCCGGTAGTTAAAACAGGTGGAGAAAAAGCTATTACTGCCGTAGCTGCAGCACCGTGGGGAAGCGCCAGCGTAATCGTAATTTCTTACGCCTACATCCTAATGGCCGGCGCCGAGGGTTTAACCCAAGCAACAAAAATGGCCATTCTGAATGCCAACTATCTTGCTGCTAGGCTTAAAGAGCACTACAAAATACTTTACACCGGCGAAACCGGTAGGGTAGCCCATGAGATGATTCTGGATTGCCATCACTTTAAGATGACCTATGGCGTTGACACCAGTGATGTTGGCCGAAGAATGATGGACTATGGGTACCATGCTCCAACCGTTTCGTTCCCTGTTCACGAGAGCCTTATGGTTGAGCCAACCGAGAGTGAGTCGAAACAAGAACTCGATCGGTTTGCGGAGATGATGATAGCCATTAAGCAGGAGCTTGAGGACATCAAAAACGGCAAAGCCGATAGGGACGATAACCTAATTGCCAATGCCCCGCATACCGCTCCTGAGGTTACCGCCGACGAGTGGAAACATTCCTATACCCGTCAGCAAGCAGCCTACCCATTACAATGGGTTATGCAGAATAAGTTCTGGCCCTATGTGAGCAAGATAGATGCCGGTTATGGCGACCGGAACCTGGTTTGCACCTGCGCTCCCATTGAAGATTACATGTAGTTGATATAGTTGTACAAAATCATAAAAGGTGTTCCGGGTATTACCCAGAACACCTTTTTTGTCAAACTATTAGTGGATTAAAGGTTTTTACATGTATGTTTCTTAACACGTTTAGGGTTTGAAAGTAATGGATTAACTTTGTGCAGAATTCAACACAAACTGATTTTATGGAGAGGATATCGGTAAGCATAAATTCGGAGATAGGCGAGCTTGAGGGCGTTATTCTTCATACCCCGGGGGCCGAGGTCGAAAACATGACTCCTGAGAATGCGCAAAGAGCACTTTATAGTGATATTCTGAACCTTAACGTCGCCCGTAAGGAGTATGCCCAGCTTAGCGGGGTTCTGTCTAAGGTGGCAAAAACATTCGAGGTGGTTGATTTGCTTAAACTAGTGCTTTCCAAGGAGGAAAGCAAGGAGTATCTCATTGAAAAAATTTGCAAGCATGAAAACGCTATGTCGCTTTACGATCATCTACTTGATATTGAATCTGGTGAGCTTGCAAGATTACTGGTTGAGGGGGTGCCTTTGGTTCGTAATACCCTTACAAACTTTTTAAGCAAGGAGCGGTTTGCCTTAAAGCCTCTGTACAACTTTTACTTCACTCGCGATGCTTCAATAGCCATTGGAGAGGATGTGCTGATTGCGAAAATGGCCAACGCCGTGAGGGATAGGGAAAGTATTATCATGGAGGCCATTTTCTCCCAGTCAGGAGTTTTCACCACACAGACCATTAATCCATCAACTTTTAATAATCCCGGCGATGTAACCATTGAGGGTGGGGATGTACTGGTGGTTCGGGATGATATCCTTTTAGTTGGGAATGGAATCAGAACCAACACTTTCGGCATCGATTTTATACTAAATCGATTCCTGTCGAGGGGCGAAAAGAGAAGGCGGTACATTCTTGTTCAGGAGCTCCCGCATAAACCAGAGTCATTCATTCACCTCGACATGGTGTTCACCATGCTCGATTACGACAAGTGCATGGTTTATGAACCAATCGTTTTACAGCCCAACCGTTACCAAACGGTTCAAATCACCATCGATAACGGAATGGTAACGGATATCAGAACGGTCGATAATCTTTTGGTGGCTTTGAGAAACTTAGGAATTGATTTGCAACCGATAGTTTGTGGTGGCACAAAGGATAGGTGGATTCAGGAGCGTGAGCAGTGGCACAGTGGGGCAAACTTTGTTGCCATTGGCCCTGGTAAGGTTGTTGGTTACGGGCGTAACATCAACACCCTTGAGGAGATGCACAAGCACGGTTTTGAGATACTTAAAGCAAAGGATATACTGACCGGAAAGGTTCATATGAACTCCTACAAACGGTTTGTGGTTGCGCTCGATGGAAGCGAACTACCCCGCGGCGGTGGTGGTGCAAGGTGCATGACAATGCCATTCAAGCGTAAACCCATACAGTTTTAGCATTAAACATTCTTTGGTTATTGTTGTTTATTGATAGTAATAATTAAAACACAAAGCAATGGATAAGAATGTTGGAAAAACTGACAGGGTTATCAGAATCATCATAGCCCTAATTATTGCTGCAGCTGGTATTTATTACCAGAGCTGGTGGGGTTTAGTGGCAATTATTCCCTTTGCAACCGCTTTAGTAGGTTCCTGTGGTTTGTACACCCTATTGGGGATATCAACCTGTCCTACAAAGAAGGGGTAAACAAAACGGGGCATTGCCCCGTTTGTTTTTTAGTTCACCATTTGTTTCACCAGGTTTGCAGCTTCCTGAAGCGATATTGCGCTGTAAACTTTAAGTCCTGATTCATCTATTAGCTTTTTCCCCTCAAGGGCATTGGTTCCTTGTAGTCTGACTATAACAGGTACAGGTATATTGCCAATCTCTTTGTAGGCATCTACTACCCCCTGAGCAACGCGGTCGCAACGAACAATTCCGCCAAATATATTGATAAGGA
Source organism: uncultured Bacteroidales bacterium (assembly GCA_937926785.1). Taxonomy (GTDB): domain Bacteria; phylum Bacteroidota; class Bacteroidia; order Bacteroidales; family Tenuifilaceae; genus Tenuifilum. The sequence goes on along the minus strand of CALBBQ010000035.1, from coordinate 51,133 downwards.
TTGCCTTTACGTTGGGGTCCTTTAGAATGATCCTGAACCCGGCAGCAACCGTTTTGGCATTTGCTCCACCACCAACATCCAGAAAGTTTGCGGGATCACCACCTGAAAGTTTTATGATATCCATGGTAGCCATGGCCAGTCCGGCCCCGTTTACCATACATCCTACGTTTCCATCGAGCTTAACAAAGTTGAGGTTATGTTCACCTGCCTCAACCTCGGCCGGATCTTCTTCGTAGATATCGCGGTACTCTGCCAAATGCGGATGCCTGTAAAGTGCGTTATCATCAACGCTGCACTTAGCATCAGCAGCCAGGATATCATCGTTTGACGTTTTAACAACCGGGTTGATCTCAAGCAGCGAAAGGTCATTCTTTAAATACGCTTCGTAGAGCGCCATCACAAACCTAACCATTTGCTGATGGGCTTTACCCGAAAGTCCTAGGTTAAAAGCAATTTTTCTGGCCTGGTAGGCCTGAATACCTATTGGATGGATTTCTTCTTTAAAGATTAATTCAGGGGTTTGGGCAGCTACAGCCTCAATGTCCATTCCTCCTTGGGGTGAGTACACGATCATGTGTCGGCCTGTCGACCGGTTAAGCAGGATACTCATATAGTACTCCTTGATTTCGGATGGGCCTGGCTGGTAAATTCCCTGCTCAATCAGAACCTTTCGAACCAGCTTACCTTGTGGGCCAGTTTGATGGGTAACCAGGGTCATGCCCAGAATTTTACTGGCGTAGGTAGCAACCTCTTCAACCGATTTGGCAATTTTAACGCCACCCCCTTTCCCTCGTCCACCGGCATGAATCTGTGCCTTTACAGCAATGGTATCGGTTCCAGTTAGTTTAATAATTTCCCTAGCAGCGGTTACCGCTTCATCGGCACTGAAAGCAACCAGACCAGCAGGAACCGGCACTCCTGCTTGCCTGAGTATTTCTTTCGATTGGTACTCATGTAGATTCATAAATGTTTATCATTTGTGTTCATGCAACTAAATTACAAAAAAAGGATTGATTAATTTTGTTAAATTTTTCGCGGATATGGTTAAAAATCGGAAGTTGTTAAATGAAGAGTTGGGGCGAAAGACGATTCAGGAGTTTAAGGCTTCGGAAAAGATTCCCTTGGTAGTAGTTCTGGATAACATTCGAAGCTTGAATAATGTGGGTTCGGTTTTTAGAACAGCCGATGCCTTTCTGGTCCAAAAGGTATTCTTGTGTGGCATAACCGGAACTCCGCCTCACCCGGAGATTCACCGCTCTGCTCTTGGCGCTGAGGACTCTGTGGAATGGGAATATATAAACAGCACCATTGATGCGCTGCAGATTTTAAAGGATCGGGGCTACAGGGTGATTTCAGTTGAGCAAACCGAAAATGCAGTTCCGTTAAACCATTACAATCCCGTGAAGGGTCAAGGGTACGCTTTGATATTTGGGAATGAGGTTAAGGGAGTTGCCCAGGATGTGGTTGATGAGTCGGATGAATGCATCGAGATTCCTCAACTCGGAACCAAACACTCTTTTAACATTGCCGTTTCGGCTGGAATTGTGCTTTGGGACTTTTTTGTTAAGCTGAAGCAGAAATAAAGAAGGCTGCCCTAGGGCAGCCTTCTTTTTATGGAGAAGTTATTTTCTAGAATAAAGCTTTGAATGCTTCGTTCTGTAGGAATGCACGGAACTCAACATCTTGCTTAGCGCGATCCTTCAAGGAAGCATCCTTACCAAAAGCTGTGCGTAGGTTGTTGAGAACAGTGGTTTCTTCGGATACGCGAGCTCCAACAATAGCACGTCCGTAGTAACCTTTGGCGGTTTCTACCTTGTTGAAGGTATTCCTAGCAGCATCTGCTTTACCTGCAAGCAGAAGGGCAAGACCTTGGTTAAAGGAATCGCTACCAGCCAGGTAATCGGCAGCAGCAGGATACTGCCCCTTCAGGATGGCAATGATACCAAGGTTATACTTGGCAGCAGCACCGGCATCAGCCGCATCGGCGAATAGTTTTTCAGCCTCATCGAATTTGCCTTCCAGCATAGCTACACAACCAAGGTTATTAGTGATAGCAGCATTTTTCTGATCGGCAGGAATTTTATCAAGAGCAGCCTTGGCAGCAGCAGCATCCTTGTTCAGGATGTAGTAGTATGCAGCGTTGTTGTAACCACGGGCGCAGTTGAACTTTTCGCCGGCTTTCATGTAAAGTTCAATCTTCTTGTTAACATCGTTTACCAGGGTAGCAGCGTAAAGCATCTCTTCAACATTCAGGTTGTCGTAGGTGTTGTTTTCAACCATGTAACGCAAGTTATCATCGGAGTAGCCAATAACATCAACCTTGGCAATCATTCTTGAACGGCGTAGCTCAGGAAGGATCTTTTCAGCCAATACCTTGTAAACTTTCGAAAGGTTTTTAATTTCCTTTTCACGAACTATAGGATCGGAGTACATGGAAAGAACGCGGAGGATGAGTTCTTTATCTTCTATATTGGAGGCCTGAACTGCTTTTTGGAAGCCATCCCAGTCCTCAGCGGTGAATTCAACGGAAGGTTTAACGCCTTGAACTTTACCTTTCTTGAATACGTCGGCAAGGAACTTGTCGGTATTCTTCCCACGATCCTGCGATAGCTTATCGTTGAGTTTTTCAGGACCATCGGGTGATGCGTATGCCGATATTTTTACCTCTTTGATTTCCTTGTTTTGAGCTTTTGCAGCCTCAAGCAGGAAATTGTTTAACATCTTTATTTCGTCCTTGGTGAGTTCCGACTTGCGGATGTCTGCCTTTTGGATTACGAAGTTGATTTGTGCTTCTTTTTCTTCAGGAGTAACGCGTACGAACTTGTCACTGAGCATTACTGGCTTGGGATCGATGTCAACCAACTTGTAGGTGGCCATTGTGCCAATGCCAACCTTTTGAGGAGCATCGAAGGGAACTTTCTTGTCCTTGTAGGTGATAACAAAGCGGAGTTCAAGCTCGCAGTTGAACATCTCATCTTTGTAATCGAATTCTACATCGTGTTTCCAGCTACCACCCGCTTCGTAGTTGATTACCTGGTTGTTGGCCTGAACATCTTCACCCTGTAGAATCTTTGATGGTAATGCAAGTTCTCCACCCTTGTAAACAACGTAAGGGGTAATTTCTACAATGGCTTTCTTGTTGAAGTACTTTGGAGGAATTGTTCCTTCAAAAGTTGCTTTAACTTTATTGGCATGTACTTCAACGGGGTTTGGGGTAACCTTTAAAGTAAAACCCTGAGGGAGTTCTTTCATTTTTTCAACCCCGCCACAGCCGGCCATCAGCAGACCAGCTAGGGCAATAATCGATAGTTTTAAACCTTTCATTTTCATATTGAAGTTGGTTAGTTATTAGTTCTGCTTTTCAGCTGAGTAAATGTAAATACAAACATACTACTATTTTATTAAAAAATCAAAAACATGTAGCAAAAATAAAGTTTAACCTCACAAAGTTAATCGGTTAACCCCTTTTGGGTAGCGTTTATCAAAAATTGCCTGTTTGACCTTTTGGTAGTCGGAGGGTTTCAATACAAAATCGATCTTTGATGTGTCAAGAATTAAAAAGGTATAGTCCGGGTGTTGACGGAAAAAATCGAAGTACCCTTCAGCAATTCCATTTAGATATTCAGAAGAAATAGATTGTTCGTAATCCCTTCCTCTTTTTTTTATGTTGTTAAGCAGGATTGAAGTGGGCAGATGTAGGTAAACGTAGAGGTCGGGTTTGGGTAAGGTATTGTATATAATTGAGAAAATTTGCTTGTACAGCTGTAGTTCATCGCCGGTAAGCGTATTTTGGGCAAAAATGAGGGATTTCATGAAGAAATAGTCGGCTATGGTTAGGCTATGAAATAACGAAGCGGATCGCAACTCTGTGTTTAGTTGGGTGTACCTTTCTGCCAGAAACGATAGTTCCAGCGGGAAGCTGTAACGTTCTGGGTTCTTATAGAACTTGGGTAAAAATGGGTTGTCGGCAAACTGTTCAAGTATTAGCTTGGCATTTAGGTCTTTAGCCAGCATGGAGGCCAGGGTTGTTTTACCTGCGCCAATGTTTCCTTCAATAACAAGGTAGTGCATAAATCAGTTAAAGGCATTTTTAATGATGCTAAGTTAATGGATTTGGGTTACCCTACCAAACGAGAAAAGGTTGAGATGCTCTCTCAACCTTTTCTGGCAATATCTGGCAGCTGATTTAGAAGCTCAGACCCATGTTGTATAGAATAAAAGCATAGATATCGGTATACTCATCTATTACAATTGAAGTTGGAGTTCCGGCACCATGCCCTGCTCGGGTTTGGATGCGAATTAACGCAGGGTTTTTAGGGTTGGGATTGCTTGCTTGCATGGTAGCAATGTACTTAAAGGAGTGGGCAGGCACAACCCTGTCGTCGTGGTCGGCCGTAGTAACCAGAATGGCTGGGTAGTTGGTTTTGGGTTTGATGTTATGCAGGGGCGAATAGCTGTAAAGGTTTTGGAACTGAATGGAATCATTGCTGGTTCCGTAATCATTAGCCCATGCCCAGCCAATGGTAAAGTTGTGGTAGCGCAGCATGTCCATCACACCAACCTGGGGGATAGCCACTTTGAATAAATCGGGACGTTGGTTGGTAACAGCACCAATAAGCAGTCCGCCATTGGAGCCTCCCTGAATGGCTAGCTTTTTAGGTGAGGTGTACTTCTCCTTTATCAGATACTCGGCTGCTGCAATAAAATCGTCGAAAACGTTCTGCTTGTTTAGCTTGGTGCCTGCTCGGTACCAGTTTTCACCGTATTCGCCGCCACCCCTTAGGTTTGCCATGGCAAATACACCACCTTGCTCAAGCCAGAAAAGTCGTGCTGTGCTAAAGTAAGGGAGTAAGCTGATGTTGAAACCACCATAGCCATATAGTAGAGTTGGGTTGTTTCCGTTCAGCTCAAGTCCTTTTTTATGAACTATGAACATGGGTACCAGCGTTCCATCCTTACTGGTATAGAACACCTGCTTGGTTTCGTAATTGTCGGAATCAAAATCTATAGTAGGGCGGAAGAATTCTTCGGATGTGTTTGTATTCACATTGTACTTTACTACAATAGGAGGAACAGTGAATGATGAGAAAGAATAGAAGGCAATAGAGTCGTTGAATTCTCCGGTTATGCCCGAAATTGTTCCCAGTGTGGGCAGTTCAATATCTGCAACTTTGGTTCCATCAATGTTGTAAACCTCGGCTTGGCTTTTGGCATCAACCATATAGTTGGCAATAATTTTACCGCCAACCAAAGCGCAGCTTGAAAGAACATCTTTTCGCTCAGGCAATATGTCGCGCCAGTTGCCAATATCCATGCTGTTAACATTGATTTTAACCAGCTTGTACTTGGGTGCTTTATAGTTGGTTAGTACAATTAGGTTGTCGTTGATGTGATCGAGTACCTGGTATTCGTATTCAAAACCCGTTGTAATTTTTGAAAAGTTTGCCCTAGGATCCTTAAGATTCTTTACGTAGATAGAATTTCCGTAGGTAGATTCTGACTCGTAGATGATCAGGTACTTTTCATCATCGGTGGTTTGTGCGCTGAAGTTCCTGAGGGGGTACTGGTTGTTGGAGAAAATCAGTTTATCGTTTTCAACCGGAGTACCCACCACGTGGTAGTAAACCTTGTGGTTTTTGTTGATGTTGGAGAGTTCTGAGCCATCCTTAGGCTCATCGTACTTACTGTAGAAGAAACCATTGTTAAACCAGGCAATTGATGAAAACTTAACCCATTTAATCTCATCGGAAAGTTCTTTTCCGGTGGGTAGTTCAATAATTTTAATTTTTTGCCAGTCCGACCCACCATCGTTTATGGAGTATGCTAAGTACTTTCCGTCGCGCGATGGGCTTACATTGGAAAGGGAAATCGTCCCGTCTTCGCTAAAAGTGTTGGGATCAAGGATCACCTTGGGTTCTGCCTCCAGATTGTCCAGCATGTAAAGCACGCTTTGATTCTGTAACCCTTCTTTCTTAAAGAAAAAGTAACGGCCACCTGCTTTAAAGGGAGTACCCATTGAGGTATAGTTCCAGATTGCACTCAGACGTTCTTTAATTTTATTTCTGAAGGGTATTGCATTGAGGTAGTTAAAGGTAACCTCATTTTGCTGCTTAACCCATTCTGCAACTTCGGGTGATTTGTCATCTTCAAGCCAGCGGTAGGGGTCCGGAATTTTAGTTCCAAAATATTCGTCAACCACATCCACCTTACGGGTATCCGGGTATTTAACTTTTGATGTTTTACAGGACATTATCATCAAAATTTGAAAAGCAGCAATTAAAAGTATAGCCGTGTTTTTCATTTTCATCAGTTTTAATAATAAGCTTCTAACAAAAATACAATAAATTGTACAAATGCGAGCTGAAAGGGGAAAAAATGTTGATTTGATCAATTTTCATAAAAAAAGCAGGATTTCTCCTGCTTTTTACTACTTTTTCTTTTCGGTTTTTGGGAGCAGAACTTTACGAGACAGCTTAAGCTTACCGGTTTTCTTGTCAATTTCAATGAGCTTAACTTCAACTTCGTCTCCCTCTTTTAGTACTTCTTCAACTTTTTCTAACCTGCGCCATTCAATCTCCGAGATGTGTAGCAATCCATCCTTGCCCGGTAGGATTTCTACAAATGCCCCGAAAGGCATAATGGACTTCACCTTGCCTTTGTAAACTTCACCCACTTCGGGCACTGCAACAATGCTCTTAATCCATTTTACAGCGGCATCGCGGCTTTCTGCGCTTTCGGCAAACACACTAACAACCCCATGGTTATTGATTTCTTCGATGGTAATGGTGGTTTGTGTTTCACGTTGTATTTCCTGAATAACTTTACCACCAGGACCAATAACTGCGCCAATGGTATCGCGTGGAATATTGAACTGCTCAATTCTGGGGGCATGGGGTTTGAAATCGGGACGGGGTTCAGGAATGGTTTCCAGCATGATGTTCAGTATATGCATACGTCCTTCATGGGCCTGTTGAAGCGCTTTGGCCAGCACCTCATACGATAAGCCGTCAACCTTGATATCCATTTGGGTAGCGGTGATTCCATCGCGTGTGCCGGCAACCTTAAAGTCCATGTCGCCAAGGTGATCCTCATCGCCCAGAATGTCTGATAGCACGGCATAGCGGCTTGAACCTTTTTCTGTTATTAATCCCATGGCAATACCAGAGACGGGCTTTTTAATCTGCACGCCTGCATCCATAAGCGCCAGGGTTCCTGCACATACAGTTGCCATAGATGATGACCCGTTCGATTCAAGAATGTCACTCACCACACGAATGGCGTATGGATTCTCAGGGGCATCGGGGATCATGTTTTTCAACGCACGGTGGGCAAGGTTACCGTGACCAATTTCTCTGCGGCTAACCCCGCGCGATGGCTTGGCTTCGCCGGTTGAGAATGGCGGAAAGTTGTAGTGCAGGGTAAACTTTTCAGTGCCCTGCATCAATACCTCGTCAATAATCTTTTCATCGAGTTTGGTACCAAGGGTAACGGTGGTCAGCGATTGAGTTTCGCCACGTGTGAAAATTGCCGAGCCATGAGCCATTGGGAGGTAATCCACCTCGCACCAAATGGGGCGAATCTCATGGGTTTTACGTCCATCCAGGCGTACCCCCTCGTTGAGAATCATGTTGCGCATGGCTTCCTTTTCGACAGCGTGGTAGTAACGGTTCACCATAAGCTGCTTTGCTTCCCGTTCTTCCTCGGGAATGGTTTCAATGAAAGCTTGCTTAATGGCCTCAAACGCTGCCGAGCGTTCTTGCTTGGGTAGCATGGATTTTGCAACCTGGTAAACCTTATCGTAGCAGAACTCGTGAACCTTGGCCTTCAGCTCCTCGTCGTTGGTCTCATGGCAGTAGGTGCGCTTTACTACTCCAAGCTCTTTGGCAAGTTCAATCTGTGCAAGGCACTGAGGTTTAATGGCTTCGTGGGCAAACTTGATGGCTTCTAGCATATCGGCTTCAGAAACCTCTTTCAGCTCGCCCTCAACCATTAGTATGTTATCGTAGGTTGCGCCTACAATCATGTCGATATCGGCTTCCTCAACCTCTTTAAAGGTTGGGTTAATTTTCAGCTGTCCGTTAATGCGGGCAACCCTAACTTCCGAAATGGGGCCATGAAAGGGCACATCGGAAACCGCCAGGGCAGCAGAAGCTGCCAGACCTGCCAGCGCATCGGGCATGATATCCTTTTCAGCAGAAATCAGGTTAATGGTCACAAAGGTTTCGGCATGGTAGTCGTCCGGGAACAGAGGGCGTAAAGCACGGTCTACCAGTCGGGCCACCAGAACTTCGTAGTCCGAGGGCTTTGTTTCCCGTTTAAGGAAACCTCCGGGGAAACGCCCGCTTGCAGCAAATTTTTCCTTGTATTCCACGCTTAGCGGCATGAAATCGACATCTTCTTTTGCTTCCTGAGCGCTTACAACTGTAGCGAGAAGCATGGTTTTACCCATTGTCAGCACAACCGATCCGTGGGCCTGTTTGGCCAGTTTGCCTGTTTCGATGGTAATGGTGCGGCCATCGCCCAGTTCGATTGTTTTTTTTACAACTTTTAGCATACTTTAAATTAAATGGTAAATAAATACTATAACAACTTCACATAAATCTGGTTGAAACAACTAAACCCCCGAGGTCATCTGTCCCTCCGGAGGTTGATGAGTGTTGGATTAAAAAAAGGCAATTTTAGCAATTGCCTTTTTTTGTTTTACTTTCTGAGATTTAGTTCTTTTACTATCGTTCGATACCTTTCAATATCGTTTTCCTTTAAGTAATCCAAAAGCCTCCTGCGCTTACCCACCAATTTCAACAGAGCGCGCTGGGTTCCGTAGTCTTTACGGTGAACCTTAAGATGCTCAGTTAAATGGTTGATACGGTAGGAGAATAACGCAATCTGGCTCTCTGGTGAACCAGTATCGGTATTGGACTTCCCGTACTTCTCAAAAATTTCTTTTTTCTTTTCGGCCGTCAAATAGTTCATAACACTGATAATTAGTGGGTAGATTAACTACTTAATTTGAGGTGCAAAGATAAAACCTTTTTTTCAATATCGGTATTAACATCATATTTTTTTCGAACAGCTTTTTGTTTTTGATTTATTATAGTGCTGATAAACAGATTTATAGGCAGTTTGTAAGTTTACGTTTGGATTTGAATGCGGTAGTTTAAAATTTTATTCAAGGCTAATTCTATTGGTGTGGGATTATAGTTTATGGCACTTTTAAACTTATTCAGCTGCAAGCTGGTGTTCCTTGGCCTGGGGGCAGCCTCGTTAAGCTCCGATGAGCTGACAGGATTTATAAGGTTTTCATCGAGGTTAAAGGCTCTGGCTACCTGCTTGGCAAAATCAGCCACGGTAGTAACTTCTTGACCCGATACATGAAATGTGCCTGCAATTTTGTTCAGGCAAACCTGCTCCAGAGCCCACGCCAGGTCCTCGGCGTAGGTTGGGGTACGAATCTGGTCACTGGGCACTTTGTAGGCCTTTCCTTTTTCCAGATTCTCAATAACCCGGGTAAGAATATTGGGTCTTGAAAGTTTGGGTTCAAATCCATAAACCAAGGAGGTTCTTACGATGGTGGAGCTGACACCCGAGGTGGTAATTAGCCTTTCAGCCTCCAGTTTCGATTCGCCATAGTAATTTACAGGGTTTGGGTCGTCGTCTTCCAGGTAATTCCCTTTAGTTCCATCGAAAACAAAATCGGTAGAAAGGAAGATGAGATGCACATGGTAGTCAATGCAGGCCGAAACAATCTTTTTGGTTAGCTCCACGTTCATCCGGTGGCAGGCAAAGCGGTCAACCTCGCAGGCATCGGGGCTCGAGAGCGCAGCACAGTGTACAATAATGTCAGGATGAATATCATCAACCATGTGGTTGATATCGGCATTTAACAGGTTTGATGTGAAAGTTGTCGCACCCTCGACGTATATTTTCTTTAACGATGTGGCTATAACTTCCAGGTTTTTGTTGCTGGCTAATTTTCGGGTTAACTTTTTACCAACTAAGCCGTTGGCACCGGTTATAAGAATTTTCATCATGTGCGTAATTACATGTCATATTTTTGATGTACTCAGTAAAACAAAAGTTTTACTTGCAATAATAGGTAAAAATGAGTTAATTCAAAAGTTCAATCGATACTTTTAGAGTTTAGGATAGGAGTTCCTTGAGTTTCCAAACCTGTTCCTTGGTGCCAAGGACAAATAGGAGGGTTTCAGGGTAGAGCGTAAAGTCGGGTTTGGGGTTTAGCACATACTCGCCAAGGGCGGTTTTAGCTCCCAGAATATTAATGCCCGTATTTTCCCTAATAGCTAGTTCTCGTATGGTTTTTCCCTCGGAATGGTTCAGGTTGCTGCATGATATTTCAAAGAGGCTGACATCGCCACTTCGCTTGAGCATAATGTTCTCTACGAACTCAAGTATATCGGGCTGAATAATAAGCTTAGCCATTTTTTGACCGCCCACCTGGTCGGGGAGGATTACGTTGTTTGCCCCGGCAAGCTTTAGCTTTTTATCGTTAGCAATGGCCGAGGCGCGGCTGATAATTTTAAGCTTGGGGTTCATCTCGCGTGCCGTGATCACAACAAAAAGGTTATCGGCATCGTTTGCCAGTGCGGTTATGAGGGCCTTAGCCCTCTCCACACCGGCTTTGCGAAGCGTGCTATCCGATGTGGCATCTCCATCAACGTAGGCAATTCGCGGATTATCTCTCAGGTACTCTATCACCTTAGGCCGGTTTTCAATTACGACTACCGGAATGTTATGCTCCAGAAGTTCTTCTGCTGCTTGTGAGCCATTTCTTCCATATCCTACCACGATAACATGGTTTTGGAGCTTTGCTATTTGCTTTTCCATTTTGTATTTAGATGAGTAACGCATTAAAATCTGTTCCGATAAATGCCTGGCTAAATAGGAAATGGCATAGGCAAAAAAGCCAATGCTCAGGATGATGAGTGAAATGGTGAACCACATGCCTTGCACTGAAAGGGGTCTAACTTCCTTAAACCCTACCGTTCCAATTGTGATAATTGTCATGTAGATGGCTTCGGTAAACGAGTAGCCCTCCAGATGGATGTACCCGGTAACCCCTATGGCTATAATACCAATTAGGACTGAGATTGAAAGAATAATTGGTTTTCTTCCCTTTTGTTCCATCTAGCTATTGCCAATGATGCGTTAAAATTAGTTTTGTTTTCGTAATAACCTTATGCCTATGGGGCAATATATGCATTTTCGGGCATCGCAGTAGCTAGTTTTTAGGTGTAGCAGAGCTTGGCTATCGAAGGCATTGCTACACGTTATGCCGATTTTTACAAAATTTTTGATGATACTATTTTGTTCTGCTGGTAGCTGTTGCAGAAGCATCATTGCCTGGTTTTCCATGTATGCCTTTCCCCTGTTCCTTCCGTATGCAAACATGAATGGCACTATTGTGTTAATGGTAATCAGCCGGATAGTTTCTTTACCCAGGGGTTTTGGACGGTTAATTGACTTTTCACCAAGTAGGTAGTGATTGTGCCAGTAACTTGATGGCTCTACCCTCAGTAGCCTGTAGATGTCCTCCATGCTGGTAATTTCCATAAGTTGGGAGAATAGTGAGGTGGAGGCATGAATTAGTTTAGCCAGCTGTGCGATACGAATGGTAGGGAACCCAGCGGGCCTGAGGCGCATAAATTTCCATAGGCTGGGTTCGATTGGTGTAAGGTTAAACTTTGATCTTAGAATTGAATACTCTTTTTTCAGCAGGTCAACGTAATCATCATTTTTTGCAGTTGCAAGTAAACCTGATTGACCAAAAAGCAAGGCTTCGACCTGTAAAAGATTATTCTTGTGTTTAGCCAGGTACTTTAGTGGTAAGCTTTGGGCTAGAAGTTGAAAAGGTAAAGTGTTACTTTTCAAACCAAAAGAGCGACAGGTATCCCGATAAAATGCTTCTTCCCAACTGCTTTGGACTTTTATCACCATCTCTTCCGCTCTGTGGGTTTTAGCTTCAAGCCTTTCGGCTAGCATGCGGTCAATGGTTGCGCTTAGGTGTAGCGTGTCTATTTGCCTAATTTTATCGGCACAGGGAATCCAGCGGGTAGATTCTATCAAATCGGAGTATCTTTTCTCAAGTTCAGCGGGGTAGGGCACTACCAAGCTTTGAATGGTTTCACCTAAAGAGGTAGTGGCTTCTTTATCATGCTCAATAACCACGTGCAGAATAACATTGTTGTATGCTGGATTGGTATGGTGGTTATGGGCAAACCAATCTGATGATTTGATATGCATTTCAACATTACCTGCCCAGATAGTGTTGCCTATACGTATTTTAGCATTGGCAAAGTCGGGTCCTGAATCGGTGTTGTATAGCCCGGGGTCAATAATTTCAATATTTTCACCGGTTAGGGTTTTCAACCCGTTAAGGGTGTAGGGCTGGTATCGCCATATGAAGTGTAGGAGCGATTCGTCCATACCTGAGTGCAGGATTGAAATTATTACCCAAGATATAAAAAATCCAAAAAACTTTGTAATGCAATTTACAAATAGTAATTTTGCAGGCGTTTGTTCGGGGTGTGGCGCAGTTGGCTAGCGCGCTACGTTCGGGACGTAGAGGCCGGGAGTTCGAGTCTCCCCACCCCGACAGCAGGAAAGGCTGGTATTTGACCAGCTTTTTTTTATTCAAGTTTTATGACCACTAGTGCTTGATTGGGTAGGGCTCGGTATATAATTTTGGCATCCTTCTTATTCAGTCTCACCCGAATGTAGGGTTTATATTCAGGAACCTGTAGCTTAGCGATACGCTTTATGTCCTGAGTTAACGTCCAGGTTCGTTCCTTGAGGTCAAACTTGAACTGGCTTAGGCCATCAGATGACTGGGTAGGATTGGCTTCGTAAAAGTACAGGAGAACATTGGGTTTAAGTTCCAGGATGAAGTTTACCGGATCAAGGTCAGTGGTATCGGGAACCACATCGGGTGTGTACTCTGAGGTATCGCGGGGGGCAATTTTCACCATCAGGGGCATTTTGGGAATGGTCGATGCCTGTTTCGATACCTTGAAGGGTTGCATTAAAGCGTTGTGGAGCATCGTTGGATTAACCGCTCTAAAAAGTGGACTAATTTTCATACTTTCCAACTTTGCAGTATGAACTACCACTCCTTTGATGAGTAGAGAAACCGTACTATCAGGAACATTTAGGCATAGGCTAAGGGAATCGGACTTGGTGGTCTCTAAAAGAGCAGTATAGTATGCCTTCTCGGTTAGTAGCTCTTTTGTTGAAGAATCAGCTGGAACATAGATTTCAATGTTTTTTTTCTTTTTGGATAGCTCTTGTTCAAAATACACTTCAAAGTGGGTTATGGCTTTTTGGTATGCAATGGTTTTTAGTATAGTGAATGCAATTGTAAGGATAACAATGCATACAACAACTGCAGTAACTAGTATTTTGGTCGTTTTGCTCATTTCTTTTGATTAGTAAACATAAACCTTCGATCCAATCTCCAGTGTTTTGAACACTGCCTCCAGGTCTTCGTCGTTCATTCTGATACAACCATGGGTTACCGGCATCCCCAGAAAACGCTTGTAGATGGTTCCGTGTATTAGGTAGCCGTTTCCTATGCTCAAAGCATAGTCGCCTAGCACACCGGCTTCCCATCGCGAGGGGTCGTTTGCAGCTGGAATGGGAAGCCCTTCTTCAACAAACGACCAGTCGGGGCGGCGCCAAACCGGATTGGTTACCTTCCCTTGAACCTTGTACATGCCTTTCGGGGTGTGAAAGATCCATTCCCGCTTATCGAGCGATTTGAGTAAAGTATAGCTCCCCGTGCTGCAAAAGCCTTCCCGGATTAGTTTTCGGTTTTTGTATAGCTTAAACCGGTTGTATGTTGTATTCACAACAATGTAGGGATCTGCTGGTGTTAGATTGGCAAACTTCTGCTTGAGTGTACTAAGCTCCTTGGCAAGGCTCTTTGCGTTTAAGTGTTTGGTAGTCAGACTATCATCGGATGGTTGGTATAGGTTTTTATTCCTTACAATAAGTTCGGCTAAGGGCTGAGCAGTGTAGGTTAGGCTAAAAAAAAGCAATACGAATCCCAGCAAAATGATGTTCAGGTAAACCAGAATCAGTCCTAATTGTAGCAATCTTGTTTGCTTTTCTGTAAAAGAAGTGGAACTAGGATTGGGATCGTGCTCCATAATTTACCCTTTAATTTGCGAACGTTTTATGTTGAGGCTCATAGCCACCGTGTTAAAATCGGCTATTGAACCAACAATCACCACTGGCGTTCCAACCTCAACCAGATTGTAAACTTTTAGCATATCGGAGTTTTCTAGAGCAACGCAGCCGTCGGTCCAGTCAGTACCTTTACCGCCATCGCCATGAATTTCAATTAAGCCTCCGATGTGAGCATTCTGTGGGATACGCCCTTTGGCTTTCTCGCTATTGAAGTATGCGGTATCGTCGGCATTAGGGTAGTTAAGCAGCAAGGCCCTGTAATACTTGGTTTTGTTAGCAGGGATCTTGCTTTTTATCAGGTAAATACCTTCAGGTGTAGCCTTGTCGCCTTTCAATCTTTTCCTACCCATCCAGTTTTTCCCGAATTCAGCTTCGAATTCATATTTTTTCTGTCCATTCTGGTAAATATAGAGCTTACGGGCAAACTTATCAACAATAATTGCCATGGAGTTATTGCTTGCCGTGCTTCGGATTGCGTTGCTAACCAGTTTACTCCAGTACGGTTGAGAGTTGAAATATCCTTCTAAATCATCAAGGCTGCGCTTATAGGAATCCATGATGTATTCCTCAGCCACTTTAATTTTTTCTGATGAACTCAGGTACTCACCTTTCTCAAATTCAACTTCGGCTTCGTGAATCAGAATCTTACCCTTGGATATCTTTTTCCTGACCTCATCGGGCAGGGGGAGCCGTTGGAATAGCTCATTCATGTTTGAGGTTAGATTATTCAGGTTGTCGATTTTTTCCTTAACGGTTATAACTAAACTTTTCGATAAGGTTTTAGAACTGCTGGTTGCTTTTTTTGATAGTTCAGCTGATTTTTTTGCAAAGTATGAAACCTTTTGATAGTCTCGAACCAGTATAAACCTTTTGTTTTGGAACCTCCAGTGCTTCATGGCAGAATCCATGAAAGCTTTTGCCTCACGATAGGTTTTGCCAGAGTACTTTTGTGCTTTAGATTTTGATGCTTGTTGGAGCGAAGCCAGTGCATAATCAATATCACCAACCGGTGGTGTGGGTATGGAGTAGTAAAAGAGGGCAAAGCCACCACCCAGTGCGCCTAAAACCATCGCAACGATTAACGTGTATTTAATATAAGGTTTCATATGCCTTGCAAATATCAAAAAAAATCCCCGGTTAATGATAGCCGGGGACTAAAATTTTAGGGAAGAATTGTTTACTTCTTTCCTTTTACTTTTGCAATAGCGTCGTTAAGTTCAGTGTTGATCTTGGTAGCGCTTTCCTTTGCAGCTTTCATCTTGTTAGAAGCGTCCATGTACTTGCCATTGTCATAAAGACCCTTAGCTTCAGCTACAGTAGTCTCAATAGCAGCCATTTCAGCCTTCATTTGCTCAAGAACGGCAGCGCCTTCCTTACCACGAGGAGCCTTCTTCATCAGCTTGCCATTTTCTTCCATCAAGGTGGCAACTTCGGTCATCAGGCCTTCTAACTCTTTCTTAACTTCTTCCTTTTTGGCTACAGCGTTAACTTTGAGTTGCTGAGCCATGGTAAGAATACGGTCAAGCTTTTCACTGGCAGGTCCAAACTTCTTGAAAAGCTTCGATTTTTGAACTTCAATGTCGGCCATAACAGCGCTCATTGAGTCCTGAACAGCTGCAAAGTCAGCAGCAAGGTAAACATCAGCTTCAGCTTGTTTTGCTGAGTCAATAGCTGCGTTAGCAGCATCAATCTTTTCCTGGGGCACTTTGCCGCAGCTCGAAAGCATCGCAACCATGGTTAAGGCTGCAAATCCAAGTAAAAGTGTTTTTTTCATAATCGAAATGTTTGGGTTTGTTTAACTAAAACTAGAATAAGTTTTAAATTTCATTGCAAATGTATAGTGTTATCTATAACGTTGTCCTCTCTTTTATTTTTTTTTTCAATAAAAGTATAGATGAATTTGTTAAGTAACAGTAAATCAATGATATAAAAATATTAAATAAATGTTAATTTCTAAGGAGTTTATCCAAAAAATATCATTAAACGTTGAAAAGGAATAAAATATGATGTAAATTTGAGTATATGCCACTTTACCCTTTCATTCTTGCCATTTCTGTTTCGCTACTAATAATTAGCGGAGTATTTTACTTTTTTGCACTAACTAAGTGGAATAGACACAAATTGGTAAAATGGCTGGTTGGCCCAGTTGCTAACACAATCCCACCGGTGGCATTGCTTTTTCTTCTCTATCATTTTAATGTTTTATACATAGCACCACAGGTTGTAGGGCTGGTCGTTTTTTCGGTTGCGATTATTGGAGGTTTCAGGAATGCCTTTTTATCCTTAATCCTAACCATATCTGCCCTGGTATACTTCAATTTCAGTTTTAGCATTGTTTCTGCTACTACCTGGCTATTCGTTTCGGGTTTTGTAGCCAGAAGAATGATTTGGCGTTTGGCTAGTTGGAAGTTCTATGCCTCAGTTTTGGGCGCCTTCATGCTGACCTTCCCAACATATGAGTTGATCGCCACAAAGGGAAACTTAAATGCACCCTGGGGGTGGTATGCAATCTACACATTTATTGGTGTTGTTCTGGTTTTGCTATATCGGGGCGCAGAGTGCATTTTAAAAAGTTCAGCCAAGCAAAAGCAGAGGGAGCAATTTTATCACCAATTTTTTGAGCAAATAAAGGGCTATTATGTTAAAGTTGACAGAAATGCGATAATCACTGATGTTAACACATCCTTTGCGTCAGTTTTCCAGCTAAAACCTATGGATTTAGTTGGCAAGAGCATATCCTCGGTGCTGAAAAGCAGGCATTTCAAAGATTCACGTTATCAAGATATTGATCACATAAGTTTTGATGCCGAAGTTTATGGGCCTACAGGAGAGGTACTTTATACTCTATGGGAGGGTAAATGGCTCGATAGTAACGAACTTGTTCTTACGGGAGTGGATCTGACCCGGTTACGTAAAGCAGAAATAGCTGAAAAAGCAGCTTTACGAAAGTACAAGATGCTGCATGAGGGTCTGCTCGATGCGTATGTCAGGGTGGATATGCAAGGACGCATTGTGGAGTGGAATAAAGCCTACCTGGAGCTTACCGGATATTCCGAGGAAGAGTTGGTTAAGCTAACTTACAGAGATATTACCCCACCAGAGTGGCATCAAATGGAAACCCGGATTTTAGAAACCGTTCTTAAAAGGGGCTACTCCGATTTGTATGAAAAGGGGTATATCAGAAAGGACGGCTCTTTGGTTCCCATTGAGCTACGAACCTACTTGGTAACCAATGAGGTAGGACATCCCGATGGCTTTTGGGCAATCATCCGTGACATTTCCTACCGGAAACAGGTTGAAAACCGAATTTTGCAGGCGGAGAGGCAAAGTGCGCTTTCCGAAAAGTTGTTTGAAAGTCTGATTAACGCCATACCCGATGTGATTGGAGTGCAGAAAACCGATCAAACAGTTGTTTTCTACAACGAGGCCGGATATAAAATGTTAGGTTTAAACCCCGACGATATCAAAGGTAAAAAGTGCTATCAGCTTATTGGGCATACAAATCCTTGCGATGTTTGCGCAACGCGCATAGTTCTTCAAACTAAAAAACCAGAGTGGGTTGAGAAGTTCATTCCCGAAATGAATGTTTGGATCGAGGCTAGCTCATATCCTGTGCTATCTGGTAATGGAGAAATTGAATTTATCATTGAACATCTTCGCGATATTACTGATAGGAAGAATGCCGAGCAACGAGTTCTTGAAACCGACCGGAAACTTAAGGAACAAAACGAGGAGTACATGGCCTTGAACGAGGAGCTAAACGAGGCCAACCAGCGCATGCGTGAAATCAACGAAAAGCTTATGCTAGCCACAGAAAAAGCTCAGGAAAGCGATAGGCTTAAATCTGCTTTTCTGGCCAACATGAGCCATGAGATTAGAACTCCGATGAATGGCATCATAGGGTTTTGTCAGCTGCTCCAACAGCCAAACATTTCGAAGGAACAAATTTCAACTTTCAGCAATATTATAGTAAACTCAAGCCATCACCTACTCTCAATAATTAATGACATCATTGATATATCGAAGATTGAGGCAGGGCAGGTTTCCGTAAACCATCTACCCGTTTCAGCAAAAGAGCAGGTTCAGAACGTGATTTCGCTCTTCAATGCAAGTGCAATGCAAAAAGGATTGGAGATTCAAAATGCTTCAAAAAACGCGGCTGACTGTATATTCCTATCGGATGATGTAAAAATTGCCCAAGTGCTAAATAACTTGGTAAACAATGCAGTTAAGTTTACCGAGAAAGGGCGCATAGATGTTGGGTACGCTAATGAGGGAAAACATATTCGATTTTGGGTGAGCGATACCGGAATTGGTATTGCCCCCGAATACCACTCTATAATATATGACCGATTCAGGCAGGTTGAGGGGGCCAATCCTAACTCATTAAAAGGTACAGGGTTAGGACTCTCCATCTCTAAATCATTGGTGGAACTACTTGGTGGCAAAATATGGCACGAGAGCGAACTAGGGAAAGGTACAACCTTTCACTTTTCCATTCCTAATATAAAAACCACGAAACCGAGCAAACAATCGAACGATACTATGGAACAGCCTGAAGTGATTGATTTAAAGGGAGCCAAGATTTTACTGGCAGAGGATGACCATGTGAACATGCTCTTACTGAAAAGAACGCTTGAAAATGCCAATGCCAAAGTGTTTGTGGCTAAAAACGGTTTAGAGGTACTCAAAATTTTGGAAGATCAATCAGACATTACCCTGGTTCTTATGGATATAAAGATGCCCGAGATGGATGGAATTGAGGCCACCCGTGTTCTAAAACTCAAGTATCCCGGTCTGCCCGTAATTGCCCAAACCGCATATGCCTTGCCCGATGAGCGTAAAAAGGCGATTCAGGCCGGTTGTGATGACTACATAACAAAACCTATCAATATTGATGAACTTTACCGTATCATTCTGAAATGGACTTATAAAACTCAGGAAAACTAATTTATACAAATACATTGTAGTAATCTTCATTTTCATCCCGAATTTTACCTGCTCACTAGGGCTATTAATTCAAAAGGTTATAACTTTACGGAAAGAATACATTGATGAAATTTTCCATTTCACGAAACTCAAAATAACATGCGCATTAAACAATTCATTATCAGTTTAACTGCTGTTTATCTTTTGCTTTCAACTGGTATAGCTTTGGCTCAGCATGTGGCTGCTGAAACGCTGAGGGAACACGTGTATATCCTGGCATCGGACTCCCTAATGGGAAGAGGTTTTGGAACCCAGGGGGGCAGAATGGCAGCCGACTACATAGGAAGAAACTTTGAGGCGATAGGTCTAAAGCCTTGGAAGGGAAGCTACCTTCATCCTTTCATTAGCCAGGGGATGATGCTGAAAACCGAAGGAGCAAACATCATTGGCTGGGTTGAGGGTAGCGATTCGGCTTTGAGGCACGAGTTTATTGTGCTTGGCGCACACTATGACCATTTAGCCTACAAACAGGTTGATGGGAAAACTGTTGTGTACAATGGAGCCGACGATAACGCCTCGGGGGTATCGGCAATGATAGAAATTGCTGGTTTGCTGGTTCAGCAGAGGGATAGCCTGAAACGATCAGTAGTTTTTGTTGCCTTCGATGGTGAAGAGGCTGGCCTGATTGGATCGACTTACCTGGTTCGGGAGCGTATTTTACCTGTTGATAGTATTAAATTTATGTTTAGCCTCGACATGGTGGGTATGCTAAGCAAGTATGGAGGTGTTGATCTGGTAGGAAATAAAACCCTTGCCCGCGGCCATCAGTTCTTTACCCAACTGGCATTAAAACATGGAATTGCAGTGAAGAAGGAAGGACGAAGAGTTGAGCTTCAAACCGATACACAACCTTTTGGAAGCAAAGGGATACCCGCAGTGCACGTGTTTACATCAACCGTTTCGCCCTACCACCGACCCGAAGATGATGCCGATAAACTAGACTATGACGGAATGGCAAGAATTGCCAATTTTGTTGCCGAAGCTACAGTTCAGCTTGCCAATGCTTATGTACTTCAACCCGATAATCAATTCAAAGCTACGCGGAAAAGCCGGGTTACTCTTGGTTATCAGTTTGGACTCGGGAATACTTTCCATGATTATAAGGATGGGTTCTATAACTCCAAGGCTGGATTTACCTTTAATGCGGGTCTGGTCTCGGTTATGGCGCTATCCAACTCGCTCGATTTTCAGGTTGGCGCTCTTTACCAAACCTGCGGAACCGAACATCAATATGGCCGTTACCGATCACATGAGGTGCTTGTTCCCGCAGCTTTACTTTTGTATTTTGGAGGTAAAAACCAGCAGCTGCTAGCACCTAACCTATACCTTATAGGCGGGGGATATTACTCCTACCGTTTTGCAGGTAAAATTGGCGATGGCACCTACAGCATGAACCAGAATATCCTTAAGGAGAGCTATGGCTTTCAACTTGGTATAGGTTTTAACTTAATGAATTTAAACTTTCAGATGGTTCGGCAGATGTCTTTAAAGTCAATAGAACGAGAGGCAAAAATTATTCCGAGCTCATTTCTTTTTAGCTTAGGCTATCAGTTTTAACATGAAAACTTCCGGTTATGGAAATCAAATTAAAGCGAAAACTGCTTGCTGGGATAGTCCTTGCTGTAGTTTTCTCATGCAGCAAAACCACTGATATCGTTATTGGAATTGATGATATTGGTAAAAACGACAGGGTGCTGGTGTTAGTACATCCCACCGAGAACAATATAAAAACATTCAGCTATCTGATCGAAAACCGAATACTACCTTTACCTTCTTCGGTCAAGGTAGTTGGAGTTTACCATACATCGGAGAAGTATGACTATGCCAAAGCATTGGAGTATATTAAAAAGAATAAGCTGGAGAACTTCAGGCTACTTCCGGTTAAGGAACCCATCAGCGAGAATGCCATATTCAGGGTGAATGAGTGTTCCGAACTTTTTGCCCGATTGACTCGCGTTAGCGATGGCATCATTTTCACCGGTGGCCCCGATATACCCCCTTCCATTTACGGAGAAAAAACATCGCTTTTAACCCAAATAACCGATCCTGCGCGACACCACTTCGAAATTTCATTTCTGTTCCATTTAATTGGCAGCCGGCGCGATACGCTATTCACTCCCCTGCTCGAGGCAAAACCATTGCTGCCTGTACTGGGCATTTGCCTGGGTATGCAGTCAATGAATGTAGCTGCCGGGGGAACCCTCATTCAGGATATTCCAGTAGAGGTTTACGGAATTACCACAGTAGAAGATGCCCTTTTACTGCAGACTAACAGCCTGCATCGGAACTACTTTGTAAATTTTTCATTGGATGAGAAGGTGGTTTGGGGGAACTTTCATCAGATTGATATTCAAAATGAGCCAATTAAATCAATGTGTCGTGAGCGGCCATGGGTTCTGAGCAGCCATCATCAGGGAGTTGATAAGCTGGGATGGCGGTTAAAGGTAATTGCCAGTTCGGTTGATGGAAAGATTGTGGAGGCCATTGCTCACACTAAGTATCCAAACGTAATTGGGGTACAGTTCCATCCTGAGCCCATACTGCTTTACAGCAAAGATGAGTACATCAGGTTTGTACCCAATCAACCCTCCCGCTTAACCTACCTGGATATGTACGCCGGAGAAGCCGGCGAGAAATTTCATCGGGCCTTTTGGGGGTGGTTTGGGAAAAAAATCATCGAGAACTAACCTATATCAGCCCTTTGCCTTTCAGGAGTTCTTCCATTTCTTGCTGGAGTTTTAGGGCTCGTTTACGGGCTTCTACGGCAAAGTTTCCGGTTATATCGGCATAGATTATACCGCGGGAGGAGTTAACGATTAGGCCACAATGGTCGTTTAATCCATGCTCGGCAACCTTTTGCAGGCTACCGCCTTGTTCGCCAACACCTGGCACTAGCAGGAAGTGGTGCGGGGCATGTTTGCGGACAGCGGCAAAAAACTCAGGGTGAGTAGCACCCACCACGTACATCATGTTGGCATCGCTACCCCAGTGCATGGACATGAGCACAACATCTTCAAACACCCGGTTTCCGGTTTGCCGGTTCTCAATCAGCTGGAAGTCTTTGAAGCTTTCGTTAGAGGTGATGGCCAACAGAATGGTCCACTTACCCTCGTACTGCAAGTAGGGAACCACAGAATCCTGCCCAAGATAAGGCGATACAGTAACGGCATCGCAGCCCAGGCTGTGGAAGTATGCTTTAGCATACATCCTTGCCGTGCTTGCAATATCGCCACGCTTTGCATCGGCAATGATAAAAATCTCCGGGTGATGGTTCTTGATGTGCTTCACCGTTTTAACCAGGCTATTCCAACCCGCAGCGCCGTGAACTTCGTAAAATGCCAGGTTCAGCTTGTAGGCTATGGCCAGGTCGTGGGTTGCCTCGATTATTTTTTTGTTGAACTCGAACATGGGATCGTCCTTGGTGAGCAGATGCTCCGGGATTTTAGTGAGTTCAGTGTCGAGCCCCACACATAGGAAGCTGCGCTTGCGCTTGATCTGGTTAAAAAGTTCCTGGGCTGTCATACTAGTTATGGTTTACTCTTCAGCTGCTGCAGCCTTGAGCCTTTCGGCATTTTCCGCAAGCTGAAGCTTGTCAATAATTTCCTGAAGGTCGCCATCCATGATGGCCGATAGGTTGTAAAGGGTTAGGTTGATGCGATGGTCGGTTACACGACCCTGAGGGTAGTTATAGGTACGAATCTTGGCCGAGCGGTCGCCGGTTGAAACCATTGTTTTCCTCTTAGAGGAAATCTCGTCCAGATACTTTTGGTACTCCATGTTGTAGATTCGGGTACGAAGTTCAGCCAATGCTTTCTCAAAGTTTTTAATCTGCGACTTCTGGTCCTGGCATTGCACCACTATTCCTGTAGGGATATGGGTGAGCCTGATGGCCGAGTAGGTTGTGTTCACGCTTTGACCACCCGGGCCGC
The DNA here is from genome assembly GCA_937926785.1 of uncultured Bacteroidales bacterium. GTDB lineage: Bacteria > Bacteroidota > Bacteroidia > Bacteroidales > Tenuifilaceae > Tenuifilum. The sequence continues at coordinate 28,010 of CALBBQ010000035.1, read as the reverse complement.
TGGAACAGAAGGTGTCCTTGCGGATGTCTTCCATCTTAAGTTCGATATCAAACTCATCGGCCTCAGGCAGAACTGCAACGGTAGCCGCCGATGTGTGCACACGCCCCTGGGTTTCGGTTTGTGGGACGCGCTGTACGCGGTGTACCCCCGATTCGTACTTGAGCACACCGTAAACCCCGTTACCGGTAACGTTCATGATGATTTCCTTGTATCCCCCCACGGTACCCTCCGAGAAGCTGGTAACCTCATACTTCCAACCCTTTTTCTCAAAGAACTTGGTGTACATGCGGAATAGGTCTCCGGCAAAGATACTTGCCTCATCGCCACCTGTACCGGCACGTATTTCCATAACCGCATTTTTAGAATCCTCGGGGTCGGCTGGCAGAAGGAGTATTTTAATCTCCTCTTCGAGTTTTTCCTGTTCCTCGGTAAGGGTTTCTAACTCCATTTTGGCCATTTCACGCAGCTCCTCATCTTTCTCAGTGGCCAGTATCTGTCGGGATGATTCTATGTTACTCAACACATTTTTGTACTTCTCGTAGGCTGCAACTATGGGCTCTAGCTGTCGGTACTCCTTATTTAAAGCAACGAACTTCTTCATGTCAGCCATCACGGCTGGGTCGGTAATTTGCTGGCCTATCTCCTCAAACTTATGCCTGATCCCTTCCAGCTTGCGAAGTATTGTATTGTCGGACATATCACAATAATTATTGTGGCAAAGGTAATCATTAATCGGTTTTACCCCAAATGGCTAGTAGTGAAACTCGCCAAACTGCGATTTGATGGTAAGCTTTTTACTAGTTGATTCCGTACAGTACCCCACTATCTGGGCATCAATGTTAAACTCCCTGGCAATTGCAATAATATCGTCGGCAAACTCAGGGTAAACATAGATTTCGAACCGATGCCCCATGTTAAAGACTTTGTACATTTCCTGCCATGGTGTTCCGGATTGCTCCTGGATTATCCTGAAGAGTGGTGGGATTGGGAAGAGGTTATCTTTTACCACGTGAAGGTTATCAACAAAGTTCATCACCTTGGTTTGAGCACCGCCGGAACAGTGAACCATTCCGTGTATCACGGGGCGGTAGTTTTCAAGAACTGATTTTATAACCGGAGCATAGGTTCGGGTGGGGGATAGAACCAACTTTCCGGCTGTAAGGCCTGTTCCCTCAACCGGTTCATCAAGCCGAAGTTTACCGCTGTAAACCAGGCTATCAGGTAAAGCCGGGTCAAAGCTCTCGGGATATTTTTGGGCCAGGTAGTGGCCAAATACGTCATGCCGAGCCGATGTGAGACCGTTACTACCCATTCCCCCGTTGTACTCCTTTTCGTAGGTGGCTTGACCGTAAGAGGCCAAGCCAATGATAACATCCCCATCTTGGATGTTGCCATTTGAAATCACCTCGCTGCGTTTAATCCGGGCGGTTACCGTGGAGTCCACTATAACGGTTCGAACCAGGTCGCCCACATCGGCGGTTTCGCCGCCGGTAAGTATGATGTTTATGCCCATGCTCCGCATGGCCTCACAAAACTCTTCGGTTCCCTCTATTATGGTGCTAATCACCTCGCCGGGTATGAGGTTCTTGTTTCGGCCAATGGTTGAGGAAAGCACTATGTTACTGGTAACCCCTACGCACAGCAGATCATCGATGTTCATTACAATGGCATCTTGGGCTATTCCCTTCCAAACCGATAAATCGCCCGTTTCGCGCCAGTAAATGTAGGCTAACGAAGACTTGGTTCCAGCTCCATCGGCGTGCATCACCAAACAGTAGTCCGGGTCACCGGTTAAGTAGTCGGGTACAACTTTACAGAATGCCTTGGGAAATAATCCTTTATCGAGATTTTGGATCGCTTTATGAACATCATCTTTTGAGGCAGATACTCCGCGTTGATCGTATCGGAAATTGCTATTGCTCATGGGTTACATTTTACTTGCAAAGGTAACCCTTATTTGTTACTCATCCAAAAGCGTAAGGAGTGTATTGCGCGGTTGGCTACTTGAGCCCGCCAACGGCGAGCAGTTTCCTCTTCGATTCGTTTATCCACTTTACTTCTGCCGGGGTATCAACCATCCAAACCTTTATGTTGGCGTCTTTGATGTCATCAACAAATATTAGTGTAACCTGTGCTTCCTTTGGAGTTTCAACCTCCATTAGTATTCCCGGTTGGGTGATTTCCTTTTCATCATATATGATGCAAAAGAATAGGTCAGCATCCTTTGGGTCGTCGACCAGGAAAAAGCGAACCTGGGCATCCTTTGCCTCCTCCACCTCAAAAAACTTTTGAGCCGAGGAGCAGTTTGCTATTCCAAGCAGTGTAATGATTACGCCTAGTATTCGTAATATTTGTTTCATGCAAAGGTTTTACTACAAATGAGCTATAAATGTTACGTTAACGCTTTTTGCAAATCTAAAAAAATGATTGAAATTCGATTCGGTAGTTTCAAAATCCATACCAGCCTGAACATTTAAAAAACGCTCCATTAGTAAACCGGAGCGTTTTTCAATAAAGATATTTAACGATTACTTTTTAGTGGCATAATCCTCTCTCAGCACTCTGAACTCGGTGCGCCGGTTAATCTGGTGAACAATTTCTTTCTGCTCCTCATCCTTCAGGCCATCAATGAATTTTTGATCGAGCACTGCCCCGGGGGTTAGGAATGGGTAACGTGCGGCAAGGGTTTCGTCAACCACTTTGGGCTGGGTTTGGGCGTACCCCTTCGCTCTGAGCCTGTCGGTGGCAATTCCATTCTCAATGAGGTAGTTAACCACCGCCTGGGCACGTTTCTGGGAGAGCTCGTAGTTGTATTCCTTGGTACCACGGTTATCGGTGTGCGAGGCCAGTTCAATGGTGATGTTGGGGTTATCGTTCAGGATTTGGATGAGGTTATCGAGTGCTTCTTTGGACTCGGGGCGGAGCTCCCACTTGTCGTAGTCATAGAAGATATTCGGTATTTCAATGGGCTTTGCAGTTGAGGTCAATGCAAGGGACATTTCAAAGTCTTTACTTTGGGTTAACCCTTTGGTGGTTTCCTTGCCCTTGTTGCTCAGGTATCCTTTTTTGGATGCCACCACAACGTAATCGGTATTGGGAATCAGGTTAAACCTGAAACTTCCATCGTTACCGGTTTGCATGGTGGCAATGGTACCATCGCTGCCCACAAGTTTAACCGTAGCGTCGGGCAGGGCTGTGCGGGTTTTATCATCAAGGACTTTACCAATCATGTTAAAGTTGATTGGGGGTAGGTAGAACATGTAAATATCGTCGGCGCCACGACCGCCTGCACGGCGTGATGAGAAGAAGCCGGCTTCGCGATCTTTTTCGAAGATGATGCCGAAATCATCGGACGATGAGTTGAGCGGGTATCGCATGTTTTCAACAACCCATTGCCCCTCCTCGTTCTTTTTGGCCTTAAAGATATCGAGCCCGCCCATACCGGGGTGCCCGTCGGATGAGAAGTATAATGTGCCATCGGGGTGAATGAAAGGGAACATCTCGTTTCCGGGCGTATTAATCTGAGGACCCAGGTTGATGGGGGCACTCCACTCATCGGAACCCGCTTCGCGGGTTAATTTCCAGATGTCGAGCCCACCTGAACCACCCGGTATGTTGCTGACAAAGTAGAGTTCAGCTCCATCGGCCGATACAGCCGGGTGTGCTACAATCATGCTGTCGGCAGCAAGTTTGATTTCTTCTGCGGTTAGCCATCCCTGGTCGGATCGTTTGGAAACAAAAATCTGGCAGCCCAGCTTATTTCGCTTACTTACCTTGCATCGGGTGAAGAAAAGGCTGTTCCCATCTGATGGAAGAGAGGGGGTTCCCTCGTCGTACTGCGTGTTAATGGTTTCGTCAAGGGGTTTTGGCGAGCTCCATACCCCTTTATTATCGCGTTCGGTTATGAAAATGTCTGCAAAGTCCTCGCCCGTAACGGAGCTGGTTTTGCCGCCAGTGGTTCCCTTTCGGGAGCTTGTAAAATATAGTACCGTATAATCGTTCGATGCGTAGGCAGGGCTAAAGTCGCTGAATTTGCTATTAAGAGCACGCATGTTGCTGATTTCGTATCCCGAGGGGGTGGCTATCCATTGTTTTGCCAGCTCACAGGATTTTATGCCCACATCGGCAAGGGGGTCATTGGGAACAAGTACTTTATACTTTTGGTATTGCTCAATGGCCTGGTCGTACTTCTCGTTCATCTTCAGCATCTCGGCGTAAAAGAAGTAAACCTTGGGTTCGGGGCATTCCCTGAGTATGGCTTTTTCGTACCAAATCTCGGCCTGGCGTGCATTCCCAATTAACCGGAAGCAGTTGCCCAACTTATAGAGGTAGAGCGATAGTTCTTTTTTGTCCTTGATCTTGTCAATATCTTCACGGTATAAAGGGATTGCATCGAAGTAAGCTCCAGCATTGTAAAGGGCATCGGCTCTGGCCAGCTTCGAGCTCATCTGTGCCATGGATGGAGTAAGGGTCGAGTACGAAATGCCGACCAACATCAATGTTAGTAATCGCTTCATCGCTTGTAGGTTAGTTACAAGAAAATACTTTTTACACAAAAATATGGTAAATATAAGCAAAACCCAATTAACTGCTAATGCAATGATAATTTTTTTGATGTGATTACACTTTGGGTAAGGTTGGCTTTCCTACTCGAGAGCGGGTGGGGTAATAAAGTAAGCCGGAGCGAAGGGAAAGAAGTCTTTACTCTTCGCTCCAGCGAGAAACGAACGGCTGTTTGCCTATCGGATAAATAGCATCTCCCTGTACTTGGGCAGAGGCCACATTTCGTCATCGACAATCATCTCCAGCTTATCGATGTGGTAGCGGATGCTTTCAATGAAGGGTTTTACGGTTTTGTCGTACAGGTGAGCCTTTTCAACCACATCCTCAATCTGGTTGGCCTCTTTACGGCGCTCAATCATCTCATTCACCTGGTGGCTGATGGAGTGAATGTGTTCGGAAATTTCTTTAATAAGCCCGTACTGATGATCGGCAAGTTGCTCCCAGCTATCGGGGAATAGGTCTTTTAACCCTTTAGCGTTGCTGATTAGTGTGTTCTGGTAGGCTATGGCCGTCGGAATGATGTGGTTTATGGCCAGGTCGCCCAGCACTCGAGCTTCAATCTGAACTTTCTTGACGTAGATCTCGTTGCGAATCTCGTAGCGGGCTTCAAGCTCGCGCTTGGTAAGGATTCCATTACCAGAGAGTAGTTTAACCGAAGAGTCCCAAAGGAAGGTTTTAAAAGCCTCAAGGGGGTTGCTGATGTTGGGTAACCCTCTTCGGGCTGCTTCCTCCACCCATTCCTGACTATAACCGTTACCTTCAAAACGAATTTTTTTGGATTCGATGATTACCTTACGCAGGCATTGTATGATGGCCTCATCCTTTTTCACCCCTTTTGCGATGACCTTATCAACCTCCTCCTTGAATTTCATGAGCTGGTTAGCCACAGCGGTGTTCAGAACGATCATGGGCGAAGCGCAGCTTCCGGATGAGCCCACAGCCCTGAACTCAAACCGGTTACCGGTGAAGGCGAAGGGCGAGGTGCGGTTGCGGTCGGTATTATCGAGGAGGATTTCGGGAATTTTACCGATGATTTCGAGTTTCAGCTCGGTTTTCTCATCGGGGGTCATCTTTTGGTCGGTAACCTTTTCTTCCAGCTCGTCGAGCACTGCGCTTAGGGTTTTTCCGATAAATACCGACATGATAGCAGGTGGCGCTTCGTGTGCACCAAGCCGGTGGGAGTTGGGTTCCGAAGCAATGCTGCCCAACAAAAGGGCGGAATGGTCGTGAACGGCTTTAATCGTATTAATGAGGAATGTCAGGAACTGGAGATTGTTTTTCGGGGTTTTGCCGGGCGAGAGAAGGTTTACCCCGGTATCGGTCATCATGGACCAGTTGTTATGCTTGCCCGAGCCGTTGATGCCCTTGAAGGGCTTTTCGTGGAAAAGTACACGGAACTTATGCTTCCGGGCTATTCGATCCATGAGCGACATGATGAGCTGGTTGTGGTCAACCGCCAGGTTGGCCTCCTCAAAAATGGGGGCGCACTCAAACTGGTTGGGAGCCACCTCGTTATGCCGGGTTTTGATGGGAATGCCAAGCTTTAGCGCTTCAACCTCAAAGTGCCGCATGAATGCCGATACCCTGGCGGGGATTGAGCCAAAGTAGTGATCCTCCAGCTGTTGGTCCTTGGCGGCGGCGTGTCCCATAAGCGTTCGACCGCAAAGGGCAAGGTCCGGACGTGCATCGAACAGCGCCTCGTCTATCAGAAAGTATTCCTGCTCCCAACCCAAAGTGGCGTAAACCTTGCGAGCATCCTTGTCGAAGTATTCTAACACCGATAGGGCTGCCTTGTCGAGCAGGGCAAGTGATTTCAGCAGGGGAGTTTTAAAATCGAGCGCCTCGCCGGTATAGGAGACAAAAACGGTGGGGATACATAGTGTTCCATCAAGTATGAAAGCAGGCGAGGTTGGGTCCCAGGCTGAGTAGCCTCGTGCCTCAAAGGTGTTGCGGATACCTCCGCTCGGAAAGCTCGATGCGTCCGGTTCCTGTTGAACCAGCAGATCGCCCTTGAACGACTCAATGGGCTTGCCATCGTGGTCGAGCGAGAGGAATGCATCATGCTTCTCAGCCGTTGAGCCGTTGAGCGGGTGGAACCAGTGAGTGTAGTGGGTTGCTCCGCGTTCCATGGCCCAGGCCTTCATGGCCGAGGCCACATGACCGGCTATCCGGCGGTCAATTTTCTTTCCCTCGTCAATGGAGGTGATTAGGCTTACATACGCTTCTTCCGATAGGTACTTCTTCATCTTTACCCTATCGAATACGTTGATCCCGAAAAGTTCCACCTGCGACACGCTGATTTTTTCCGGGAAATCTATTGCTGTTCGGTTAGTGGCCTCGCCAAATGCTCTAAAACGTAATTTTGGCATAGTTGGGTGTTTTTTTACAGGGCAAATATTAAAATAAAAAATAAAAAATCAAAATATACCCCCTAGAATATAGGGGGTAAATAATATAAAATGTAAATATGTATCAACAGGATGTTAAAAAGTTACTTGTTGAACAAAAATTTGATTTTTACTGTTTGTTTAAGTAAATTTCAGCTATGGAAAGCGATAACCGAAAATATTCCAACGACGATATAACGGTGTTTTGGCGACCGGGCGAGTGCGTTCACGCATCGATATGCTACACCAAGCTGCTCTCGGTGTTCAACCCACGTAAGCGTCCCTGGGTTAACATGAATGGAGCCAGTACTGATCGAATCATTGAAATAGTGAACGAGTGCCCTACCAATGCGCTCACATTTATGTGGAATGATCCGGAAAGGAACAAGCAGGAAAAATCGCACAAGTGCGTGCGGGAGTTTACCCCTGAGGAGATCGAGGCTTTTGAGGTTACACCTGTAAAAATTCAGGTGATGCCCAACGGTCCCATATTGGTTTCCGGCGATTTTCAGCTGTACGATGCCGAGGGAAATGAGGTGAAATCCATGAAGATGATCTCGCTATGCCGTTGCGGGCATTCGCATAGCCAGCCTTTTTGCGATGGGACACACTTCAAGAAAGGTTTTCGTGATACGGAATAAGCTATGAACCAACCAAAGAAAATAGCAGCAAAGCTTCACCTAGCTAAGGGTGGGCCGATTAGAGTGGAAGGGAAATTCTTCCTGGTTAACCTGGAGGGTGAGAGCCTGGTTCCTGAAGCAACCAGTGAGGTTTACCTCTGTTCATGCGGGGCATCCCGCAACAAACCCTTTTGCGATGGTAGCCATAAGGCCGGAAAGTTGCAGGAGTAATAGTTCGAGGAGCAGGTTATATAGCTAACACTTAGTTTTTCATTGTAAATCCAACTTTTTTAAGGATTTGATTTAAAGTGGGATAGAAAAATGTTCGATTCTAGGTAGGTAGTATGCAAAATTCAGACCCAAAAGAAAGATTGATATCTTTGCCATTCCGTTCGTTTTTGTCTATTGTTATTTATTGGTAATGAAGCATTCCGGTAAAGCCAGTAGCCCTGTTATCAGGGCTTTATTTGTGATTTTGGGGTTAGTATCGTTTGGGTTGGGGGTGTTGGGGATTTTTTTGCCCTTGCTGCCCACCACGCCCTTTCTGCTGCTCAGCGCTTACCTGTTTGTTCGCAGTTCCAGCAGGCTTTACCAATGGCTTATTAACCATCGGGTGTTTGGTAGGTACATTCACGATTACATAGAAAAGCGCAGCATTCCCAAACGGGTGAAATGGTACACGCTGGCTTTGCTATGGGCATCCATACTTTGGTGCATTGCATCGCTAGAGCTGGGCAATCTTCCTAGGATTCTGTTATTAGCCGTAGCTGTTGGTGTAACCATTCATGTTGTAAAGCTACGAAATAGCGATTGATAGCTACACCCGGCTACGCTGCATAGCGTCCTCAACAATTAGTGTGAAAAACTCGCGCATGTTGCCACCCATGGCCTTAACCTGTTGGGGTATAATGCTTGCCTCGCTCATGCCCGGCACGGTGTTTATTTCCAGGAAGTAGATGTCTTCACCTTTTACGATGTAATCGACCCGTACCACTCCATGGCATTGCAGCCTGTCGTATATCTTGGATGTGTATTGCTGAATAGCCGTAGTCAACTTTTCGGGTATGGGAGCAGGTGTTATCTCCTTTGATTTATTCTGGTATTTGGCTTCATAGTCGAAGAACTCGGTTTCGGGTACAATCTCGGTGACGGGCATAACCATTTCGCCGTTACGGTGTTTAAAAACACCGCAAGTGAACTCTCGGCCGGGAATAAACTCCTCCAGGATAATGGTTCTATCTTCGGCAAAGGCTTTTTCGATGGCGGGCATCAAATCGGCAGCTTGTTTAACTTTGCTTACACCATAGCTGCTACCACTCTCGTTGGGTTTCACGAAAATAGGTAGGCCAAGAGTGTCTATGATTTGCTCCAAATCGATCTGACCGCCACGTGTAAGCAGAATTCCTTTTGCCAGATTAATTCCGGTGTCCCGAACCAGCTCTTTGCAGTAGAACTTGTTGAAGGTTACGGCAGCGTTCATAACACCCCCGGTGGTGTAGGGTATCTGTTGCAGTTCAAAGTATGCCTGGAGCAATCCGTTTTCGCCTGGTGTGCCATGAATGGCAATGAGCGCACAGTGAAACGATAGCTTGCTGCCATCGATGTTAACGGTGAAATCGTTTTTGTCAACCGGCAGCGAGCCCTTTTCGGGGTGCTCGAGCGTCCAGTTGCTACCCTTTACCAGTATTTTGTAGGCGTTAAATTTTTCAGGGTCGAGCCAACCGGCAATTTGAGTAGCGCTGCGCATGGAAATGTTGGCCTCCGATGAGTTTCCACCGGCCATTATGGCTATGTTAAGCTTAGTATTCATAGGGAAATTTTAAATACATTGCAAAACTGCAAGAATTTCAGGAAAAATAAAAGAGCCGCTGGTCATTTCTGCGGCTCTATTAGGTATTCGTGTCAACTAACGGGCATCGGAAAAGTAACGCATGAACTGGGCACGTTCGTAGGCAAGGGGTTTGATACTATCGGCTTGCCTCAGCCTACCGGTTATTTCGGATAGGGATTGGAAGCCTCTGCTTTCCATCCATTTTGTTGTTTCTTCAATCCACGCGTTGAGAACCTCAGGTCCGGTTTTGTACATGGCCGAGGCTACCTGTACGGCATTAGCGCCTAAAAGTATATCCTTAACGGCGGTTTGCCAGTCGTGAACACCGGTTGAAGCAGCTAAATCGCAGACCACACGACCCGAAAGGATTGCCAGCCAGCGGCGTACCTCGGCGTTCTCATCGGGGAGGCTGAGTATGCTGCCCGAGGTAACCTTAAGAGTAGTCAGGTCAACATCGGGTTGGTAAAAGCGGTTGAAAAGCACTAGCGCCTTGATGCCCGTTTGCGATAGCTCTACGGCAAAATTTGCCATCCCCGAAAAGTAGTGATGGATTTTCATTGCAACGGGTATGCTTAGCAACTGCGACACCCGGCGGGCAACATCAATATAGATCTTTTCGATCTCATCACCCTTCATTTTAACATCCGACGGCATGATGAACATGTTGAGTTCAAGGGCATCGGCCCCGGCAGCCTGAATGTCGCCGGCAAAATCTGTCCAGCTGTCGGCGCTGCTGCAGTTGATGCTGGCAATAACCGGTATGCTCAGCTTCTGCTTCATTCCATCAATCAACTCAATGTAGCTATTCAGGGCGTGCTTGCGGGTGTAAAAGGCTATGTAGTCCTCAGCCTCGCTGTAGGTGTTAAAGGTGTTGTTCATCCGTAAGGAATCAACATCCATCATGATTTGCTCCTCAAAGAGCGATTTTACCACCACGGCGGCGGCTCCGTTCTGCTCAAGCAGGTATGCCTTTTCAACCGAATCGGTTAGCCCCGAGCTCGATGCTATGAATGGGTTCTTCAGCTTGAAGCCCATGTATGAAGTTGATAGATCGGCCATATGATGTAAGATTTAGGTAGATAACTCTGATTTACTTTGATAAACCTTTCAGGAACCTGTCAATACCCAATGCAGCCTTGTGTCCGTTGGCTATACCATGTATTACATCGGGCCCCTGGATGATGTCGCCACCTACAAAGAACCATTCAATGCTCGATTGGAAGTACTCGTTAACCACTATTCTTCCTCGAGGATCGAGTTTGAGATGATCCTTTAAGTTCTCGGGCAGATAGCTTAAATCCATACCCTGTCCAATGGATTCAACCACCATTTCGCCGGCAAAGAAGTTGGTTTGCGATTCGTCAAATTTGGGATTGAAACGACGATTTTCGTCGAATACCGATACGCACTTAACCACATGCAAGCCTTTGATGGTGTTGTTTTCAATTTCGATGCGAACGGGTCCCCAACCAGGAATAATGGTTGCCCCTTCCTCGCGGGCTTCGACAATTTCTTCACGGTCGGCGGGCATCTCGTTTTCCGATTCCAACGAGGTGGTAATGATGTTAACCCTACCGTAGCGTTGGTTCTGAATGCGAGCTAACGTTCGGGTGATGTCCATGGCCACATTACCGCCACCGATTACCACGATGCTCTGCGCAGCAGGAATTTCTTTGCCCATGGTTACATCGCGCAGCAGTTCAACCGCCTGGTAAACATTGGGATGGTCGGTTCCCGGAATACGAGTGCTTCGTCCAAGATGCAATCCTGTACCTGCAAACACGGCATCGTACTGCTTATGCAGTTCTTCGAGGGTGATATCCTTTCCAACGGTAACATTGCATCGGATTTCCACTCCCAGCGATTTGATGTAATCGATATCCTTGTCAAGTGCATCGTAGGGTAGGCGGTACTCCGGTATACCATAGCGCATCATACCACCAGGTAAGGGAAGTTTTTCAAATATGGTACATTCATATCCCATGAGGGCCAGGTAATGGGCTGCCGACAAGCCAGCAGGGCCAGAACCCACAATGGCTATCCGTTTACCATTTTTGGTGATATTCTCGGTTTCCAGAATCTTCTTATAGTTCTCGGCTGGTTGCTGGTCGGCAATGTAACGCTTGAGCCAGCGTATGGAGAGCGGGTCGCCCTGATGACCAACCGAGCAAACGGTTTCGCACTTATGGGTACAGATACGGCCGCATATCTCGGGCAGCGGATTGGTATCGTAAAGGATACGTAACCCTTCACTCAGGTCGTCGTTACGAACTGCTTTAATGTACTCAGGAATTCCCATGTGAGCCGGACAGGTGGCTACGCAAATACCACATTCCACACACCGGTCGGCTTCCTTCATGGCTTGCTCCTTTGAGTACCCACGTACGATTTCGATGAACGACTTGTCGCGCTCCTCGGGCATCAGCTCAGGCATTTGGACCCGTTCCTTGCTGTAAAGTTCATAGCTTGGTCCGGGTTTCCTGTAGCCGTTGGGCTCATTATCCCAGTCCTTTTTATCAACGCCGGGGATAAACCGGAAAGCATCGGGGTCGGAATCAACCCACTTAAAGTGGTTCGACATGGTGAGTGAGCCGGTGGTGCAAACATCCACGCAGAGGGCGCACCAGCAGCAGCGGCCGTAATCGATTCGCGGCCTTAGCCCGCTATCACCGTTCATTGTCTCAATGCCTTCAACGGGAACCAGGTCGATAGCTGCATTTTGACAGATGGATTCGCAGGTTCCGCAACCAATGCAGGTATCCACATCGTTTTTGTGGAAACCCCGGTAGCGGGGTGCGGCCTCGCGCTTAAGCGGTTCTTTTATCGTAACAGGCTCCTTCAAAATGTTTTTCCACGCGGTGAAGGGGCTTAGTATATCTTTGATTCGTGCCATACTTTTCTTGAAGTTTTGTTTTGTTACCTTTCAATTTCAGGCGGATAGGTGTGCAGCGAGGTCATAAGTCCTGCCACATCGGCCAGATTGGTGTAGATTATCATCTTTTCCAACAGGGCAATAGCATGGGTGTAGCTTGGTCCACGAACGTTGATGCGGCGTGGGTACTCACTACCATCGGATACCATGTAGTAGGCAAACTCGCCCCTGGTACACTCCGATCGTACGAAGGTTTCGCCCACAGGCACTTTCCAATGTAGTACATTAGGGGTTGGTGCCTTGATGTCGCCATCTTTTGGCATTTTGGCCAATATCTGGCGGATAAGGTCAACCGAAAGTAACAGGTCGCGGCGACGAACACCCATTTACCCTTACCCTTAGCAGGAAGGACCTGGCCGAGTACACAGGAGTTTCGGTGATGAGCATCATCAGGGCTATCAAGGATTTCAAGAACGATGGTGTTATCGAGATAAATGGCAACAGGGTGCAAATTCTTAACTTTAATCAGCTGGAAAGGATAAGCAAAACCGGTTGAACGGGCCGCCCGTTTAAATAATTAGGGCTTATTTTTCTCTATCTGCTTCCTCCAGTGCATATGGTACAGTTGAACTATTATAATTCTAAAGCATTTTACACAGTACCATTAATCAGTTCTACTCACCCGCGCAGTATTTCCTCCATTTCTCAATGATAGCAGTCATATCGGCAGGTAGGTGCGAATCGAAGTTCATCCGTTGGTGGGTTACCGGGTGGGTAAACCCGAGGGTTTTGGCATGGAGTGCATGACGCGGGCATAGTTCAAAGCAGTTTTCCACAAACTGCTTATACTTTGATGTGAGGCTGCCCCTCATAATCTTATCGCCACCGTAAACCTCATCGCTGAAAAGCGGGTGCCTGATGTACTCCATGTGAGCACGGATTTGATGGGTGCGTCCGGTTTCAAGCTTGCACTCGATGAGGGTAGTGAACCCGTAACGCTCTAAAACCCGCCAGTGGGTTACGGCGTGCTTGCCCTGTTCGCCATCGGCGAAAACCTGCATCTTTTTCCGGTCGCGCAGGCTTCGGCCAATATGACCGGTAACGGTTCCGGTGTCTGCTTCCATATCGCCCCAGACCAGAGCGATGTATAGCCTATCGGTAGTTCGTTCAAAGAATTGGCGGGCCAGGTGGTTCATGGCCATTTCGGTTTTGGCAATTACCAGCAACCCCGAGGTGTTGCGGTCGATTCGGTGAACCAGCCCGGGCCTCACCTCGCCGCTCCTGAAGAGTGGAACATCGCGAAGGTGGTATAGCAGAGCGTTTACCAATGTTCCGGTGAAGTTGCCGTGTGCCGGATGCACCACCATACCTGCCGGTTTGTTTACCACCAGAAGTGCCTCATCTTCGTAAACTATATCTATTGGGATATTCTCAGGTTTGATATCGGTTTCGCGAGGCGGGTAGGCCAGAACAATCGATATGGTGTCCTGTGGTTTAACCTTATACGACGACTTAACGGCCTTGCCGTTAACCAGAATATTTCCTGCATCGGCAGCACCCTGAATGCGGTTGCGGCTTACGTTTCGTATCTTATCGGTAAGGAACTTATCGATTCGGGTTGGGGTTTGCCCCTTATCCACCTCAATGCGGAAATGCTCATATAAATCCGATTGTTCCGCTGAGCCCTCGTCAAGGTCGTCGTCGGGCTCAAATGTCCGTTCACTCGTCATCGGGCTACGATAACTTTAGCGGTTAGCAGCTGGTTGCCGGAGGTAGTAACCCGCAGCAGGTAAATCCCGTTAGGTATATGGCTAACATCAATGGGCCCATTGCTGGTGGTGGTTCCCATACCCACAGTTTGACCAGTTGCCGATACCAGTTGGTAGCTCATCGGCTTTAGGGTTTCATCGGCATTAATTCTGATAAAGTTGCTTGCGGGGTTTGGGTAAACGTATATGGATTCCTGCTTACTGGCGGGTGTAGCGGTTGGGGTTTGGTATAGTTTTCCGAAAATGGGGCGTATCATGATAGTCCCCTGGAACTCGGTATTCACCCAGTAACCGGGTAGTGAATGGAATATTTTACTTTGGTTGTTGGTGTTGCGGTCGAACCCAACATTCATAAAATCGATGGAGCCCTGCTGCCAGCCCAGATAGAAATCGCCGGCAGGAATGTTTAGCGGGTCAATACGGTACACCGTGAAACGGTTGAGGCTATCGGTGAACAGCGGGCGCGTTGTACTTTTTTGGTAGAGCATCTGTCCGGGTTTTCCGTTACTGTCAGCCCAAACGGTTATCTTAAAGGGCAAACTGTTGGCATCGTTGTAGCTGCGGTTGAAGTAAATCATCACCCCAACCAGGTTGTCGGTTTTGTAGGTATGGAAACGCTGCGCTACCATGGCATTCAGTGTCCCCTCACCGAATAGTCCGTAGCCGCTTTCGGCTGAGCCATCGTCCAGAGCGTAGTAGTTGTAAAAGTTAAGATGATGTTCCAGAGTGTCGTTATACCTAAGGTGCTTGGTGGCTTCATCGAAATCGGTTTGCAGGAATGCTTTCATCACGAACTTAGCCGAATCCTCCCATGATGATGTGAATGTGTAATCGAACTCTCGGGTGTAGCTGAATTCCTGGTAACCGTAAATGTTTTCGGCTCCGCCCGAGAACGGGTATTCGACTCCGGTTGATAGGTTCAGGGCGGTAAACCTTCGGGTAACGTTCCATGTGGTTGGTCCCAAGTTATGATAAGCAATGCTGAACTGGCGTGGCTTGGTTAGCTCGATATTCTCGGCCTGGGTAAAGTGCGACCAGGGTATGGAGGTGTAGTTCTTGAGAAATGGTTTAATGGCTTTGCGGAATGCAATATCGTTATACACCGTATCGTCCCAGTTACGCTGGCGGTTCAGGTAAACCATGTCGATATGCCAATGGTCGGTATTGGTTCGGAAACCAGGTATGGTTGCATTCTCCATAAGCGAGGCATAGCCTATAAAACGGAAACGAAAACCATTTTGTAGGAAAAGGGGATTATCCAAATTGATGATTACTGGAAAGAAGGTTGAATCAAGTTTAGTTGAACTTATCTCATTTTTTTTGTTTAGCAGATGATTGTAAAATTCAATCTTGCTACTACTGAAGTTAACCGATGCAGCCCAGCTCCTGAACCATCGGTTTTCTGAGGGGCTGTAAAGTTCCAACACAAGCGAATCGTTTGCTCCGGGTTGGTAGCCCAACCCACCGGGTTGAATACTAAACGACAGGTAGATGCTGTCGGATGAGGGGTAGTTCAGGTTAATGGGGAGTGATGTTAGGGTATCGGCAGGTAGGGGGGTGTTCGATAAGTACTGATAAAGGGTTCCCTTTCGGTTTACCGCATCAAGAGTGGCAACACCAATGGTGGGTGGGTTGATGGCATATGTTCGACTGGTTGTAACATTGCTGGGTTCCCACAGTTCAGGTGTAGGGTAGGGAAGGTTACGTGCAAAATCGTCGAAGAATGGGAGTGCAAGCGTGGATTTGGAATTTCTTGAGGTTAATTTTTGTTCAACCGTAGGGTAGCCGGAGAGGTTTACCAGCACTTCCTGACCAAAGGAAAAAGCGGTTACTAAAAATAACGCTATGCTGAGAATGGTTTTCTGCATTTTTGCCTACTCAATAATATCGTCGGGTTGAACCTTTGGTTTGGTATCCAAAGAATCGTTTCGGGTAATTACCGGAATGCGCGATTGGTTAAGCGTTAACCAGATATCAACCCGGGTACCAAAGCTAAGCGAGGCATTTCCCATAAAAGCAGGGTATTGGCTGTACACTCTAGCATCTAACGAATCTTTTTGGGTACTTATTGTTTCATCGAACCTGATTTTTCCAACATTGAGCGAGGCTTCAATTATCCGGCTTACCGCATCGTTAAGTTTAAGTCCAATTAGTAAGGGGATTCCGGTGCGCTCGCCATGCATACCCTGCCCCAGCACCAGGTCAATCTTTGAGCCCTTGGGAATTAGCGTGCCGGGTTCGGCTGTTTTGCCCATGTAGCGCTGCTCAAGCACATTGTTTAATCCCAAATCGGGACGGAATGAGAGGGTTCCCACTTCGAATCCTTCCTGCTCCAGTATGGCCTTGGCCTGACGGAGCGTGTAGCCTACAACATTTGGAATTTCAAGTTTGATGGGGTTTTGGGCGTTTATAGTGACAAAAACTCTTCGGTTTTTCTTCACTTTTGTTCCGGGCAGCGGGTTCTGAGAAATGACACTGCCGGGTTTTCGGTTAAAAATATATACCGAGTCGGAAACTTCAATCCTAAGGTGATTATCTGCAATAACCTGCATGGCGTCCTCCAACAGCAGTCCGGCGAGGTCGGGTGTGGGTTGGCTTTGGTTATGACGGGTGTAAAACCGTAGGAAAATCATCAGCACAATAAGCAACCCCAAAACGATACCTATCCCTTTGATGATAGTATTCACGTATGGATTCCGGTAAACCTTTAGCAGGAACTCTTTAGCTTGCTGTTTATTGAGCATGATACAGTATTTTAAGGTTGTTACAAAAATAGTATAAACTACAAATTTACACTTATTTGTTGAATACGTTGATTATATTGTAAAGCGAGTCGCGTTCGGCGGGTATTCGCCCCGATTCCACTATCAGCTGTTTTAGCTTTTCGGTGGTCATTGCGGGCTTCTGCTCCTCGGCACCCGCCATAGAGTATATTTTGGTAGTGTCGTCGATGGTTCCATCAATATCGTCAACCCCAAAGTTAATGGCAAGGCGGGTATTCTGAATACCAAGCATGGGCCAGTAAGCTTTCAGGTGCTTAATGTTATCCATAAATATCCGTGCTACGGCAAAATTTCTTAAATCTTCCACCAGGTTAACCTCGCCCAGGTAACCCATGGGATTGTTGGCTGCCCTGAACTTTAAGGGGATAAAGCAGTTAAACCCATGTGTTTCATCCTGCAGCTTCCTGATGGCTTCCATGTGCTGCACCCTGTGCTTGTAGCTCTCAATGTGTCCGTAAAGCATGGTGGCGTTGGAGTAAATCCCAAGCTGATGAGCTGCACGGTGAATGGCTAGCCAGGCTTCACCGGAAGCTTTATCGGGGCATATCTTTGCCCTAACCTCAGGGTCGAATATCTCGGCTCCGCCGCCGGGGATTGAATCAAGACCATACTCTTTGAGCCGTTTAAGCCCTTCGGCGTATGTAAGTTTACTTTTTCGAATCACGTAATCGAGCTCAATGGCCGAGTATGCCTTTATATGGATGTTGGGCAGGATATCCTTTACCGCCCTTATCATTTTACCGTAGTAGTCTATGTCCCATTTGGGATGAACCCCTCCAACTATGTGAACCTCGGTTACGTTGCTATTTTGATATTTGCGGGCTATATCCTTTATATTTTCAAGTGTAAAAACCCAGCTTTCGGGATCACCGGCGGCTTTATGGTACGAGCAGAACCTACAGTTAAAAACACACAGATTGGTGGGTTCAATATGAAAGTTGTGGTTAAACAGCACGTAGTCGCCGTTAAGCCTGTGGTTTACAAGATTTGCCAGTTGTGCAAGCAGCGCCAGGTCGGCTTTCTCGAACAGGTATTCGCCCTCGGCCATATCGATACGGATACCTTCGATAACCTTATCGGCTATCCTTTTCAGATTATCATTGGCAAGTTCGGGTTTCAGACTTGATATCAGGGGTTCCATGTTTATGTTTCGGGTAAAGATAAAAACTAAAGAACAAAAAAGGCAGGTTCGCACCCGCCTTACTTTGTTATGTTTTGTTAACTATTTACTTCCGAAAAATTTCGTCGGAAACAGTGAGTCTTTTTCTGCCCTTAGCACGGCGAGCAGCCAACACTCTACGGCCATTATGGGTCGACATCCTTTCACGGAAACCGTGTTTGTTTCTTCTTTTCCTGTTGGAAGGCTGAAATGTTCTTTTCATCTCGGTATGCTTTTACTTATTATATTCGACTGAAAAACAATCAAAATTTCTCCCATTTTGGGTTCGCAAAGGTAAAACAATTTTCAATATTTAAAAATACTCTAGCCAAAAATTCTGAAGTTTATTATGTGAAACTGATGAAGAGTATATGAGATCAAGTTATTACAGGGGAATGATGAGCTACACCGGAATATGAATCACATACTTTTCGGTAAAGTATTCGTCCTCAAAAAAATTATCGATGGACCATTTGGTAACCCATTTCTGGTAGGGCTTCAGTTCATCTTTGATATCGCCACCCTTGAGGCAAATTAGCCCATTGGGGAGGCTGTTCATACCTCCGGGTTTGATGTTTTTTTCAGTCCAGTTCATCAGCTTGGGTAGCGGTGCAACAGCCCGGCTAACCACAAAATCCCACTGGTGTTTAAGGTCTTCGGCACGTGAGGTAATCACCTCCACGTTTTGCAGGCCAATGGCTCTTGCCACCTCGGCGGTAACTTTGGTCTTTTTTGCAATGGAATCTACCAGGGTGAACCGGCACTTGGGGAACATGATGGCTAATGGAATACCCGGAAAACCACCTCCTGTTCCAATATCCATGATTGTTGTACCGCTTGCAAACTGTATCACCCTGGCTATAGCCAGCGAATGGAGAATGTGGTGCACTGCCAGGTTGTCGATATCCTTGCGCGAGATAACATTAATCTGGGCGTTCCAGGTACGATACAGCGGTTCAAGCTCGGCAAGCTGCTGCCGCTGGGCTTGTGTTAGCTCAGGAAAGTACTGCGCAATTATTTCCATGTTTCCTTTTATGTTGCTTTAGTGGTGTGGTGGCAGGTTGTTCAGTATGTTCGATAGTAGTTCCCGGGCGCGGAAAAGCTGTGCTTTCACAGTGCCGAGCGGCAGGTTCAGTTCTGCGGCAATCTCCTCGTAGGAGTACTCCTTAAAGTACCTTAGCTCGATGAGCCTCCGGTACCGCGGTTTTAGCTTGGAAACCACCTCCTGAACCAATCGGATGTTCTGCTCCTTAATCAGGCTCTCCTCAGGGTCGGGCAATGAGGCTGGGATGATTGACGATGGCGACATGGAGTTACCCTCTGCATCCTCAGGTCCCTGGTCAATGGATATCAGGTTGGCCTTACGTTTCCTTATAAAGTCGATACAGTTGTTGGAGGCTATTTTGAATAGCCAGGTGCTGAAAGCAAAGTTGGGCGTGTACTGGTGAATGTTCTTGAATGCTTTACCAAATGCCTCAAGGGTCAGGTCTTCGGCGTCGCTCTTGTTGTTTACCATTTTCAGCAACATGTAGTAAATGGCATCCCGGTAGCGATCCATCAACTCAGCGTAGGCTTTCTGGTCGCCTTTTATTGCCTTGTCCACAAGAATAAGGTCGTACTTAGCTTTTTCCGATAGATTTTCCGGGCCTACTTCCATTTCTGTTGCTTTCGGGTTATACGGTTAAGGGTTAGCAATTTAGCGTAAAAATAGAGAGAATATATATCCCACCAAAATATTACATGCACTAATTTACCTTCGTCGAATCTCTTGGCCGCTAACGCAAGCACCGTATGCTTGCTTATGAGATATACGAGTAAAACCGAAAGGGTTATGTAGGGGAACACCTTGAATACCATTAACCCGACAAACGTTAGGTAAACAGCGGCACGGCTGAATGGTTCAATGCTGAGTCCGGTTTTTAACCCCGTGCGGTAGAGCTTTGACGTGGACAGGTGCCTGCGCTTCTGACGCAGCCACGAGGAGTAGCTTTTCCGGGGTACCGATAATGTATGAGCATCCCTGCGGTACTCCACAGCGGTGTTGTATTGGTTTGCCACCTCCATTACAAACAGGTCGTCGTCACCGGACTCAATGCCGGCATGGTTGGCAAACCCCTTGTTGCGGAAAAAAACCGATTTTTTGTAGGCCAGGTTGCGTCCCACACCCATGTATGGCCGTTTGGCCAGTGCCCAGCCCAGGTAGTTCAGGGCTATATGCAGGGTATCGAGCCTGATAAGCTTGTTTAGCAAACCTTTTTCCGACAGATATCCACCATAGCCCAGAACCACTTCAATGCCCTCGGTAAAGTTCGATGCCATGTGGCGTAGCCACTTGTTGGATTTCGGGAAGCAGTCGGCATCGGTGAGTACCAGCCATTCATGCTTGGCGGCTTTTATCCCCACGGTAAGCGCTAACTTTTTGGCGTGGGTGAACTTTTCGTCTTCCTTAATGGTTGTTACCTTAAGCCGCGGGTATTTCTTCTGAAGGCTCTCCAGCACCAAGTCCGAGTTATCGCTCGAGCAGTCGTTCACCACAATCACTTCAAAATCGGGGTAATCCTGTTCAAGCACCTTGGGCAGGAAGTGTTGCAGGTTCTCCTCCTCGTTGCGGGCGCAAATCACCACCGATACCGGGGGGTAAAGCTCATCGGCCTCGGGTAGCGGGTTGAACCTCTTCCGCACCACCCGGAGGTAGAAAAACAGGTAGAAGTAGAGCTGAATTAGTACAAACACCAGAAAAGCAACACCGAGTACTTTTTCGTAAACGCTTAGGTTATAAAGTATTTCCATTACAATGCAAGGGGTTAAAAATCCAAGGCAATGATATTAAATTTTAAGAGAATTTCAAGGCTAAGCTTTCGAATACTTTACACGAACCCATTCCGTAAATTTTTTTTGTTAACAGAATTTGCGAATGCTATTTAGCCTTGCTTAATTACTTTTGTTACCTTTACAAAAAAATATTAGGAAGATTTGAGTTTTAGTAGATTTAATTTACATCCCACAGTTCTTGAGGGCATCAGTGCCATGGGTTACGAGAAGCCCACTCCCATTCAGGAAGCAGCTATTCCGGTTATATTAGAAGGATGTGATTTGCTAGCCTGTGCCCAAACCGGCACGGGCAAAACGGCAGCCTTCATGCTGCCCATACTGAGCATCCTGGCTAACCAGGAACACGATAGTACTACCGTTGATACGCTTGTAGTAGTCCCAACACGCGAGCTGGCGCTACAGATCGACCAGCAGGTGGAGGGCTTTGCCTACTTTGCCCCGGTTAGCTCCATTGCCGTTTATGGCGGGAGTGAGGGCTCCAACTGGGACAGGCAGCGCCAGGCGCTTGAGCACGGCGCCGAGATTATTGTAGCCACTCCAGGACGATTGCTGCAGCACATTCAGATGGGTTACGTGAACCTGCGTGGCGTAAAGCACCTTGTGCTCGACGAGGCCGACCGCATGCTCGATATGGGTTTCTACGACGATATCATGGCTATCGTTGCGCAGCTGCCTGCCAAAAGGCAAACGCTGATGTTCTCGGCCACCATGCCTCAAAATATCCGTAAGTTGGCCAAATCGATACTGATTGACCCGGTAGAGATAAACCTGGCAGTTTCTAAACCCGCCGAAAATATCCTTCAGGCGGTGTACCATGTACACGCCTCGCATAAGCTAAGCCTTCTGGCAGAGTTACTTGGTAAAAAGGATGTGGTGCAGAGTGCCATTGTGTTTGCCTCCACCAAGGCCGAGGTGAAGAGCATTGAGGGTAAGCTCCGCAATGAAGGGGTAAGCGTTGCCGCCATGCACTCCGATTTGGAGCAGAAGCAGAGGGAAACCGTAATGCGCGATTTCAGGAATCGCAAGTTTCAGGTTCTGGTGGCTACCGATATTGTTGCCCGTGGTATCGACATTGAGGACATCGACCTGGTGGTAAACTACGATGTACCGGCGGACCCAGAGGATTACGTGCATCGTATAGGCCGTACGGCGCGGGCTCAGTCCGATGGCGTGGCCATCACCTTTGTGAGTCCCGACCAGCAAAAACGATTAAAAAGTATTGAGAACTTTTTGGGGAGTAAGATTTTTGTTATTCCTTTTGAACCTAACGATTAGAGGTTGGCTATGTTTAAGAATTGGAGGAAAAGCGCTCTGTCCTGGTGGTTGCTTCTTCTTCAGTTCCCTTTTCTGGCATGGGGGCAAAATGTTAAAGGACGTATAACAGACGATTCCGGAAATCCAATTCCCTACGCTTCGATATACGCAAAAGAACTCCGGCAGGGAACTTCATCTAACGCCGAAGGGTATTACTCTTTCCGTTTACCGGTTGGTGAGTACGTTCTAACCTTCCGAAGTTTAGGCTACGAAAACGTGGAGCGTAAGGTACAGATTGGCCAGGGTGAAACAGTACTGAACATCACCATGCCGGTAAAACCTTTCCTCATTGCTCCGGTTACAGTGGGTGGCAAAGGCGAAGACATTGCCTACGATGTAGTACGCAAGGCAATAGCCATGGCCCCTTACTACCGGAACTTCATCAGCCAGTACGAAGCAGAGGTGTACCTTAAGGGAACGCTTAAAATCGATAAGCTGTCGTGGTTGGTTAAGCGAAGCCTAAAAAGCGAGGCTAACGCACCCAAGGAGGGCGCTTTTTACATCCAGGAAACCTACAATAATGTCAAGTTTACCGCCCCCGACAGGTTTGAGCAACAGGTTAAGATGATTCGCTCAAACTTTCCTGGAGAAATCAACAGTACAGAGAATATTTTGGGGTTTGTTAGTGCAAACCTCTATCAACCTAAAATAGGGGAGATAATTCTGCCGCTGGCTCCCTACGCACTAAACCATTACAATTTTAAGTACGAGGGTTATGCTTTTCAGGATAACCGGGCACTGGTGAAGGTGAAGATTATTCCAAAACGCAAAAGCCGTCAGCTGGTTGAGGGGTATATGTATATTGCTGAGGATTACTGGAACCTGCACGAGGTTGACATAGTGGTGCAGTCGTTGGCCGGCCCGCTGAGGATTAAGCAAACTTTTGGCGAGGTGGAAAAGAATGCCTGGCTACCCATAAGCCAGTACTTCGACCTTGATGGCAAGTTTCTCGGGAATGTGGGGCGCATACAGTACGTTACATCGGTAAAGTACTCAAACGTAAAGTTGAACACAAACCTAAAACCCCCGGTTAAGCTTGAGAACAATTACACAGAGCGCAAACCGGTTAAACCACAGCAAAAGCCTGCCAAGCAAGCCTCGGTTCGAGAGCAAAAGGATAGTATCCGGATGGAGCAGCTGCTGGCCAAGGATAACCTCACAAACCGCGAGATGTATGAGCTTCAGAAGCTCATGGACAAGCAAGTACGCAAGTCCGATACCCTACAGGGTAAGCTGGAGGTGCCCAACCCGTTAACCATTACCATCGATTCGGCTGCATCAAGGGCTGATACTGCAACCTGGCAGCAAATCAGGCCGGTGGCGTTAACTTCGGAGGAGTTTAAAGCGAACCGGGAAATAGATACTAAGCTTAAGCTTAACCCTGATTCAGTAGGGACTGATACGATTCCAAAGAAAAGCCTGTTGATGACACTTTACACCGGACGAGCCTGGTACAATAGCAGCAAGAAACGAACCATCAGGTTTTCCGGATTCTTTGGCCCAAACGAGTTCAGGTTCAACACGGTGGATGGTTTTGTGGTGGGGGCATCGGGCAGCTACCGTAAGCAGTACGAGCATAATACGCTCTACATCAGGCAGAGAGTCCACTATGCTTTTGCTCGTAAGTCTCCAATGGCCGAAACCGATTTGCGCCTCTCGTATGCCAACTTGAACAGGGGGATAGCCGGTATCCGAATGGGTTACGCCAGCACCGATTTTAATAGGGAGAATGGCATAAGCCCATTGACCAACACCTCGGCCTCGCTTTGGTTTGGACGAAACTACATGAAGCTTTACGAGAACCGTTACATCACCATCTGGAACCGTATTGACCCCTTAAACGGTTTTGAGGTTTACACATCGGTTGGCTTGGCTAAGCGGGTTGCGCTTAAAAATAACACCGATTTTATCATTTACACCCAAAACCGAAAGTGGTACACCCCCAATGTACCTTCGAATGCCATGGTTTTGCCCGAGAATCTTGAAACCCATGAAGCGCTTGAAGCTACGCTTCGATTACGCTATACCCCCTTTTACTACTACCGCATACGTAACAACCGAAAACAGATGGTCAACTCCCGTTGGCCTACCTTTACGGTGGAGGTAAACAAAGCCTTTCCGGATTGGCTTAACGCCGATGCCAGCTACCTGAGATGTGAGGCTTCTGTTAATCAGAACATACGAACAGGCCCAAGTAACCGAATTAGCTACTGGTTTGTTTATGGCGATTTTTTAGAAAAGGATAGGCTTTTCTTTGCCGATTTTAAGCATTTTAAAACTCAGGGTGTTCCGGTTGTTATTCCATCGTTTGTGGAGGGCTACCAGAACCTGAGCTACTACCGTAGGAGCACAGCTGGGGCTTATGCACAAGCCTTTCTAAGCTACCAGTCGCCGTACCTGGCGTTAAAGTACCTGCCATTCCTGAGCAATCGAATATGGCTCGAGAATATTCAGGTGTCGTACCTGAAAACACAGGGCTACAAGCCCTACTATGAGGTTGGCTACTTTCTTAGCCAGATTGGAGCAGTTGGTGGGGTAGGCTTTTTTGGTTCGTTTGAGGGAAATCGGTTCCATTCCTTTTCGGTAAAACTATCGTTACTGTTACCAGGTTTTGAGTAGGTACATTGTTAAATTACCTGGTAACGTTCTCAGGCATGAACTTTCTTTAGATTTTAGGGCAAAAAACTGTAAACCTGGAATATATCACCTAAAAGTAGCCCAAAAATTTCCAAGTTTGCATAATCTGTCTGAATCGATTTGAGTGGATATCGGTATCACTCAGCCTGATGCCAGACTTGGTTGATAGTAGTTGGTGATTTATGTAAATGCACCTTTTTGCATTCACCCAAACTTTACCCAACGTAATACTTTAGTCAGTCCTAACCCAGCTATTCTTCGTGTTCGGTTGCTTTTCCTGTTCCCTCCACAACTACCACAAACTCTCCCTTGGGTGGTTTTTGGGTGAAGTGCTCAAGGGCCTGGGCTATGGTTCCCCGGAAGGTTTCCTCGTGAAGCTTGGTGAGCTCACGGGAGAGGCTTACCCTTCGGTCTGCACCAAAAACGGGGATCATCTGTTCCAATAGCTTAACAATCCGGAAAGGCGATTCGTACAGAACAATTGTTCGCTCTTCGCTTTTGAGTGCCTCCAGCTTCTTTGTTCGCCCTTTTTTCTGAGGGAGGAACCCCTCAAACAGGAACCTGTCGCAGGGAAATCCGCTTTGCACAAGCGCCGGTATTAGGGCAGTTGCACCGGGCAGGCACTCTACCTCTATTCCCTTTTCCACACAGGTTCGTACCAGAAGGAATCCCGGGTCCGATATGCCGGGTGTGCCGGCATCGGAGATCAGGGCAACCGACTCACCGGCCAGAATTGTATTGGCAATTTGCTCAACGGTTCGGTGTTCGTTGAACTTATGGTGTGAGCGCAGGGGGGTGGATATGCCATAATGCTTTAGCAGATGGCTACTGGTGCGGGTATCCTCGGCCAGAATGATATTTACGCTTTTTAGCACCTCCAGTGCCCGGAGCGTGATATCGGCCAGATTTCCAATGGGGGTGGGAACAATGTATAGCTTAGCCATGAACGGGTGCGATTAGGAGAATTTACGGCGAACCAGATCGATAAAGTTAATGGCTACCTCGTTGGTGGCATCCCACTCAAAATTTTCCTGAAGGTAGATAATGGCATCGTTCAGGTCGGTAAGCTGGTTCAGGTGACTGATGGTTTGGTTGTAAAGTTCGGAGTTGTTGTTGAATAGCTCCTTGATGAACAGGAACTTATCGTTTATGCCGATGGCCTTTGTCAGGTCGTGTATGGGTTTATTCTGCAGCTTGGTTTGCATGTCCATTTTTTGGTGATGTTCGGCCATAATCTCGTTGCGGAACTTACGTTTGCCCTGGTACTTATCGGCCAGGATGGTAGAGCCTTCGTCCTGGGAGGTATGCTCAGTTTGTTTGGGCTGAATATCGGCTGGTGTTGGGGGTTGTTTTTTTGGGGCTGAACTGATTTCATCAATTCTTGATGGTTCCGGTTGTTTTGGTGGTTCTTGATAAACGGTTTCGCTTTTTTCCATGGCCGAAGCTTGAGTTGGCCGCGTAGCAGGCACAACGTTCTCTTTCTTTTCTAAGAGAATATCGTCATAAACCTTTGCCAACTTAGCAAGTATGATATCGCGCTCAATGGAGCTGAGCTTACCGGTGTTTAGCGCTTTTTCAATCATTTTATCTGCCTCAGCTAGCTGTATGCGGGCATTTTGAAGGTGCTGCATGGTAAAATGGATTTCGTTCCGGTTTCAAAAATAAGTTTTATTACATTTGTCTGTAAATCTAACTAAAATATTCATACCTGTACCCATGCCTTTTCTTGAGAATCCGGTTAGCGGGAAACGCAAAGGTTACATTGAGGTGATTGCCGGGTCAATGTTCTCGGGCAAAACCGAAGAGCTTATCCGAAGGCTCAAGCGAGCCAAGTATGCCCGGCAACGCGTTGAAATTTTTAAACCTCTGATTGACACCCGTTACTCTGAGCAGGAAGTGGTTTCGCACGATGCCAATTCCATTCTTTCCACACCGGTATCATCGTCCGGAAATATCCTGATTTTAGCCCAGAATGTTGATGTGGTGGGGATTGACGAGGCACAGTTTTTCGACATGAACCTGCCCGCCGTGTGCAGCCAGCTTGCCGATATGGGTATCAGGGTAATTGTGGCCGGCCTCGATATGGATTTCCGTGGGAACCCCTTTGGCCCCATGCCCCACTTGATGGCCATAGCCGAGTATGTTACCAAGGTTCATGCCATTTGTGTGAAGTGTGGCGACCTTGCCCAGTACTCGCACCGTAAAACCGACGCCGATAAGCTGGTACTGCTGGGCGAAACCGATATCTACGAACCGCTATGCCGGCTTTGCTATAACGAGGCTACCCAAAAAAGCTTGACAAGATAGAATTTCTGTTCCTCACTTTAAGCACAGCCCAAATGATAAAGCCTTACAATCTGGATAAATTGTTTGGACCTGTTGGTTTCATTGCAGGATACTTCATTGTTGTTGTAGGTATTGCGGAGCTGTTCAGTAGCTATAAGGGCTTGATTTTAATCGTTCTTGGTGTATTCATAGGCTTTACATTGTTTGCCACCTATGTTGATTTTAATAAAAAAAGATTCCGAAGCGTAGTCAACCTATTTGGAATCATTCCCGTGGGGAGCTGGCGGTGCTTTGAAGGCCGCATGCAGCTGAGTTTGAAAAGGTCAACCACAGCATGGCGTACCTGGAGCCAAAGTAACCGGTCGTTCGATGTTGCTGAAGCTGATTACCGTTTACAGTTGCTCAGTAGGCAGGGAAAGTTGATTGCTGACCTGCAGCGGTTCAGCTATTTTGCGAAAGCTAGCGAAGCCCTAGTTCTTTACTCTGAAAAATTGGGGTTAAGCGTAAAGCAACATTCCGGCTAACAAAACATCGTATCGGTTGGTGAAGGAGAAGGTTGACATATCACATCACGTATCACCAAAAATGTTCTGGTTCATCACCCTGATGATACTCCTGCTGCCCGTTACCATGCAGTACCGTTTACTACTTTTTGGTGTGTACACCAAGGGACAGGTGGTGGGTGTGGAGCATGTTTCTACGTTAGGGATAGTTAATATCGGCCCCGATAAGTACTCAATTATCCGGTTTTCCACTCCAGATGGGACGGTTGTTCAGTTTTACGGGCCAGAGAACTTTGAGTACCCTGTTGGTAGGGAGCTAAAGGTGGTTTACAACCCAAAAAATCCGAAGGAGTGCTCGGTGTTTAGCATTGGGGCAATATATGCCGGCCGTAAGGCCATCGTACCCGGCATACTATTCCTGCTTTGGATGGCATTTTACTTGGCATTTCGAACC
>CALBBQ010000034.1 GCA_937926785.1 uncultured Bacteroidales bacterium | reverse complement strand
GCTACAGCGGCGGGGATCACCCCTTCCCATTCCGAACAGGGACGTTAAGCCCGCCAGCGCCGATGGTACTGCGTCACAGCGGGAGAGTAGGTCGCCGCCCCACTTCCGCCACGCCCCTCATTGGGCGTGGCTTTTTTTATTAACATCATTGCATCTTTTTGTAAACCTTTGCACTCTTTAACGCCTATCATTCATATATTTGCAACCTAAAATGTAGGTTTTGAGGAAGTACTGTTTAATTACATTTTTTATAGTAACCTGCTTGCCTCAGATTTACGCGCAGGTTAACGGATCAGATACCATTCCTAACATTAGTAAAGGCAACGTTAGGTCAGGGCAGCTTGGTAGTCGTAGCCCACAATCTACCTTAAAGAAAGATTCCACCGAAAAGTTCTATCGCAACATCTTTGATATACTTCAGGTAGATGACCCTAAAGCAAAATCTTTTGCCTGGAAATTCGATAGAGAAACATACAATTTGTTTGATATTTCAGCGTTTGATAGTTCCTTGTTTCTGAATCATTTGATTCTGCCCGGACAAAAAACACTGACAACCTTTTCGTATTTAGGGAACATGGGTTCGCCCATTCTATCCGATCATTTTTTTGAAAGAGAATATAATACCAACCCATTCATATTTGCTGTTGGCTATCAATACTATCAGCAACCTGTTCTGGAGCGTACGCAGTACAATGTTCGTAAGCCTCACACCCTTTTAGAGTACTCTACAGGAGGGAAACGTCGAAATGCAGAGCAAAATCTAAGGGTTTTACATACGCAAAATGTTAATCGTTACTTAAACCTTGGTCTGCAGTATGACTACTACAGTACTAAGGGGATATACGAAAACCAGCTAACCAGAAATAATGATTTCACGGCATTTGCCAGCTATTACAAAAATAGGCTGATGGCTCAGGGGACATTTGCCTATAGCTACATAAGAAATCAGGAAAATGGTGGACTTTTGGATGATAAGTTCATACAGGATACGGTAATGGAGCCGAACCTGGTGCCTTTTAGGCTAAAGGGGGCTTCATCGGAGTATCGGAAGAGAAGCTTGGCAGGGTTTATTGGGTACGATATTCTTGTAAAAAGGCAGGATAGTGCCGATAGCACACGCATTAAATCCATACTTAATGCCAAATTAATTTTTGATGCAAATCGTTACTCACGTATATACCTCGATACTGAGAAAGATTCGTCGTACTACCGGAACTTCTACATCAGCTCTTCATCAACTCACGATTCGGTTTTCCTGGTAACCTATCAAAGCACTGCGATGGTAGAGCTAACTCAAATAGTAAAGTATCCGGGCATACCTGGGCTAAGAGCCTGGGTTTCGAACCTATTTGGAAGTTACTACTACTTTACGCCTGAGGACTTTATTTACTCAATAAGTAATACCAAAATCACCACAAACCATTTCGGGGTTGGGGTATTTAGCAATAGCCCCTACTTATCGTACAGCGGTGCTGCACGGTTTTACATTGATGGTTACAGGGCTGCCGACAAGGAATTGCTCGGGAAAATTATGATATCGCCCTGGAAATCGAAAGAGATGCCTTACGTTTTAGGAGAGGTAAGCATTACCGATTATGAGCCAAGTATTTTCATGAAGCAATATTTTTCGAATCACTTTAAATGGGATAATAGTTTTGAAAAGGAAAGTCGCTTCAGGATATCGGCACGCTTGGGAGCTGAAAAAGTTGGTTTTGAAGCGGGCTATAATCTAGTTCACCTGTTAAACTTCACCTACTTTGACACTCTTTCGTTGCCTGCGCAAGCAAGTAACATAACGGTGACATCGGCCTATATCCAGAAACTCTTTAAACTAGGTGGACTTCACCTGCTAGGAAAAGCTGTCTGGCAGGCCAGCACTGACCAGAGCGTGTTAAGTTTGCCAACCCTGTCGGGCTTTGGAGCCATATACTACCAGTATCCACTGGTTAAGAATGTTCTGACTGTTCAGTTGGGTATCAGCTGCTTCTACCGAACATCGTTTTATGCCGAGGCTTACAATCCTGCTTTGGGAGTTTATTATAACCAGCGAGAGCGTGAGATTGGTAACTATCCTTTTGTTGATGCTTTTATCAATGCAAAGTGGAAAAGGACAAACCTCTTTCTGAAATTCGATCACGTTAACCAAGGAATGCCTGATAATCAATATTTTACCACATTGCACTATCCTTACAATCCAAGGATGTTCAAATTTGGACTTTCGTGGATGTTCTACGACTAGTCATCAAAAAATTAAGCTGTATCTCAACACTTTAGTATAATTTTGTGTTACTGTTTTGGACAAACCAAAAAAGTCAAGCTATGGGTAGAATTTTTCATTTGTTGACAAAAAGAGTGATTTTTTTGGCTTCGCTTCTACTTTTCTCGTGCCTTGGCGGCGAGAGAAAAACCGAATCAAACGATGAACCGCTCCGCGATTTGGCAGCGATTATGGCTGATGGCAAGCTAGTTGCCGTAACCGATTTTAACGCCACCAGCTATTTCATTTACAAGGGTGAGCCCATGGGTTACCAGTACGATATGCTTCGCGATTTAGCCACATTTCTGGGAGTTAAGCTGGAGCTGATTGCGGAGAATGATATCGAAAAATCGTTTGAATTGCTTAAAAAAGGCGAGGTAGACATAATTGCTAATAGCCTTGCGATTACTGCTCAGCGTAAAAACGAAGTGGACTTTACCATACCTCACGGAGAAACCAGTCAGGTGCTGGTTCAGCGAGTGCCCAGGGATGGTCAGCCGCTGTCGGTAGAAAAACCATTGCAGCTCGCAGGGAAAGTGGTTTATGTTCAGCGCAGCTCCGCAGCGGCTCAAAGGCTCAAGAACCTTTCCGATGAAATCGGTGGTGGAATAACCATAGTGGAGCTTCCGAACCACGATTCCGACAAGCTTATTGAGTTGGTGGCAACGGGTGAGGTTGACTTTGTGGTGTGCGATGAGTCTGTGGCTCGGGTAAAAGCAGCTTACTATAAGAATATAAACATCGATATCCCTATTGGTTTTCCTCAGCATACAGCCTGGGCTGTGAGGAAATCGTCCCCCGACTTGCTGAAGCGGATAAATACCTGGCTGGAAGGATATCTAAAAACCGCTCACTACAAGAACATTGAGAATAAGTACTTTTCGGAGGAAAGGTTTAACCGTCGTGCCAATAACGATTACTTTTATATGTACACCGGGAGGGTGTCGCAGTGGGATGAGTACTTTAAACGGTACAGTCAGAATATCGACTGGGATTGGCGTTTGCTAGCATCTCTGGTGTATCAGGAATCGCGTTTCCGCCACGATGTAACATCGCACCGGGGTGCGTCGGGTCTTATGCAGATGATGCCTCAAACTGCTGAATATTTTGGGGTTGACAGCACCGTTAGCCCTAACAAACAGATTGAGGCAGGCGTAAAATACCTTAAATGGATCGACGAAAGGTTTGAGGGATACAATATTCCACGCGAGGAACGCATTAAATTCGTACTAGCCTCGTATAATGCCGGTATCGGTCATGTGATTGATGCCCGAAATCTGGCCATTAAGTATGGTCGTGATCCAAATGTTTGGGAAAACAACGTTGAGTATTTCATCCGAAATAAATCGGAGTACATCAATGATACTGTGGTTAAGTATGGAAGGCTTAAAGGGGCGGAAACCTACCGCTACGTGAAGGAGATAATTGAGCGATACGAGCATTACAAAAACATTGTGGGAGAGTAGTTCACTCTCCCTTTTTTATTCCCGCCAATCATCAATTCATTTGCCGGGTTTTGCCTTTATTAATACCTTTGCATCAAATTCAACTTTTATGAGCAAAAGGAGAGTTCGCGTTAGATTCGCACCAAGCCCTACAGGGCCACTACATATTGGTGGTGTGCGCACAGCTTTGTTCAACTATTTTTTTGCCCGTAAGCATGGTGGCGATTTCATTCTACGCATTGAAGATACCGATTCGCAGCGTTTTGTTCCCGGAGCAGAGGAATACATCAATGAGGCGCTGAGCTGGTGTGGAATTAAGATTGATGAAGGAGTTCGCGAGGGTGGCCCCCATGCTCCATATCGTCAGAGCGAGCGAAAGCACATTTACAAGCAGTATGCCGATAGACTGGTTGAATCCGGCAACGCTTATTACGCATTCGACTCGTCGGAATTGCTAGATAAGCTCCGAGCTGAAGCCGAAGCAAAGGGCGAAGCCTTCACCTATAACTCCGCCAACCGCAATTCAATGGAGAACTCCTTATCGTTACCTGCTGATGAGGTGAAGCGCAGGATAGAGCGGGGCGACCAGTGGGTTATCAGGTTTAAGATGCCGGAAAATGAGGAGGTGGTGATGCATGACCTCATCAGGGGTGAGGTAAGGGTTAACACCTCGACTCTTGATGATAAAGTGCTCTTCAAGAGCAGCGACATGTTGCCTACCTACCATTTAGCTAACGTTACCGACGATTACCTGATGGAGATATCGCATGTAATTCGCGGAGAGGAATGGCTTCCTTCGTTACCACTCCACGTGCTTCTTTACCGGGCTTTAGGCTGGGAGGACAAAATGCCCCTGTTTGCACATCTGCCCTTGTTGCTGAAACCCACCGGAAACGGCAAGCTCAGCAAGCGCGATGGCGACAAGATGGGTTTCCCGGTTTTCCCCCTTCTATGGCGGGGAGCCGATGGAGAGATATCCAGAGGATATCGTGAGGATGGCTATTTTCCTGAAGCATTTGTAAATTTATTAGCTCTACTGGGTTGGAACCCCGGTACTGAGCAGGAAATTTTTAGTATGGAAGAGCTAATCCAAGCCTTCTCAATTGAGCGGGTAAACAAATCCGGTGCCCGATTTGACCCCGAAAAGGCGAAATGGTTCAACCACCAGTACCTCATCCGAAAATCCGATGCCGAGCTAGCAGAGCTCTTCCTGCCAATCCTGGAGCAGTACAACGTCGACGTGGAATTAGGAAAGCTCACCCGAATTGTTGGGTTGGTAAAGGAACGAGTGAATTTCGTTCATGAACTCTGGGGGCAAACTAATTTCTTCTTTGAACGTCCGCTCCAGTATGATGAGCAAGCAGTGGCCAAGCACTGGAAACCCGATACACCCTCTATTATTCAGGAGGTTATTGGAGCTATACAACCCCTTAGTTCATGGGATTCGAATTCAATTGAGCATACGCTAAAAGAGTTGATAACCACCAAGGGCTATGGAATGGGTAAGGTCATGAACGCCATCAGGCTTTGTCTGGTTGGAGAATCTAAAGGCCCTGGTATAGCTGAAATATGCGAAATTCTTGGAAAAGACGAAACACTGACCAGGCTCAATCAGGCGATTTTAATCCTAAAAGGGTAGTGTTCGTTTAAAAAAAGATGTATATTTGTTCCTGATGAGAACACGGTTCATAGTTGCTACCTGTTGTTGTATGTGGTATCCATCCGTACCGCAGGGGCATGCTATATGTAGAAGATAACCAGGATATTTTCTGATTCTTAACACAAGCCCTTCCGGTACAAGCGGAAGGGCTTGTGTTTTATTAACATTCTGATATCATCATGAAGACAGATTTTAACTACTTCGATGCTAAGAAACGGGTAAAATACCTGAGCAAAGGTTTTGTACGGCTTGTTACATCAAACCTGATAGAAGGAGAGGCAAACTACCACATGTTTAAGGTTCGGGATGCGTTAAACGACACCCTTTTAGTTTTTGGGTACGGTAAAGAAAGCGCTAACCGGATAGTTGATGGATTCTGTAATGAACTGCCCATTCTCCTTTCAAAGCTAAAGGCCGACAGCCATTTCATTTTACAGAACGACCCTGCTGCTGAAAGCATTGAGGAGGTGCTGCTTGCATATCCGGGTTTTCTGGCAATTACTCATTATCGGTTGGCAAACCAGCTGCATAGGTTGGGTGTTAAGCTATTACCCCGCATGCTAACAGAGCACGTACATAGCAAAACCGGCATCGATATTCATCCGGCGGCCACCATTGGAGATGAGTTCTTTATTGATCATGGAACCGGGATTGTAATTGGAGCAACCACTATTATTGGAAACCGCGTAAAGCTCTATCAGGGAGTAACTCTTGGTGCGTTAAGCGTTTCCAAAGATTTGGCCTCCACCAAGCGGCACCCAACCATTGAGGACGATGTAGTGATTTACGCCGGAAGCACAATTCTGGGTGGAAAAACAGTGATAGGCCATAACAGTGTAGTAGGAGGAAATGTTTGGCTGGTTAAAAGCATTCCACCCTACTCAACAGTTTATCATGAGAGCAAAGTGGTGATTCAAAAAGTAAAATCAGCTTAAAGAATACCTAATATGAAGCACGAAAGTATCCTGAATACAGTGGGAGATACTCCACACGTGAGGTTGAGTAAGCTCTTCCCCGAACATGAAGTGTGGATAAAGGATGAACGACGAAACCCTTCGGGTAGTATCAAGGACAGGGCTGCTTTGGCCATGATAATAGATGCCGAAGAGCAAGGGCTGTTGAATCCATCGAGTGTCATCATTGAGCCTACTTCAGGCAATACCGGTGTAGGTTTGGCCATGGCAGCGGCGGTAAGAGGGTATAGGTTGATACTCACCATGCCCGAAAGCATGTCGGTTGAGCGGCGAAAGCTGCTCAAGGCTTATGGAGCGAATCTTGTTCTGACTCCGGCCTCGCAAGGAATGCAGGGTGCAATTGCTAAAGCTCATGAACTGGCATCTGAATTCGAATCCGTATGGATCCCCATGCAGTTTAGCAATTCTGCCAATCCCCGTATTCATTATAGGCATACTGCCCAAGAAATTTTAAAAGATTTTCCCGATGGTGTTAATATTTTGGTTGCCGGAGTTGGAACCGCAGGCCATATCAGTGGAGTAGGCAAACGGTTAAAAGAGGTTTTCCCCGATATCATAATTATTGCCGTGGAACCATCCGAGTCGCCTGTTATATCGGGAGGGAGTAAGGGCTCTCATGCCATACAGGGGATAGGTGCAGGCTTTATACCTGCAAATCTTGAACGCGAAGTAATTGACCGGGTGGTTTGCATCTCAAGTTCAGAGGCCTTTCAGGCGACCAAAGAGTTGGCCAGAATTGAGGGGATTCTTGCCGGTATATCAACCGGAGCAAACGTTGCGGCGGTAAGAAGAGTGGTTCAGGAACTTAAACCCACCGGCCGGATTATAACCGTTGCATACGATACAGGGGAGCGTTATCTGAGTATCGATGGGCTTTGGGACGATGCTTAGAGTCCGGTAAGCCGTTTTATCTCGTTCAGCTTGTTCAGGGCTTCAATGGGCGTAAGGTTGTCAATATCAAGTTTTTTGATTTGATCCCGTATTTGTTTTAGCACCGGATCTTCCAGCTGGAAGATGCTTAGCTGGTATCCTTCGCGGTGGGTCCCGATCTCATCAACCGGTTTACTTAGGGTTTGCCGTTGGGCCGAACCCTCGAGTTCGGCCAGTATCTCATTGGCCCTTTTAACAACGCTTGGGGGCATACCGGCCATACGTGCAACGTGAATCCCAAAGCTATGCTCGCTTCCCCCGCGAACCAGCTTGCGGAGAAATATTACCTGATTATTGAGTTCTTTAATGGTAACGTTAAAGTTTTTTACCCGTGGAAATGATTTTTCCATTTCGTTAAGTTCGTGGTAATGGGTGGCGAAAAGGGTTTTTGCCCGGGCGGTGGGGTGCTCGTGCAAGTACTCCACAATAGCCCAGGCAATGGAAATGCCATCGTAGGTAGATGTTCCCCGACCAATTTCATCGAGGAGCACCAGGCTGCGCGGCGATATGTTATTCAGGATACTTGCCGCTTCCTGCATCTCAACCATGAACGTAGATTCGCCCAGCGAAAGGTTATCGGAGGCTCCAACGCGGGTAAAAATCTTGTCTACCACACCAATACTTGCTTGCTCTGCTGGAACGAAAGATCCCATTTGTGCCATCAGCACAATAAGGGCGGTTTGTCGAAGCAAGGCCGATTTACCGGCCATGTTTGGCCCGGTGATGATGATGATTTGCTGTTCACGGGTGTCGAGGTACACATCGTTGGCTATGTATGACTCACCGGCTGGCAGCATGCGCTCAATAACAGGGTGACGCCCTTGTTTGATATCTATGATATCATCGGAATTGACCACTGGTCGTTTGTAGTTAAAATCTATGGCGCATGAGGCAAAGGAAAGCAGACAATCGAGCTGAGCAATCAGGTAAGAGTTAAGCTGGATGGACCCCACGTAATCAGAAAGGCTGTGAACCAGGTTTTGGTATAAGTTTTGTTCAAGCTGTGCAATTTTTTCTTCGGCTCCCAGA
Source organism: uncultured Bacteroidales bacterium (assembly GCA_937926785.1). GTDB lineage: Bacteria > Bacteroidota > Bacteroidia > Bacteroidales > Tenuifilaceae > Tenuifilum. The sequence continues at coordinate 53,121 of CALBBQ010000034.1, read as the reverse complement.
ATTTTTTCCTCATACTCTTTTAGCTCCTGGGTAATGTATCGCTCGGCCGATACCAGGGTTTGTTTTCTGATCCAGTCTGGTGGTACTTTGTCCTTGTGAGTGTTGCGAACCTCAATGTAGTAGCCAAAAACGTTATTGAAATTCACCTTTAACGAAGGGATACCTGTACGCTCGGCCTCCCTTTGCTGGAGATTAAGCAGGAACTCCTTTCCGGAGTACAAAATACTTCTGAGCTCATCGAGCTCGGTGTTTACTCCTTTCGCAATAACTTGTCCTTTGCCCAACATGGGGGGAGCATCCGGTACTATCTCTCTCTCAATTCTTTGCCGGATACCGTGGCATGGGTTAAGCTGCTCAGCGAGCCTGAGCAGGATGGGCTCCGGTGTGGTTTCGCATATCCTTTTTACGTCGTCAATAAGGGCTAGCGATTGCTTAAGCTGAACCATTTCACGGGGCTGAATACGCCCCACAGCTGCTTTGGAGATAATTCTTTCCACATCGCCCATCTCCCTGATTTTCTCGGTCAGGCTGGTTCGAATGTCGTCATTACTTGTAAGAAAATCCACAACCGCCAACCGATTGTTGATGGCGTTAATATCCTTAAGCGGAAGGGCAACCCAACGCTTGAGCAGCCTGGCCCCCATGGGCGAGGTTGTTTTATCAATCACCTCGATGAAGGTTTTGGCCCCTTCGTTGATGGAGCTGAATAGCTCAAGGTTGCGAGATGTGAACCGATCTATCCAAACAAACGAATCCTCATCGATTCTGGATATTCTTGAAATGTGGTTAACCTGGTTATGCTGGGTAACATCCAGGTAGTAGAGTATTGCTCCCGCCGATGTAATCCCTAACCTTAAGCTGTCAACTCCAAATCCTTTTAACGATTGGGTTTTAAAATGCTTGGTGAGTTTTTCGCGAGCCGCATCCTCGTTGAATGCCCACTCATCAAGTCGGGTTATGTATAGTTTACCTCCAAATATCTCGGTAAACTCTTTTGTTTTTGTTCGTTCAACCAGAATTTCTTTGGGTTTAAAGTTATTGATCAGCTTATCGATGTAGTCAAAATTACCCTCGGAGGTGTAAAATTCGCCGGTTGAGATATCGAGAAAGGCAATGCCTGCAACTTTTTTATCGAGGTGAACACATGCCAGAAAGTTGTTCTCCTTCCGCTCCAGAATGTTATCGTTATAAGAAACGCCGGGAGTTACCAGCTCTGTAATACCCCTTTTAACAATGGTTTTTGCTTTTTTAGGATCTTCAAGCTGTTCGCAGATGGCAACTTTTTGTCCGGCCCTAACCAGCTTAGGGAGGTAGGTGTCCAGGGCATGATGAGGAAACCCTGCCAGTTCTACAAATGAGGCGGAACCGTTAGCCCTTCGGGTTAGCGTGATGCCAAGAATTTCAGAGGCCTTAATGGCATCCTCGCCAAAAGTTTCATAAAAGTCGCCAACCCTGAAGAGCAGTATGGCATCCGGATGATTGCGCTTAATGCTCAGGTACTGCTTCATCAGCGGGGTTTCCACCATGCTGATATCTTTACTTATATCCACCTCTGTGTTGTATAATTTTTGCCATTCATGCAAAAATACCAATTCCGGTACAAGAAAACCTAACCTGTTGAAAAAAACGTTAAAACTACTTTACAGCATGTTTTTAAAAGGGTGAGGTTTTAAACTTTTGGGTAGCTTTGCGCTCAAATAGAAGAAAGCCCCGACTTCACAGCCGGGGATTTCAATGGTTCAGGTATTAGTAAGGATTGGAAATAATCACGGTAAAGTTATAAATTTTCAACAACATTTTCAACTTTAGGTTTCAATAGAGGAAAGCCTGTGATTACTTGCTAATACCTAACCCCATATAAGACAGGCTGTAAGCCTGTCTTTTTTTATTAACAAGCAAAAAAGAGGCGGCTAGAAAGGGCCGCCTCTTAACCTGGTAAGCTTATTTTACTTGGTTTGTTTTCGTTCCTTGCGTTTTTCAAGGTCGTATGCAATAGGTGTTGCCACAAATACCGATGAGTAGGTACCAATTGCAATACCTATGATAAGAGCGAAGATAAATCCGCGTATTACCTCACCACCGAAGAAGAACATAGGGATAAGTACTACCAAAGTAGAGAACGATGTGGAGAAGGTACGGCTAAGGGTGTCGTTAATTGCGTTATTGATGTTCTCCGCTTTATCGCGTTTGGGGTGAATGGTTAGGTACTCGCGGATACGGTCAAAGATGATCACCGTGTCGTTTATGGAGTAACCGATGATGGTAAGAATAGCCGCTATGAACGATTGGTCGATTTCCATTCCAAATGGAACCCTGAAGTACAGTAGGGAGAACATACCGATGGTGAATAGCGAGTCGTGGGCAAGTGCAACCACGCCGCCAGCACCGTAGCTCCAATGCCTGAAGCGGATAAGAATGTAAACGAATATAACGATTAGAGCAAAGAATACGGCAATGTAAGCATCGCGCTTGATGTCGTGAGCAATGGTAGGTCCAATCTTGATTGAGCTTTGCTTGTAGTCGTTTTGGAAATCGGTAAAGGTTGCCCCTTGTGCCATAAAGGGTTTTACACCCATGTAGATCAAAGAGTCAACTTCGTTATCCACATTGGGATCGGTAGAATCAATCTTGTACTTTGTGGTAATCTTAACTTGCTTGTTATCGCCAATGGTTTTAACTTCAGGAGCTTCAACCAGGTAGGGTTTGAGAGCCTTGCTAACCTCTACGGTAGATACCGCATTGTTGAAGCGAACAATGTATGAGCGGCCACCCACAAAGTCGATCCCCGGGTTAAGCCCGCGAATAACCAGCGAAACGATAGAAATAGTTAAGATGATGCCGGAGAAAACATAGGCTTTCTTTCTTAGCCCTACAAAATCGATTTTTAATCCTTGAAAAGCATTTTCAGTGAGCTTAGTAGAGAACAACAGGGGTAGGTTGCGTTTTTCCATCCAAAGCAAGATTAGCCTGGTGATGAAAATTCCGCAGAACATGGAGGTAATGATACCAATGATAAGCGTTGTTGCAAAACCACGAATAGGTCCTGAACCGAAGAGGTAAAGGATAACACCCGTGAGTAGGGTAGTAACGTTACCGTCGATAATCGCGGAGAGAGCATTCCGGTAGCCATCCTTAATGGCAAGGCTTAAGCCTTTACCTCCTCTAAGTTCCTCGCGAATACGTTCAAAAATTAGCACGTTGGCATCAACCGCCATGCCCATAGTAAGAACGATACCAGCAATACCGGGCAGGGTTAGGGTTGCACCAAACGATGCCAGCACGCCCATAATGAAGAAAAGGTTGGTGATAAGAGCGAAGTCGGCTACCAAACCAGCGCTACGGCTGTAGTAGATCACCATGAACAGCAGTACGATGAGGAAGGAGAAGATGAATGAACGCATACCTGCGTTAATAGCCTCCTTACCCAGCGATGGGCCAACCAGTTGTTCCTGAACAATATGAGCGGGAGCAGGAAGTTTACCCGACTTTAGAACGTTTGCAAGGTCCTTCGCCTCGTTGATGGTAAAATCGCCTGTGATTTGAGAGCGACCACCCTTTATCTCGGTTTGAACTCGTGGGTAAGAGTAAACATAGTTATCGAGCACAATTGCAATGCAGCGACCAACGTTTTCGCCGGTCATACGTGCCCAGACACGGGCGCCCTCAGCGTTCATTTCCATGTCAACCTCTGCTTCACCTTTACGATCGCCAAACGCTTCGCGGGCATCGGAGATTGCTCCACCATCAAGTGGTGCTCTTCCGTCGCGGGTAGTAACCTTCAGCGCAATCAGCTCATAAAAGGTTTTGCTCTTATCCCATTTGGGTGACTTTACGCTCCACAGGAACTTAACATCGGGTGGGAATAATGCCCTGATCTTGGGCATGCTCAGTATTTCATTAACCCTTGCCGTATCTTTTACGTGGGCAATGCCAATCATTGGTCCGGCAGCGGGCTGGTTGTTGTACAAGTTGGGTTGGAGTACGCTGAATAGTGGATAATCCTTTGCAGCATTGCTTTGTGCAGCGGCGCTATCGGTTTTTTCGGTTTCCTTCAGCTTGCTCAGTAGCTCATCCTGTTCGGATTTGTTCTTTTCGTCTTCAGGTGTAGGTTGAATAGTTTCTGTTGCTTTCTGTATTTCAGCTAACGTGGTGTTTGCAGCAACCAGGTTGTTGAAAAGTTCAGAATTCTCGTAGGTTTCCCAGAATTCAAGGTTAGCGGTACCCTGGAGAAGCTTACGAACACGCTCGGGTTCTTTAATACCGGGCAGCTCAATAACAATCAATCCGGAGTTTTCCATCCTCTGGATGTTTGGCTGAGCCACACCAAACTTATCGATACGGTTGCGTAGGATGTTGAACGAGTTATCGATTGCGCTTTCGGCCTCCTGCTTTAGCACCTTAAGTACGTCATCGTCAGAGGAATCAAAATTTACCCTGCCACGAAGCTCCGGTGTGCTAAAAATGGCTGCCAAACGAGCATTGGGGGCAACCTGTTTGAATGCTTTGCCAAACTTATCGACAAAGTGCTCGCTACCGGGCATCCTTTGGGCAAGCTCCATAGCTTTAACAAACGCACTATCCTTGCTGTTGTTTGACAAAACTTTTATGAGGTCGGTAACCGAAACCTCGAGCATAACGTTCATCCCCCCTTTAAGGTCGAGGCCAAGGTTTATCTCTCTTTCCTTACACTCTTTGTAGGTGTACTTGCGTACGAAAAGGAAGTTGTAAACCGGTTCCTGCGACATGGAGTCGAGGTAATGCTCATACTTCTTAACATTAAAATCGTTGCCAACAGTTGCATACTCACGGGCTTTCTTTTCAACCCGCCAGGTTACGTAAGTAAACGAAAGCTGGTAAAGGCATACCAGCGCTAATGCAATGGCAATAAATCGGATCGCACCTTTATTCTGCATCGCTGTAATTTATTAAAGATTTGATAATTTGCCAGTTTTCAAAAATATCGGGCAAATATAATTTTTTTTAACATACAAACGCCACAAATGCTCTACTCAATTTTAATGTGAGTATTTTTGAGATAAATGCGTTTTTCCCTAATATTTATGTTGGTGGCGTGCTGAACCATAAAATCGCAGCCCAGAATTCCAACCAGGTTTATACCTGCAAGGTCATGGTACAATCGTTTCAGATTATCAAGATTGGCAACTGCCACCTCCGTTAACGGTAAGCAGTAGCCACCAATTGACAAATTCTTGATTGAAGCGGTTGAAATCTGTTTTTGTTCGGAGTCAAATCCAAAAACTATGCTGTCCGGATAAAGATGCAGTTCGGTATTTCCCACAAAGTCTTGATCCATTACCGTGCGGCTGGCTCCTGTATCAACCACTAGCCAACCCCGCTGCTGTTGCAGCTCGCACTCAACAATCCAGTGGTAGCCATCCCCCTTAAAGTCAAGCTGCTTAAAGCTAATGCTTTCTCTCTTTCCCATTTGGTATGAAATTTTTTTATGAAGATATGGAATAAATGCATCGATTCCGTAAATTACGTACCCAAATACCATGGGTTTGCTACGAGTAAATGCGTTATAGGTGCTTTAAGATAATTTTTCGTTACCAAATCGTTCCCAGCATTTCGATAGCTGCGTTAGTAACTGCTATTATCTTTTATGCTGGTTACACATTTTGGGTGAAGTTCGAGAATCAGAAGCTGGAGCTGCTCAAAAAGCACTTGATATTTAGTGTTACGAGAGTTACCACCACCGGAATAAGTCTAATTACCCCTATGCTGGCCGATAGCACTTATCGGTTAGCCTCCGGTAACTCATGGCCTCAAATTCACCAACTTCTTTCTGACAACAGGAATGTAAAGTCGGTAAGCATCGTTCAAGATCAAATCATCAGGTTTGCCATTTCGCCAGAAGGCGAGCTGAATGTATTATTCAAACCCATTCATTCCAGGGAGTTGCCGGCAGCCGATGGAGCAAGCTGGGCCGTTAGGACAAGGGTGGATGAAAACTTGCTAAATCTACAACTTGCGTACCGCACCTCAAGCCCTTCATCGCTTATCATCATTGAGTTGGAGGAGCAAACGGCAATCCCTATCAGGGCGAAAAAATATTCAGCTTCAGCCTGGCAAAATTTAGCTGCTGCTAGCAATGATAATGTTATTGCGCTGAATGATTATCTGAACAAGATACTGCAGGTGAACAGCTTATCAGTACTCTCGCAAATCTTTCTTTACCTTATTATTTCGCTCTTGACCATGTTCATTGCATTCGCTTTATATGGATGGAGCAAGGCAGGAAGCTGGGCTGAGCAACTTGATACCCTTGCAACCGTTGGCAGAGGGGCATTAAAGGTAGATCATACCAAAGGGGAGCTGGAGACCTTGCTGTACCCGGTAATTCTTCAATTGCACATACATCTTGCTGAGCAAAACAGACAGATAGAAGAGGAGCGCGAGCGTTTAAATCAATTTTATCGTGCTTCGCTGGATGCGATAGTGATTCACCACGAGGGGATACCCGTGTTTTACAATCCGGCTTACGCTGAAATAACAGGTTACAGCGATGTTGAGCTGCAAACCCTGCGGCCTTTTGATTTGTTAAGGGTAGCGGAAGATTTATTACGAGAGGTGAGAGAGGGTAGGCAGCCCTCTGCCGAGGCAACCCTCCGCCGATGCGACGGGAAAACCCTATACGTAGAAATCCAGGCGAAGGCCATAACTTTTAGGGGGCAGCCGGCGGAATCCATTGTTATCAGGGATATTACCCACCGAAAATTCATGGAACGGGAGCTACAGATGGAACGGATGCGGCAGGTTAAATCGGTTATCGATGGGCAGGAAAAGGAAAGGCAACGCCTTTCGCGCGAGCTGCACGACGGGTTAGGTCAGAACCTGGTAGCCATTAAGCTGAAGCTGGAGAGCATCCCACATGAAAAGGCCGGTGAAATTGATACAACTCTCACCCAGGTTAAGCAAATGTTTAACCATACTATCGATGAGGTTCGTCGCATTTCCAATAACCTGATGCCCGCAGCACTAAAGGAGTTTAGCCTGGCGGTGGTACTTCGCAACCTGTGCAACGAGGTTGAGAGCAATTCTGGCGTTAGCATCGGACTTACGGTGGGAGTTTTACCCGAACCCCTGGATCAGCTTCTTAAAACCTATGTTTACCGAATTGTGCAGGAGGCTCTTACCAATGTCATAAAGCATTCGGGGGCCAATAGGGCAAATGTTACCGTTTACTCCGACTTTAGCAATCTGCACCTGCAAATTGAGGATAACGGAACAGGGTTTAACCCGAACAGGCCAACCGATACGGGCAACGGTCTTTACAACATGAAGGAAAGGGCAATACTGCTGAACGGTAAGATCAATATTATTTCATCGGCGGGTAAAGGGACAAAGATTGTTGCAGAGTTCCCGCTAAGTCAGACAAAAACATCAGCAAATGGACAACAAGATTAAGGTTGCGCTGGTGGAAGACCACCAGCTGGTTCGCGATGGCATACGATCGCTGCTGAACAACACCCAAACCATCGAGGTGGTGGCCGAAGCCGACTGTGCCCGAGAAATGCTGAGCATGTTAGAGTCTATCAAGCCCGATGTGATGCTGGTTGATATTTCGTTACCCGAAATGTCCGGCATAGAGCTGGCGCGTACGATTACCACGAATCACCCGGGAATTCGGGTAATCATTCTTTCCATGCATACCGAGCAGGAGTACATTTTCAACTCGCTCCGCAGCGGAGCAAAGGGCTACCTGCACAAGAGTATCTCGCGTGAGGAGCTCATTGAAGCCATTGAACAGGTGTACCAGGGGAATGAGTATTTTAGCAAGGAGGTGTCGGGCATTATCCTTAAAAGCTACCTGAAGCAAATAAAAAACCCGGAAAGAGCCGATGAGTACGAAGACAAAAAGTTGACCGCAAGGGAGCTGGAAATTTTAAGAATGGTGGCTCAGGGGTACTCAAACCAGCTGATTGCCGATAAGCTATTTATCAGCGTTCGCACTGTTGAGTCGCACAAGAACCATATCATGCAAAAGCTTGAGCTTACCACCACAGTTGACCTGGTAAAGTATGCCATTAAAAGCAAGATAATCGACCTGTAAACGTTTGCGACGCGTTTCATGTTGCTTTTGATGTTTTTATTTTGAAGAGATTTAATAAGAATTACCTTTGCAACCTATTTTCAGAACACCAGCAGCTTAATTATTATCTAACCATTTAAAAATTATTAAACATGGCACTAAAAAACCAACGAAAGGATTTGATTCGCATTGGCGTATTTTACGATGGTAACTACTTCCTGCACGTCAGCAATTACTACAACTATTTTCATCCCCGAAAGAAAAGGTTAAACATTGCAGGCCTGCATGAGTTCATCCGCAAAATGGTAGCCACCGAGGAGGGAGTCGATCCTAACTATTGCCAGGTGATTGAAGCCCACTTCTTTCGTGGGCGAATTAGCGCTCAGGAGGCAAGCCAACGCGGAAACCAGCTCTACAACGACCGTGTATTTGATGACATTTTGATGTCCGAAGGCGTTGTAACCCACTACCTGCCCATCAGGCCCAGGGGTGGACGACGCGAAGACAAAGGTATTGATGTGTGGCTGGCGCTTGAAGCTTTTGAGCAAACCCTTTACAAACGCTTTAATGTGTTGGTGCTAATCACTTCCGATGGCGATTACGTACCATTAATCCGAAAAATAAACTCCTTAGGCGCAAAGGTTATGGTACTGGCATGGGATTTCGATTACACCGACGATCAGGGTCGCGAGGTAACCACGCGTACTTCACAGGAACTCCTTCGTGAGGTTACTTACCCCTTACCCATGCATGAACTCATAAACGACGGACTGAAACGCAAGGATAGGGTGGTTGAGAACCTGTTCACCGTTCAGGATTATGGCCAACCCCGCCAACCGGTTAAAGAAGCCTCTGCCGACGAGGAGTTGAAGCGTGCACGAGTGCTAAGCATTAATAACGGCTATGGATTTATTCAGTATCCCCCCAATAACCTCTTCTTCCACTATATGGATGTTGAGGGTGGCGATTTCGATGAGCTGATTGAGGGCGATATGGTTGAATTTGTGATTGATTTAAACGAGAAAGGCCAGGAAGTGGCCAAAAGGGTTCGAAAAATTTCCGATTACGACATCAATACCTGGTAGCTAAAACGGATGCCTGCAAACGCAGGCATCCGTTTTTTATTTGGCAGCTTGTTTTATCCAGTTCACAAGCGTTGGTTTTAACGGCAATTTCCCCTGAACTTTCACTTCGTTATTTATAACCAGCGCAGGGGTTAGCAGTACGCCGTAGTCCATAAATTTACTCATATCGGTAATGCTCTCGATATGGGCATCAACCCCAAGTTCCCTTACCACCTCGGAACACATGGCTTCAAGTTTGTGGCAATTTGGGCAGCCTACTCCCAGAACTTTTATCTCTATCATGGTGCTTTTGAATTAACCTATAAATTACAACCTCCGCAGCACGAACCACATGCCGGGGCATGGAGTGTATGCTGGCTGTTTTCTGCTGAACCCGATTTTGGCGCACGATACTCATCGCATTCTTTACCGCACGAAGGACACAAGGCAGTAAACTTGCTGCATGGACCAAATGCGGCATCTATCCACTCGGTTTTGATCCCCTTGGCGTCAAACCTGATGTTGCATGTTTTACAGATATATGTTTCCATAGCAAAAGAACTATTTAAATCCATACTGGTCAATAATATTGGCCGGAGGGTTGAAGTATCCGAAGTATACCCACGGAAATTCTTTGCGAATATAATCCATAAATTGTTTTACTCCAATAAGCTCGGCACTATCGGTGAATTCTATTCGGTTGAAAAGCCAATCGGGGTCAATGTTGAAGTTTCTCCACTGAATCATGCTTATTCGGGCATCAGCTATTATTTTTCTTAATGCGGCAATTTCTTCCGGAGTATCGGTTATGCCGGGCATCACAAAATAGTTTATGGACGACCAGGCGTTGTGTCGCCTAGCCACCCTTAGCGATTCAATGGCATCGTTTTGAGTAAAGTTAACGGGACGAATATACAGGTTGTACCATTTCTCCTGCGCCGAGTTCATGCTAACCCTTATGCTGTTCAAGCCTGCTTTGAACAGCTCCTCAACGGCTTGGGGTTTACTGCCGTTGGTGTTCAAGTTTATAACCCCTTTCGATGTTTTTGCACGAATGGCTTTAATGGCATCGCGTATGAGTTCCCACTGCATGAGTGGCTCCCCCTCACAGCCTTGTCCAAAGCTAACCACCGGATTTGGTGCGTTTTCAAGATGGGGTACTGCCACCCCGACAATCTCATCTACCGTGGGAACAAAGGTTAAACGGTGCTGCGATTCGTGTACCGGCGATTCCTTTTCATCCTGTTTCGATATGCATCCTACACAGCGAGCATTGCAGGTTGGAGAAACAGGGAGCGGAGCTTCCCAACGGTTCATCACGTAGTTCCTTGCCGCAGGGCATAGGTAGGTAAATGCACAGTTTTGGACCAGGTGATGAATAAGCCTGTTCTGTGGATGCTCTCTGAGCAGCCTCTTTCCACGTTGAATGATGATTTTTTGGTTAAAGTTTTCGCAATCCTGACGAGTATCCGGATCAATTCTCAGGGCAGGAACGTAGAATTTTCCGTTGTACCAGCCAATCGCTGTGTATGCGTATAGTGGAAGGACAGGAGCATTAACGGTATTGCGCCATGCTGCAATGGAAAGCTGGGTGTGGGCGGGAGCTATGAATGCGGCACAGGCAATGCCATTTTTGCCCTCAACCAGTTCCCCTTTTCTGCTATAACCCAGCACTCTGCGACCAGGGAGTTCGAACACCTCGCTACCATAGGGTAGTGGTATCATCTCATCCAGGTATAGCGGGTAAATCCGGTTTCCTGAACGCCCGGCGGCAAAAATCTTGGGATCCTCATAAATATTTCCTTTACCATCGCTGTAAACGGCAAAGGGCTGAATACGTCGGGTCATACTTTAATTGATTGGATACAAAAGTAGTAAAGATTTCTTTGCTGCTAAGCTTATGCTAACCAAGTTTCGAAAGGATGGCTTCTGATGGCATTACAGAAAATTAGGGTTGGCAATAAAGTTTTGGTTTTTCATGCCATTCAGGCAGCACAACAGTTTTCAGCGGTCTATAGATGGGTAGAAGCTAATCCATTTAGCTACAAGGAGCATTGCCCATAGTTTGAACCAGAATGGTTCGTTTAACTTCTATCCCCCTTTCGCCAGGTTCGTTGCCTTAATTCGCAACTTTTCAGTATCTTTGCACTTCAATACGAAGAGTTGAGGATGGAGAATATCAGGAACTTTTGCATTATCGCCCATATCGACCATGGGAAGAGTACACTGGCCGACAGGCTGCTGGAGCTTACCAACACCCTATCGGAGCGTGAATTTCAGGAACAGGTGCTCGATAGTATGGATTTGGAACGCGAAAAGGGCATCACCATTAAGAGTCATGCCATACAGATGGATTACACCTATCAGGGGCAGCAATACAAGCTGAATCTGATCGACACACCGGGTCATGTGGACTTTTCGTATGAGGTTTCCCGTGCTATTGCCTCATGCGAAGGAGCATTACTGGTGGTTGATGCCACTCAGGGCATACAGGCTCAAACCATCTCAAACCTATACCTGGCGCTAAATCACGATTTGGAGATTATTCCGGTTATCAACAAGATTGACATGGAAGCGGCCATGGTTGAGGATGTAAAAGATCAGATTGTTGATTTACTGGGCTGCAAGCGCGACGAAATACTGCCGGTGAGCGCCAAAACCGGAGAAGGTGTGGAGGCTGTGCTCGAGGCAATTGTAACCCGTATTAAACCTCCGGTTGGAAATCCCGATGCTCCCCTGCAAGCTCTGATCTTTGATTCTGTTTTTAATTCGTTCCGTGGTATTATTGCCTACTATAAGGTTTTTAATGGAACCATCCGTAAGGGCGATAAGGTGAAGTTTTTTAATACCGGCCGAGAGTACGAGGCCGATGAGGTAGGAATTCTCCGCCTGAAGCTTCAGCCTCGCGATTACATTAGCGCCGGCGATGTGGGCTACATCATCTCCGGTATTAAGGAGTCGAGTGAGGTGAAGGTTGGCGATACTATAACACATGTAGAAAGGCCTTGCCATAGTGCAATTGCCGGTTTTGAGGATGTTAAGCCCATGCTGTTTGCAGGCCTCTACCCGGTAGATGCCGATGAGTATGAGGACCTGCGTGCTTCGCTCGAGAAGCTGAAGCTGAACGATGCCTCTATCTCCTTTGAACCCGAATCATCGTTGGCTTTAGGGTTTGGCTTTCGCTGTGGCTTCCTGGGCCTGCTGCACATGGAGATTGTACAGGAGCGCTTGTTCCGCGAGTTCGACATGGATGTTATTACCACGGTGCCAAACGTTTCGTACCTGGTGCATACCACCAAGGGTGAGGTGGTAGAGGTGCACAACCCCAGTGGATTGCCTGCCCCTACGATGATCGACTTTATTGAAGAGCCGGTAATTACCGCTCAGATTATTACCAAGTCCGAGTACCTGGGGGCGGTGATGAAGCTATGTATTGACAAGCGTGGTGTTTTAAAGAACCAGGTGTTTCTCACTTCCGATAGGGTGGAGCTATCGTTCCGGTTACCCCTAAGCGAAATTGTATTCGACTTTTACGATAAGCTAAAATCTATTTCTCGCGGCTACGCCTCATTCGATTACTTTATAGATGGGTATCAGGAAGCAAAACTGGTTAAGTTGGACATCCTCCTGAATGGCGAAATGGTTGATGCGCTATCGTCGCTCATACACATGGACCATGCCTACGAGTTTGGCCGTAAGATGTGCGAAAAGCTGAAAGAACTTATACCGCGTCAACAGTTCGATATTGCAATTCAAGCAGCAATTGGTTCCAAGATTATAGCCCGCGAAACCGTGAAAGCCCTGCGTAAGGATGTTACGGCCAAGTGTTATGGTGGCGATATCACGCGTAAGCGTAAGCTACTCGAAAAGCAGAAAAAGGGGAAGAAGCGTATGCGCCAGATTGGAACCGTTGAGGTACCTCAACAGGCATTCCTGGCGGTTCTTAAAATGGATTAAGTGTTCTGTATGTTGCTTGGAAATTTAAGAGTTGCACGAAGAGTGCGTGAGCTGGGTATTGTTTCAGGGCAGAATGGTATTTATAACCGGTACCTGCGCGAAAAGGATGGTTGGGACAAGCACTTAGCTAACACAAAGATGCTGATTCTAGACGCTGTTAAGCAGAATCAACCAAGAAACATTTGTTTTTTAGGAAGCGGTTACCTGTTGGATGTACCTGTAGATGAGCTCCTGGCTAACGGATTTCGGTTAACTTTTGTCGATATTTCTCACCCAACACCAATACTCAAAAAGTATTCGAGGAATTCCAGCATAAACTTTATAACGGAGGACCTTACCGGAGGGCTTTTACACAACCTTTCGAGCGAGAGGTTAAGGGATATCATCTTTTTTAAGCTCGCAAACCTCATTGAACGAGCAGAACCTTTTACCCCTGATGCCGATTTTGTGGTATCGCTCAACCTATTAAGCCAGCTGAGCGATATACCACTGGAATTTCTTCGACGGAAGGGGAAGTTGACGGACTGGCAGAGCATAGAGCTGGCCTTAGTCATTCAGCAAAAGCATATCAATAGCCTACCCAAAGGAAAATCGTTGCTGGTTTCCGATGTCATGGAGGAGTACTATAACGATAAAGGTGAGCTGATGGCTACCAGACCTACTGTATTTGCTGATTTGTCGGGGTTAAACCAAGTGAAGGAATGGGTCTGGGAGTTTGACACGGGAAAAACCTACCTGGAGGACGCAGTCACAAAGCTCAGGGTTGTGGCAGGATTACTATAACAAAAGGGCTGAATCTCTTAAGAAGTCAGCCCCTTAACTATAAAGGGGCTCATTTTTACTGTCGTGTCCAGCAACGCACCCAGTCTATTTCAAGGTAAGCAGGCAGTTTTGAGTCGTCAATCTTGCTGTTCACACTTGATGCAAAAACCAGGTACATGGGAATGTTGGGGGTTAGGTTTTTCTCAACCTTATATGGTGTTCCGTTGATAGTCCAAACAATATAGTTCTTATCCCATTCCACTCCCAGCAGGTAAAAGTTCTGGCTGCATTTTACCCCACCAATGCTGCTGAGCGATTTAGAAACCTTACCATTCTCTTTCCGGGTGAAGTAGGCCCCAGTAAACGAGTTGGGTTTAGTATCGGTTTTGAAGAAAACATCAATTTCAGGAAGAACGGTTTGACCCACAAGGTAGAATGCATGGGTTACCCCGGGACAGCATGATAAACGAATTTTCGCTTCCACCTTACCTTCCGTAAGCCTAAGAACATGACCGGTGTTTATCACCCCTGAGGTGTATTCAAAGGTTTTGGGAACAAAACCAAACTTTGTGTCCCAACCAAGTCCTTCGGAGGTTTCCTTTCGGGTAACGATTCGAAGAATACTATTCTTAATTTCAAAATTTTTATCGGTGTAGTTCTGCTTGTCGTTAGTAAAAGAATAGTTTTTGTTTATCAGAGCATCGCCCCAGAAAAATTTGGTAAGCCACTTCTGGTGGTCGATACTGTTGGTATTAAAATCGTCGAAGAACTCAAGTTTCCAACGCCTCAGCTCGTTAAACTTGCTGCTATCCTTCTCCAGAGCAGTAACCCATTTAATCTTTTGCGAGGCGCTAAGTTTTTTATACTCAACAAGCTTGGCGTAAGCTTCGGATTGCTCAAACTTGTTTTTGGAGAGCAGGTACTTCTTACGTTTTTGAAACTCATCCGATTCAACTTGCTTTTGTAAGTTTAGGAATTGGTCCACAACAGGGTTGGTTGCACCGCCTTGCTTTTGCCACTCCTTTACTTCTTTAGATTTAGATAGCTTTAGGTACTCCTTCTCGGCCACATGTTCGGGCGAACCTTTATATGTAATTTTTTTAAGTTCGGATTTTACCCTTTGGAGTTCACCACTTTTATACCATTTATCCAGTTCGCGGAAGCGACTATACTCGGTTGATTCCTGATATTCCTGGAAACTGTCAAACTCTTCCTGAAGGGCCTTGCGGGTAGCTTCAACCTTTTCGGTTTCGGTAAAGCTGCCAAAAAGGCGGTTAACAAAAACCTTAAATTTTGAGGGGGTTGCCATGTTCAATGGTTTTGGGTTTACTGTTGAATTGGAATCATGTTAAAAGGGATTTTAAGATGCTCAGCATAGTCTTCGCCAGCTTCAATCATATCCTCATCATCTTCCATGTAGTGCCAGTTTACTACAACCGTGTACCCTTTTTTATGAATTTCGCGAAACTTTTCCAGAATTTTTAGAATCATTTTGGAGGATGAGGTGTTGTAGTAGTCGAACTTCAAGTTTATTTCGGTGGTTTCGTTGGGGTTTTCAATATACTTATCAATCCACTCGAGAATCGGTCCATAGAACGAGTTAACATCCTCCGGGAGGGAGTTTCCGGCAAATTCAATCACTGCGTTATCTTTATCGAGCAACACTTTAGGAGTCTCCATGGTGGGCTCTAATTCAATTCTCTCCATAACCTTTTAGCCTTTACCACTTAATAACCATAAAGTTAAATAAAATTTTCAGAAAACATCACCTCATTCCGCAAAATAAATTAAAAAAAAGTAAACTATTCTATGGTAATGGGCAAAAGTTAGTAAATCATTTTAAAACCTTTTCCTCGAACATTAATAATTTCAATGCTGGGGTCGTTGGCCAGGTACTTGCGTAGCTTGGTTATATAAACATCCATGCTGCGGGCGTTAAAGTAGCTGTCGTCCACCCAGATGGTTTTGAGAGCAAAGTTTCGATCGAGCAGGCTGTTGCGGTTTAAACAAAGGTACTTTAGCAGCTCGCTTTCCTTGGTGGTTAGCTTGCGGGTGTCGTTTTCGTAGGTAAGGGTTTGCTTGGTTGCATCAAACAAGTATTTTCCAATCTGGAACAGGGTTTGTTCTGCGCTGGCAGCATCTTTGCGGGTACGACGGAGTATGGCTTCGAGCCGCATGAGCAGCTCCTCGATGCTAAAGGGTTTGGTCATGTAATCGTCGGCTCCAATGGAGAAACCTTCAATTACATCTTCTTTCATGGATTTAGCGGTAAGGAAAAGGATGGGCATGTTGGGGTTAGCCATGCGGATTTCCTTTGCCAGGGTAAACCCATCTTTCAGAGGCATCATAACATCCAGGATGCAGATGTCGTAGTAGTTGTTTTGAAAACCTTTGTAGGCTTTTTCGCCATCTTTGTAAAGGTCAACATCGTACTCTTTGGCTTGCAGGTATTCCTTGAGCAGGAATCCGAGGTTTTCATCATCCTCGGCGAGCATCACTTTAATTTTGCGTTGGTTCATGGTTTTAAGTATTAGCTATTTGGGTATATACGATTGTTCTGTTGGTCCGTTCCACGGCAGGAAAAAGGAGAATGTACTTCCCTCGCCCAGCTTGCTTTCAACCCAGATTCTACCGCCGTGGGCTTCAACAATCTTTTTGACGTAGCTCAATCCGAGCCCAAAGCCCTTAACGTTGTGAATGTTTCCGCTGGGAACCCGGTAAAACTGATCGAAAATTTTTCTCAGGTTATCGCGGCTAATCCCAATCCCGTTGTCTTTAATGGCAACCACCACTCCTTTGGTTACATCCTTGGTTGAAATGGTAATTTCAGGATTCCCGTTGCGGTACTTGGTGGCGTTATCGAGCAGGTTGTTAATCACGTTGGTGATATGAACCTCATCGGCTTTAATGGCGGGTTGGGTGGCGTTTAATTCATGAATGATGATTCCATCCTGTGTTTCCAGTTGAAGTGAAAAGTTATTTGTAACCTTTTTAATCACTTCATGAATGTCCACCTCCTTAATCTTGAGCTTAAGTTTAGCACGTTCAAAGATTGCCATCTGCAGAACCTTTTCCACCTGAAGCCCAAGGCGTTTACTTTCATCAGCAATGACACCACCAAGGTAATCGAGGTTTTTACGCTCGGTAGGGATGCTTTTATCGTTGAGCATTTGTGCTGCCAGCGAAATGGTTGATATGGGGGTTTTAAGCTCGTGGGTCATGTTGCTTACAAAATCATTCCGTATTTCCGAAATGCGCTTTTGCTTGAAAATGATGTAAAGCGTTATGGTAAATATAGAAATAATCATCAAGGTAAGCAACAGGGTGCCAAAGGTCATGGGGCCAAGCGAACTTAGAATGTAGGTTTTTTGATTTGGAAAGTATATCGTAAGAAAATATCTACGAGCGAAGAAATCGTTGGGGAAAAGCTTGTCGCGTAGAACCAAGCCTTTAAAGCCCGACCTGAACCTTGGGCTGGAGTATATGGTGCTGTCTTTTTCGTTCGTTACTCGGTATTCGTAGCGGGCATCAATGCCCTTACG
The DNA here is from genome assembly GCA_937926785.1 of uncultured Bacteroidales bacterium. GTDB lineage: Bacteria > Bacteroidota > Bacteroidia > Bacteroidales > Tenuifilaceae > Tenuifilum. The sequence continues at coordinate 35,743 of CALBBQ010000034.1, read as the reverse complement.
GGTTAGTTCGCGATGGATGATGGAGTCCAGCTGTTCCTGTGATATACGGTCCTGCAGCGGGAGTTCCACCCGAATCATGCGATCAACGATGTTTTCAACAAACACCGTTTTGTTAAGAAGCTTGTCGGTAATGTTCAGGTTTAGCGATTGAGTGGTTGGGTTGGTGCCATCGGCCGAGATTTTAACCGGTAGGTTGCCGAACATGGTGCTGTCCACAATGCTTTTTGCAAAGGTGGGTAACCTAAGGGTATCGAGGTTGCTGAAGGTGAAAACCTGCTGGCTGATTTGCTTGGAACGGAATCCACCTTTTGTTTTATTCAGGATATCTTGTCGGTAGGTCATTCGTGCCGAACCGCTGGTGTTTACCGAGTAGTAGGGTTTTATCTCATCAATGATCTGAACCACCGTTTCCTGCTTTTCGATTTCATCGATGATTCGTTCCATGGCCAGGCTTGCCGTTTGAGCAAACTGCTCTTCCTTAATCTCCACAGCAATTCTTATCCATTTGGATTGAAGCATGACCAACCCAATGGATGCAATGGAAATTACGGCGGTTAGAATTAAAAGTAATTTTCTGCTCATATGAGCAAAGGTAACTTTTATGATATGGACAACTATACCCTTAACAAAGTTTAACGCGAAAGTTAAACGGGTAAACAGAAATCCGTATAATGCTGATAACTAACCGCGTAAAATTTAACTATTCTGAGCAGTAGGGCTCCTTGCGCTTTAGTAAGCCCGGTTGAACCTCAATTACCGTCTGGGTGGTGGGTAACGATTTTATTCCGGTTGATATTTTTGATACCAAGGTGTCATCGGCTGGGCCCGTTAGTTCAAGTAGGTAGTCAATATTGCTGAGTTTTGGATGAAGCAATTTCCCTTGAGATTTATTTCCGATTAGCGTTATGACAATAGTTTGGTAAGTTCCTCTGTCGGTAAATGCAGGAAAGCCAAGTAGAGCTTCAAGTAAGATGTTTTGGCCAAGAGAGAGCTGACATTTTTGGTTAATGTGCCAAACCATTTGGCTCATGCTCAGCGACGAAGATATGGCTAGCAGCTTGAACGGTACCGGTTCGTCGTGAAGTAGCTGTTTTTTTACCTTGGTCATTTGATCTGCGCTCAGGTTTTTAGGATAACGGTTGTTTGGCTTACCGGTCTCATAAAGTTAGTTTCCCTTTGGCTCATTATTTCATATAATCATAATCATCTTTCAAAAATTCTATTTGCCAGTTCATGTTCATACAAAATTAGTATTTAATGCAAAAAAACGGGCCTTGGCCCGTTTTTAATATTTTACTTTTTCTTAACCAGGAACAGGTAAACCGGGAAGTGGTCGGAGTAGCCTCCCATAAAGGTATTACCCACGTAGGTTCGCCAAGGATAACCTGCAAACTGTCCACTTTTCTGCTGGAGGAAAGGTTTGTTAAAAACCTTTGCTTTGTGGAATTTCCATGTGGTCCTGTCGTCACCCAGAAGCGACTGGGTGATGATCAGGTTATCGAAAAGGTTCCAGGAATCGCGGTAAGCTAAAGTACCAATCCCTTCGTGGTAAAGGCTTCCCATGGCATTGAAAAGCTCGCCGGGTTTGAGCTTTTCTTTATATGGATTTGCTCCTAATCCTTTAATGATACTTTTACTGTCCGGGTCGTCGTTCAGGTCGCCCATGATAATAATTTTGGCATTGGCATCGGTTGTGAGGATGGAATCAACGATTGAGCGGGTTAGCTTGGCGGCAGCCATGCGGAAAGGCAGGCTCCGTTTCTCCCCACCCCTGCGCGAAGGCCAATGGTTGACAATGATATGTATGGGTTCCCCATCGAGTAACCCGCTTACAACCAGCTGGTCGCGGGTTTTAAAGTTTGGGTTATCGGGAATGTGCAGCGTGACAGAACGGTGCGAGGTTACCTTGAAGAAATCGGGACGGTACATCAACCCCACATCCACCCCCCGGGCATCGGGCGAATCGTAGTGAACAATGGAATAGCCTGAGGGTTGCAGTTTAGGTGCGGCTATCAGATCTTCCAGAACGTTTCGGTTTTCAATTTCGCAAACCCCTATAATTGCTGGTCCACCCGGGAATAGCTCTCCTCCTATCTGGGAGATGACATCGGCCATGTTGTTAATTTTATGCCAATACCTGGCCGAGGTAAACTTGTTTGCCCCTTCCGGCGTGAACTCGGTATCGTTTGGGCCGGGGATGGTATCGAACAGGTTCTCAAGGTTGTAAAATGCAATGCAGCTAACCTTATACTGTTCTTTTTGTACATCGCCTTGTGCTGATAAAAGTAAAGGTAGTAGTACAGTTACTAATACAAACGATATTTTTCTTAGAAATAAACTATACATAAGTTGTTATATTTTAGGAAAAATGATGCGACAAATATAAAACTTAACGAAAAAAAAGAATGTAATTAATCAAAATTTATGCTAAAAAGTTTCATTTTTGCAGGTACTAAACCAAAGCTACGTAATAAAACATCAATTTACCAAATGAGGCGATTACTTTTAGTTATCATGGTTGTACTCATGGGGAGTACATCAGCCTTACTTGCTCAGCAGGGTGTGAGTGGGTATGTTAAGGATTCCCAGTCGGGAAAAGTGTTACCCGGGGTAGTGGTACAGGTAGTTGGCACAAATGTGAGTGTTTCAACCGATGCAACTGGCTATTACGTGATAACCGGTTTAAATCCCGGAAAATATTTATTCGATTTTGTTCTTCTCGGATACCAGACCGTTGAGATGGAGGTTGAGGTTGCCGAAGGTTTAAAGCTTCCGGATGTCATGATGCCGCGTACGGTTTCCGATGACGCTTATGGAGCATATAATGAGGTAACCATTTCGGTTGATGAGTTGGAGAGCGAATCGAAGGGGCAATCGGTTACCGGCTTGCTACAATCGCAGCAGGATGCCTTCTCCTCGGCAGCGTCGTTTACTTTTGGTGCGGCAAGGTTTCAGATCAGAGGATACGACCCGGAGTACTCGCTGCTCTACATGAACGGCGTGTCGGTTAACGATCCCGAAAGCGGATTTGCCGGATGGAGTTCCTGGGGTGGCCTTAACGATGTTACCCGCAATAGGGAAGCCAGGAATGGCTTAACCCCTACCGATTGGTCGTTTGGTGGATTAGGTGGGGCGACCTACCTCAACGTGCGGGCATCGCAGCAACGAACCGGAACCAGGCTATCGTACGCAGCAACGAACCGAACCTACACCAATCGGCTAATGTTTACCCATTCCACTGGCCTAATGGAGAATGGGGTTGCATTTACCCTCAGCGGCTCACGCCGTTGGGCTGAGGAGGGCTATGTGGAGGGAACTAATTACGACGCATGGGCCTATTTCATAGGAATTGAGAAAAGATTCAACGACAGGCATTCGGTTGCCTTTACCACTTTTAACGCTCCTACCAAAAGGGGAATGCAAGGTGTTTCAACCGATGAAGCCAACGCCCTGGCTGGTACAAACTTCTATAACCCTAACTGGGGTTACCAGAATGGTGAGAAGCGAAATGCACGTGTGCGATTTCAGCAGGAACCAACTTTTATACTTAACCACTACTGGGATGTTCAGCCTAACTTAAAGGTAACTACAACAGCTGGCTATTCATTTGGTACTTACCAAACATCGGGCTTAAACTGGTACGATGCACAGGATCCTCGCCCTGATTACTACCGCAAGCTTCCCAGCTACTGGGCTAACTCCGATCCTTCGGTAGTTAGTGAGCTTGCAAATGCCTTTAGAAACGATGCATCAATCCGGCAGCTGGACTGGGACTACATGTACCAGGTGAACTACAACAGCGATAGCCTTCGCTCAAAGTACATCGTAGAAAACCGCATAACCGATTCCCGGCAGTTCACCTTCTCCAGTATTGCTAACTGGAATCCGGTTCCGGAGCTGAAAGTGAACGGAGGTATTGAAGCCTCAATATATAAAGGTAAGAACTACAAGATTATGGATGACCTGTTGGGTGGTAAGTACTGGTTGGATATTGACCAGTTTGTGGAGCGCGACTACTTCAGTAATCCCGGTTTGGCCCAGAACGATTTAGACAATCCAAACCGTAAGGTTGTGGTAGGGGATATATTTGGTTACAGCTACTGGGCAAATGTTAATAATGGTGGTGTATGGGGTGTTGCCAACTACACACTGAATCGGTTAGATTTTTACGCAGGTGCCAATTACACCTACACAGAGTTTTGGAGAACCGGTAACATGCGCAACGGCCGTTTCCCTGAAAATTCAAAGGGCGACTCACCTAAACAGCAGTTCCATAACTACGGGGTAAAAACCGGAGCAACCTGGAAAATCACTGGTAGGCACTACCTCGATGCAAACCTGGCCTACCTGACCCGTGCCCCATTCTTCCGTAATTCCTACATTTCACCTCGTACCTCTAATTTTGTAATTCCCGGATTGACCAGTGAGCGGATAGCCGCTTTTGACATCAACTATAACCTCCGTACACCTTATGTAAAGGCCAGGTTCTCGGCATACTACACCATGTTTATGGACCAAACGGAGCTAAAATCGTTTTACGATGATACCTACCGTACCTTTATTAACTACACCATGCGGGGTATTGAAAAGGTGCACAAGGGGGTAGAGATTGGAGCGGAAGTAAAGCTTAGCCCAACATTAACCCTCAACTCGGCTGCAGCACTTGGGGTTTATCAGTTTACCTCACGCCCCTTGGCCACGGTTACTCAGGATAACCTGGGAACAGTACTTCTCATGGACCAGGTGGTTTACATTAAAAACTTTTTTGTACCCAATACACCGCAAACCGCAGCGATGCTAGGCTTACGTTACGCTTCACCAAAATATTGGTTTTTAGGAGCTGAGGTTAGCTACTACGATCATTCGTACATCGATTTTGCCCCAGGCAAACGCACTGCAGAAGCACTTCAGGGCCTTGAACCAGGCGACCCACGTCGCGATGCTCTCACCCGTCAGGAGAAAGTTCCTTCGGCTTTACTGATTGATGCAAATTTGGGTAAATCATGGAGATATAAGGATTACTTTATCAACCTTAACTTTCAGGTGGCAAATGTGCTGAATAATACCGATTTTAAAACGGGAGGATTTGAACAAGCCAGATACTCAGTTGCTGAGCAAACTTCAAACACATTCCCTCCCAAGTACTTCTACGCATTCGGTCGGACATACTACCTGATTCTGGGACTTAGATTTTAACATAAAAAAATTAGAAAGATGAAACGTTTTACATTCGCAATATTAGCCTTGATTGGGTGGGCAATAGTGGTTTCAATGCACGGCTGCATCGATTTTAACTACGATACTGTTGAACCAAGGGTCGATTCCACTAACCTTCAGGCAAATACAACCATAGCTGAACTTAAATCCATGTATCCGGGTGAGCTTTACCAGCTCAGCGAAAACACCTTCTTTCAAAGGGATTCTATCATCATCGAAGGCGTTGTGACATCCGACGACAAGGAGGGCAACTTCTACAAAAGCATATTCATTCAGGATGCAACGGGTGGCATTGAGCTTAAGCTCAATAAAACATCGCTTTACAATGACTATAAGCGCGGGCAGAGGGTGGTAGTGTACTGCAATGGGCTTTACCTGGGCGACTATGGGGGGCAAATCCAGCTCGGCTCGATATACAGTAATAATGGTAACTGGGAGATAAGTGGGCTCGAAGGTGACCCTGTCATTCGCCAGCATGTTTTCAAAAAGGGAAAACAGCTGGTTGACGTTGTTCCGCTTACCATGTCTCCAACCCTACTTACACAAACCAATATCGGGAGGTTGGTGAAGTTTGAGAATGTGCAAATCAAGGATACCATTTCGCCAATTACGAATAGCATCTATACCTTTGCTGACATTACAAACAAGGTAACTGTTAACCATGCCCTGGTTTCCTGTTCACTACCTTACGCCAGCACAATTGTTATCAGAACCAGCGGTTATGCAAAATTTGCCGGCAACCCCATTCCCACAAAGAATGGCTGGGTGGTTGGTGTGCTTACCTACTACAAAGGCACATACCAGCTGCTGCTTCGTGATACAAACGATATCAATTTTACTAATAATCGGTGCCAACAATAGAAAGGGGAGGGATGTACAATGAAACGAAAATATTTCATACTACTTGCAATACTTGCCCTTGTGGGCTTGGTATTGGTAAACACTTCGTGTGTAAAGGAAGACTTTGATACTCCTCCCATTTACAGCAAAGCAGCAACCTGGGAGAAATCTTTTACCATTGCCCAGCTCAAAGGGCTATACGATGGACAGAGCAATCCCAAGGCTGCACTTATAAGAGATGTAGCCCCAACAGAGTTCTGGACTAAAGTTTACGATAAGGAAAAGGAAGATTCTGTTCCAGTACTTAAACCCATTGTGATTGATGCTTATGTACTATCGTCCGATTCCGCTGCAAATTTCTACGAAACGGTAACCATTGCCGATGAAACCGGCGGTATCGACTTGAAAATAAATGCTAAAGATTTGTATGCCAGCTACGGGTTAAAACCCGGCAAACGGGTTTTGGTGCTGGTTAACGAATTGGCCATTGATAACTACAATGGGATGTACCAGATTGGATTGGGTTATACCGATGCCGGTGTATTAAAGGTTACCGGAATAGACCCTTCAAAGGTTCCCGCCACTCTTCTGGTTACCGGAGAAAAAATTGAAATTCAACCCGAAATCATAACCATTCCCACTCTGGCCACCAGTAAGGTTCAGAAGTTGGTTAAGCTGGAAAACGTTCAGTTCTGGAATCCCGCTGCCACATACAGCATTCCAGGGGTGAATACCAATCGCATGCTGGTTGACCAGCAGGGTAACCAAATCATTTTGAGAACCAGTGGCTACGCCAAGTTCACCAAAACGCAGGTTCCGACCGGTAGTGGAAGTGTTACGGGGGTTTTAAGCATATTCGGGGGTACTTATCAGCTGATTATTCGCGATACTATGGATGTTCAGTTTAACCAACCCCGCTTTGGCACCCAAGCTCCACTGGCCAACACAACCATAGCTCAGCTTAAGCAGATTTGGGATGGCTCGGCACTATTTAAAATACCTTATGATTTGGTTATTGAGGGTGTTGTAAATGCAAATGATGAATCGGGCAACTTGTATAAGCAGCTTTTCATTGAGGATGAAACCGCTGCCATTGAGTTCAAGGTTGATGTAACCGGGCTTTACGCCGATTTCCCCGTGGGAACCAAAATCCGTATAAACTGCAAGGACCTATACCTGGGTACCTACGGAGGGGTTTTACAGCTGGGTGGCAATTACAATGGGGGAATTGGCCGGTTATCGGCTGCCGAGTTCTACCAGAAAGTGTTTATTATTAGCTGCGGGAATCCTATAAGTGTGGTTTCAACCTCGCTGAGCGAGTTAAATAATAGCATGATTGGCCGGGTTATCACCCTTTCTGGCATGCAGTTTACCGATAGCGAACTGGGTAAGACATACGCCGAGAGCTCTGCTACTACTAACCGGTTCTTGGAGGATGCCGCGGGTAATACTATCATTGTTCGCACGAGCAACTATGCAAACTTTGCCGGTGTTGAGCTACCCCTTGGGCGTGGACAGATAACCGCTGTGCTCACCAAGTTTAACAGCGATTACCAGCTTGCCATCCGCAAAGTAGGCGATGTAAGGCTTATTCAACCCAGGTTATCAAAGAATTATCTGCTTAACCAGAACTTTGCATTGGCTACGGTTAACAGCCCCATAAGTATAGACGGTTGGAAAACCATTGCAACTGCCGGCACCAAGGTGTGGAATGCAAAACAGTACGGTGGTAATGTGTATGCCGAGATGAACCCATACCAGTCGGGCGAAGCCAGCAATGTGGCTTGGCTTATTTCACCAAAGGTTACCCTCCCTTCGGGTTCCAACGTGATCCTGAAGTTCGACACACAGTATAACTATTGGGCTAATGCTACGCTGGAGGTGTATGTTCTCACCAATTTTGATGGCACCAATCCGGCTTCAGCAACTCAAACAAAGCTAACCGATGCTTACATTGTTCAGCAAGCCGATGGCACTAACCGCTGGGTAAGCTCCGGTGGGGTTAGCCTTGGTAGTTTCTCCGGCGATGTTTATATAGGTTTTAAATATACCGGTAGTAATTCGATGTCAACAGCATACAGGGTCGATAACGTGATGGTATATGCCCTACAGTAAACAACCGTTTTTTTAATAACCGCGAGGGGGTCAGGATTTGCCTGACCCCTTTTTTTTGGTCAACGTTTACGGGCTATTGAGCATAAATGCTTAGCTCTCAGAGTGAAAAGTTATCAACAGGGTGTAAAAAAGTGGGAAAAAGTGGTTGAAAGTGGAAAATTATTGTATATTTTTACCAATTGAAAAAACAAAAAGCAATGTCCACATTTATCGGCGATTACGAGTGCAAAGTGGATGAGAAGGGCAGGGTGCTCTTCCCCTCATCGCTGCGCAGGCAGGTTGCCTCGGCATCGCCCGATAGGTTTGTGGTTAAAAAGGATATCTACGAGGAGTGTTTGGTACTTTACCCCATTGAGGAGTGGGAGCGTCAAACCGAGATTATTCGCCGCAATACCAATCCCTATAACAAGGAGCATAACCTGTTTATCAGGGAGTTCTTTAGGGGAACGGCCGAGGTAACCCTCGATTCAAGCGGTAGGTTGCTTTTTCCGAAACGTTTGCTCGATATGGTTGGAATAGGACGCGATATTGTGTTGGCTGGGATGAATGGGAAGATTGAGATTTGGGCAAAGGAAAAGTATGAGGCGGCACAGCTCGGTTCCTCCGATTTTGCCAGCCTGGCTGAGCGTATTCTTGGTTCAACCCCATTAAAGGATGAGTAAATGGCCTACCACATTCCGGTTTTGCTTTCCGAAAGCATTGAAGGGTTGAATATCAAACCCAATGGAGTGTATGTTGACCTCACCTTTGGTGGTGGAGGCCATTCACGGGCAATTCTGGATAGGTTAGGATCCAAGGGGCATTTGTTCGCCTTCGACCAGGATGAGGAGGCATTCCGGAACGCCATCAACGATAAGCGTTTTACGCTAATTCGGGGTAATTTCAGATATTTCCGTAATTTTTTGCTCTACCATAAGGTTGATCATGTAGATGGCATCCTGGCAGACCTGGGCGTTTCATCGCATCACTTTGATAGCCCCGAACGGGGTTTCTCATACCGTTTTGAAGGGCCATTGGATATGCGCATGAACCAGAGTGCTCGCTTAACGGCCTATAAGGTGGTGAACAGCTACGATTTGGATAACCTAACCCGCATTCTGAAACTTTACGGCGAGGTTCAGGGTGCTAACAGGTTCGCCTCGGCTATTGCAAGAGAGCGTTCAGCCAAGCCCATCGAAACCGTTGAGCAGCTTGCTCAGATTTTGATGCCGCTGGTTCCCGCTAAAATTCAAAACAAGGTTCTATCTCAAATATTTCAAGCAATCCGTATCGAGGTGAACGGCGAGATGGAGGCGTTAAAAGCAATGCTGGAGAGCTCCATTAAATGTTTGGTTTCGGGAGGGCGTTTGGTTGTCATTTCGTATCACTCCCTTGAGGACAGAATGGTCAAAAACTTTTTCCGCTACGGGAATACCGATGGCGTTGAGAGCAAGGATTTGCAAGGGAATAGGAATGTTCCCTTTGAACAAGTGAACCGTAAGGTAATTGTACCCAGCGAAGAGGAATGCCGGGCTAATACACGGGCACGCAGTGCAAAACTTAGAATTGGAGTTAGGTTATGACTGAGCAACAAGTTCCGGAGTTCGATGATGTAAGTGGTAGCCCTAAAGTTCAGACTAAAGAAAAGAAGGGGGTAAAGGCCCGAGATTTCCTCAGTGGTCGGATTCTAACCCACGAGTTGGTTGCCGGGCAGATGTCGTTTATAGTCTTTCTGGTGGTTTTGGCTATCATCTATATAGCCAATAGCTACCACTACAATAGCTTGCTGCGCACCGAGCAGAAACTTCGTAAGGAGGTAAAAAACCTGCGGGCCGAGTCCATAACCACGGCTGCCCAGTTCATGTCAATAAGTCGGCAATCGGAAGTGGTAAAGCTTGTTGAGGCAAAGGGTTTGGGTTTGGTGGAGTCAAAGGTTCCACCGAAAAAAATTAAGTAGCGAATGATTCTTTAGGTATGTCCATTAAAAAAGAAATACTAGTTCGTTTGGCAGTGGTTTACATCATACTGTTGCTACTGGGGATTGGTATTGTTATTAAAATACTGATGATTCAGATTGTTGATGGACGGGAACTACGTGAGAAGGCCAAAAAGATAACCTACCGCGATATCATTGTTGAGGCAAATCGCGGCGATATACTGGCTGCGGATGGCAGAGTTCTGGCAACCTCTGTGCCCTTCTTCGATATCCGTATGGATTTGCAGGCCGCGGGGTTAACAGATTCTGTTTTTAGAGCAAATGTCGATTCTTTGGCAATATGCCTCTCCCGTTTCTTTGGCGACAGGTCGTGGTACTCCTATCGTTCAGAACTCATAAACGCCCGAAAGTTCGCTAAGAACAAACGATACTACCCGGTGGCACCGCGTAAGGTAAACTACATTGAGCTTCAGGAAATATCAAAGTTTCCCCTTTTCCGGCTTGGGGAGAACAAAGGGGGATTCATTCCCGTTCAGGTTAATCGCAGAATTCTTCCTCACAACGGTATGGCTGCCCGCACCATTGGAATGGTAAACATGGGCGGAGCTAAGGTTGGAATTGAGGGGGCTTTTGAGGATGTGCTTAAAGGCAAGGATGGGCTTTGGGTTCATGCCCGTATTCCCGGAAATAGCTGGGTTGAGGTAAAAAGCATGAACCAGATCGATCCGGAGGACGGGGTGGATGTATTAACCACAATAGATGTGGCACTTCAGGACGTAGCCGAGGCCGCTTTGCATGAGCACCTCGAAAGACATGGAGCGGGTCATGGTTGTGCTATTGTTATGGAGGTGGCTACCGGCGACATTAAGGCCATTGCAAACCTCCGTCGTAATAGCGATGGCTCTTACGATGAGGTGTATAACTACGCCATTGGCGAGAGCACCGAACCCGGCTCTACCATGAAAATCCCAACACTCATTGCCTTGCTTGAGGAAGGAGATATCAACCTGAATGATACTGTTAATACGGGTAACGGTAAACTTACGCTCTATGACCACGTGATTTCCGATTCTAAGGAAGATGGGCATGGAAAAATATCGGTGAAAGAGGTTTTTGAGGTATCGTCGAATGTTGGGGTGATTAAGCTGGTTCAAAAGGTTTTTAAAGGGCGGGAAAAGGACTTTATTTCAAAGCTATACGACATGAAGCTTAACCAGCCTGTGGGTATTAATATCCCGGGCGAAGTGAAACCCCAGATTCGCTTCCCGGGCGACAAGGGCTGGTCAGGCTTATCCATGCCCATGATGAGCATCGGATACGAGGTGCGGTTAACCCCTCTGCAGATTCTTACTTTTTACAACGCCATTGCCAACAATGGCCGTATGGTAAGGCCCAGATTGGTAAAAGCCTTGGTTCGGCATGGACAGGTGGTGGAGTCGTTCTCACCGGAAATCATTCACCCAAACATCTGTTCCCGCTCAACCCTGCGCAAGGTACAAGAGGTGCTGGAGGGTGTAGTGGAAAGGGGTACGGCGCAAAACCTCAAAAACTCAAGGTATAAAATTGCTGGCAAAACGGGAACTGCTCAGATTGCCAAGGGAACAAAAGGTTATAGGCTTAGAGGTGCTGTTCAGTATCAGGCATCTTTTGTTGGGTATTTCCCAGCCGAAGACCCAAAGTATTCCTGTATCGTAGTGGTAAACTCCCCTTCAAATAGCGTTTACTACGGAAATGTGGTGGCAGGCCCTATTTTCAAGGAGATTTCCGACAAGGTATATGCTACAAGTCCCCAATGGTTCAGAGAAATTGACTCAAATGAGTTCAGAGAGATGCCTCAGACTAAACCTTCACACATAAAAAAGGTGGAGCGGGTATTTAAAACTCTCAATATACCATATGAGAGCAGGAACCGAAAAGCAGAGTGGGTAACCGCTAAACGGGATAGCACCAAAATAGTAACTCAACCTTTGTTAAACGGAAATGGCAAAGTTCCCGACGTTGTGGGAATGGGCCTCCGCGATGCAATTTACCTGCTGGAAAGCAGAGGCTTAATCGTAAGGTTTTCCGGAAGAGGTACCGTTAAATCTCAGTCCGTAAAACCCGGAAGCCCCATCGTAAAGGGGACAACAGTTTATTTGGAAATGACAAGAAACGAAAGCTGATATGGTAAAATTGAGCGAAATACTACCCAAACAGCATATTGTTGAAGCGGTTGGTGATGAAAGCCTTGAGGTGAGTGAAATTACTTTCGATTCACGTAAGGTTGCCCCCAACAGCTGTTTTGTCGCCATACGAGGAACCCAAAGCGACGGACATCATTTCATTGCTAAGGCAGTTGAGGCTGGGGCAAGGGCTGTGGTTTGCGAGGAACTCCCTCCAGAAATCTCTGCAAATACTACTTATATCAAGGTAACCGACTCCTCTCTGACTTTGGGCCATATGGCATCCGCCTTTTATGGTTTTCCCTCGGGAAAGCTGAAGCTGATAGGTATTACCGGAACAAACGGTAAAACCACCACGGTAACGCTGCTCTACCGATTGGCTCGACGATTTGGCCACAAGGCCGGCTTACTATCTACGGTGGTGAACTATATCGACGACGTTGAGATGCCCGCTACACATACTACCCCCGATCCCATTCAGCTTAACCGCATGCTAAGGCAAATGGTTGATAAGGGCTGCACATACTGCTTCATGGAGGTCAGCTCGCACTCAGTGGTGCAAAATCGCATAGCAGGGCTAAGGTTTACCGGTGGAATTTTTAGCAACATCACACACGACCATTTGGACTACCACAAAACCTTTGCCGAGTACCTTAAGGCTAAGAAACGGTTTTTTGATGAGCTACCCGAAGAAGCATTTGCATTAACGAATATCGACGACCGAAACGGTTTGGTGATGGTTCAGAACACCCGGGCAAAGGTTTACACCTACTCACTCCGATCTATGGCCGATTTCCGTTGTAAGGTGGTAGAAAGCCATTTTGATGGCATGATGCTTAACGTTGATGGGGTTGAGGTGTGGACACGCCTGTTGGGGCGTTTCAACGCATACAACCTGCTTGCAATTTACTCAACATTGATCCTTTTGGGCTTTGAGCGCAACGATGTGCTAACCGCGCTAAGCGATGCTACACCGGTTTCAGGACGTTTCGAGTATGTTCGTTCGGCAAGTGGCGTTACCGCTGTGGTTGACTACGCTCATACCCCCGATGCGTTAGAGAATGTAATTAAAACTATCAATGAGATTAAAACCGACGACCAGCGCTTAATTACCGTAGTTGGTGCCGGAGGAAACCGTGATAAATCGAAACGTCCGGTTATGGCCAGGGTAGCCGCCGAGCTAAGCGATTTGGTTATACTCACATCCGATAATCCCAGGTTCGAAGAACCGGAGGATATACTGACCGATATGAAAGCTGGGATTGACGCAACGCTGTCTAAGAAGGTAATCACCATTGTCGATAGGCGAGAGGCTATTCGCACAGCCTGTTTGCTGGCGCTTAAGGGCGATATAATCCTGGTAGCAGGCAAAGGACATGAGAACTACCAGGAAATTAAGGGGGTGAAACATCATTTTGATGATAAGGAAGTACTAACAGAGATATTTAACTCGCTACAGGTATGATATACTACTTGGTTCAATTAGTATCAAAGCACTGGGATATACCCGGTTCGGGTTTGTTCAGGTACATCTCGTTCCGGTCGGCAGTGGCATTCATCGTATCGCTGGCTTTTGCTCTGCTCATAGGGAAACGAATTATCCGATACCTGCAGCGCAAGCAAATTGGCGAAGAGATTCGCAACCTGGGCCTCGAGGGGCAGATGCAGAAGAAGGGTACACCAACCATGGGAGGCATCATAATTCTGGCAGCCATGTTGGTTCCGGTGCTAGTATTCGCCGATATTCTAAATATCTACATCATTGTTATGCTTGTAACCACCGTTTGGCTGGGAATTGTTGGTTTTGCCGATGACTACATCAAAGTCTTCCTGAAAAACAAGGAGGGTTTGTCCGGTCGAACCAAAATTATTGGGCAAATCTCTTTAGGCCTTTTCGTTGGACTAGTGATGTGGCTGAGCCCCGATATTGTGGTTCGCGAAAAGGTTTCACCCGTAAAGGCCGACAGCCGGGTTGAAACTGTGGTAACCCCCGAGTACCCCGATGCTCAGCAGGCAACCGTGAGTCGTGCTAAAAAAACTACCCAAACCACCATACCCTTTGTAAAAAACAACGAGTTCGATTATAACCTGCTTAACCCGTTCAAGGGGGAAAAGTACCAGTTTATCACCTGGATAATCTTTATCCTGGTGGTCATTTTGATTATTACCGCAGTATCCAATGGAGCGAATCTAACCGATGGGCTCGATGGCCTGGCCACCGGGGTCTCGGCGGTAATCACTACAACCCTTGGTGTTTTTGCCTACCTATCGGGCAACGTGATTTATGCGGAGTACCTAAACATCATGTACATTCCCCAGTCGGGGGAGCTGGTAGTGTTCATGAGTGCCTTTATAGGCGCGCTGGTGGGTTTTCTGTGGTACAACAGCTACCCGGCCCAGGTATTCATGGGCGATACCGGGAGCCTTACCATTGGCGGAATAATTGCCGTGTTTGCCATTCTGGTTCGTAAGGAGTTGTTAATTCCCATTCTGTGCGGAATATTTCTTGTAGAGAACCTTTCGGTGGTTATGCAGGTAAGCTACTTTAAGTACACAAAGCGTAAGTATGGCGAGGGGCGGCGAATATTTTTGATGTCTCCACTGCATCACCACTACCAGAAAAAGGGATACCCGGAACCAAAAATAGTAACCAGGTTCTGGATTGTGGCCATTCTATTGGCTGTTATAACTGTGGTTACACTGAAAATCCGATAGTAGAAGTAGCTATGAAACAACAAAATAGTTTAAGGTATGCTGCGATAGAAAAGCTTAAGTGCAGCCATTCGCTAACTCTGTCTATTTATAACAGGGGTAAGTTTAAAACGCTTTCTCAAAACTAAAATTCGCTTACAGATGAAAAGGATTGTTATACTCGGCGGTGGTGAGAGTGGGGCAGGAGCAGCAGTTCTTGCTCAGAAACAAGGGTTTGATGTGTTTTTGTCCGACATGTCGCAAATTAAACCCCGGTATAGGGAGTGGTTACAGAGGTATAAGATTCCTTTTGAAGAGGGGAAACACACCGAGGAGCTAATTCTGAATGCCGACGAGGTGATTAAAAGCCCGGGAATCCCCGATAAAGCTACCATTGTGGTTAAAATCAGGGAGAAGGGTATTCCGGTGATTTCGGAGATTGAATTTGCCGGACGTTACACCAATGCCTTTACCGTTTGTATTACCGGTAGCAATGGGAAAACTACCACAACATCGCTCATTTACCATATGATGCAGAAGGCGGGCCTGAACGTGGGTCTTGCCGGCAATATTGGCAACAGCTTTGCTTACCAGGTAGCCGAGTGCAACTACGACTACTATGTGATTGAGCTAAGCAGCTTCCAGCTCGATGGTATTTATAGCTTCAAACCCGATATTGCCATCCTGCTTAACATTACACCTGATCACCTGGACCGCTACGATTACAAGATGCAGAACTACGTTGAGTCAAAGTTCCGTATCACCCGGAATCTTTCGGAAGACGACTGCTTTATCTTCTGTTCCGATGACGCCGTAACGGTTGATCAGCTCAAAAAGATAGTGCTTAGGGCACAGCAGCTGCCATTCTCGCAGCGCATTAAAGAGAATCAAACCGCATGGTTGGAAGAAATGGATATGTTCATCAACTATAATAACAGCGATTTTAGCATGTCAATTAACGATTTGTCGCTTAAGGGGAAGCATAACGTTTATAACTCTATGGCTGCAGGTATTGCCGGGCAAGTGCTCAACATCCGTAAGGAGGTGATTCGTGAGTCGTTATCGGATTTTCAGGGGGTAGAGCATCGTCTTGAGCCCGTGCTAACTGTTCGGGGAGTGAAATACATAAACGATTCCAAGGCCACCAACGTGAACTCGGCATGGTATGCTCTGGAGAGCATGACCACTCCTGTGGTTTGGATTGCCGGCGGTATCGATAAGGGTAACGACTACTCTGAGCTCATGGACTTAGTAAAGCAAAAGGTAAAAGCGCTGATTTGCCTTGGAGTTGATAACTCAAAGCTGCACGCAGCATTTGATGGGGTTGTTCCGGTAATTGTTGATGCTACCTCAGCGGAAGAGGCTGTTCAGCAGGCATACAAGCTTTCATCGCCCGGCGATACGGTTTTGCTCTCGCCGGCCTGTGCCAGCTTCGATTTGTTTGAGAACTACGAGGATCGCGGTCGAAAATTCAAAGCCGCAGTGAGAATGTTATAGAACGGATTAACTATTAGTTGTTATGGGTGTACTATTCAATAAGTACCTAAAGGGCGACCGAGTGATATGGATGCTGGTAATTTTCTTGCTCATGGCATCGCTGTTGCTTATTTATAGTTCATCCAGCTCTCTGGCGTTCCGTTACCACGGAGGTAATACTTCGTACTACCTGGCCAAGCAGTTTGTTTTTCTGATCCTAGGCTTTGTAATCATTTGGATGGTACACATGGTTAAGTACAGCGTGTGGTTTCACCTGTCAACCATTCTGTTAGGTATTTCAGTTCCTTTATTGGGTATCACCCTGCTATTCGGGCGGAACCTGAATGCCGCTTCGCGTTGGTTGGAGATCCCGGGCTTGGGTGTAACCATTCAAACATCCGACCTGGCAAAAATCGCCCTGATAATTTATGTTGCCAAAGTTCTATCGCAGAAGCAAAATGAGATTAACGATTTCAAGCAGTTTTTCATCACTCTGATTTTACCCATCGCCTTAATCTGCATGCTCATTCTGCCTGCCAACTTCTCAACCGCAGCCTTGCTTGGCCTTGCATGTTGGCTACTTCTTCTCATTGGCCGGGTGAATCTGAAGTATCTGCTTGGCATTACCGGCCTGGGTATGCTATTAGTAGGGGTATTCATTATTGTAGCCTTGCAGCTGAAAACCATTGGTCGGGCGCAAACGTGGGTACACCGAATTGAAAACTTCATCAGCAACGATAACCCTGATGGAAACTATCAGCTTGAGCAGTCGAAAATTGCCATTGCTACCGGAGGTATTGTAGGAAAGGGCCCCGGACGCTCCACTCAGCGTAACTTTTTGCCTCATCCCTATTCCGATTTTATCTACGCCATTATCGTAGAGGAGTATGGCTTAATAGGCGGAGTGCTTGTGCTATCGTTTTACCTCATTCTGCTTTACAGGGCCGCTTTGATAGTGAAAAAGGCTAATCGAACATTCCCGGCTTTCCTGGCCATAGGACTGGCCTTGCTGCTCACCTTGCAGGCTTTTGTGAACATGGCAGTGGCAGTTGGCGCCATACCGGTAACCGGTCAGCCTTTGCCACTGGTAAGCATGGGGGGATCGTCGTTAATGTTTAGCAGTTTTGCCCTTGGGATAATTCTGAGTGTAAGCCGAAGTCAAAGTAAAAAAGAACTTTTCGATGGAGAGGAACCGGTTGAAAGTAATAGTTAGCGGCGGAGGCACTGGCGGCCATATTTTCCCTGCCATTGCAATTGCCAATGCAGTCAGGGCCATGAATCCAGAGGCCGATATTCTTTTTGTGGGCGCCAAAGGACGCATGGAAATGGATAGAGTTCCTCAGGCCGGTTTTCCCATTGTTGGGTTACCGGTTGCAGGGTTTTCCCGTAGCTTAACCCCTAAGAACTTACTGGTTATTTACAAGCTCCTGCTCAGCCTGGTAAAGGCTCGACGTATCATCAGGCAGTTCAAACCCGATGTAGTGGTTGGAGTTGGCGGATATGCCAGTGGCCCGGTGCTCAAGGCTGCCCAGCGGAAGGGCATTCCAACTCTCATTCAGGAACAGAATTCCTATGCCGGAGTAACCAATAAGCTGCTGGCCAAACGAGCACAGGTAATTTGTGTGGCTTATCCTGATATGCAAAAATACTTTCCGGCCGACAAGATACTGCTTACCGGTAACCCAGTACGGCAGGATATCGAAAACTTGTCGGTGAATCGTACCGAGAGCCTCGAATTTTTCGGGATTGATGCCAGTAAGCGTGTGATTCTGGTTCTTGGAGGCAGCCTAGGTGCACGTACCATTAACCGGAGCCTTTTGGCCGGGGTGGAGAAAATACGAACTAGATCCGATGTTGTGATTATCTGGCAAACCGGAAAGCTTTACCATCAGAAGGTAAAGGAAGAGTTTGAGTTAAACCCGGTCGGTAACATTAGGCTTTTCGATTTCATCGGACGGATGGATTTAGCCTACACCGCTGCCGATGTGGTGATTTCCCGCGCCGGTGCCGGGACCATTTCGGAGCTTTGTCTGGTGGCAAAGCCAACTGTATTAGTGCCTTCGCCCAACGTAGCGGAGGATCATCAAACCCGAAACGCAATGGCTCTTGTGGAACGCAACGCAGCGGTTATGGTACCCGACAATCAGGCTGCCACGAGGCTTTTAGACGAAGCCTTAGTGCTCATTGATGACCCCCAGAGATGCCGTGAACTATCGGAGAACATCGCGAAACTGGCGTTACGCCATTCGGCTGGGGTAATTGCAAGAGAAGTATTGAAGCTGGCTGAAAAAGGCAAATGATAAATAGTAGGAAATGAATTTGGCTGAGGTTAAAAGGGTTTACTTCGTTGGAATCGGAGGTATAGGCATGAGTGCGCTGGCGCGTTACTTCATGCACAAGGGATTGCCGGTTGCAGGTTACGACCGTGTGGCTTCCGATATTACCCGTAGCCTGGAGCAGCAGGGTTCTCACATTCACTACACCGATAGTATTAGCAGTATTCCACCTGAGTTTCTGAACTCACAGGGTACACTGGTTATCTACACACCCGCTGTTCCACCTACCCATACCGAGCTGAGCTATTTTCGGGCTAATGGGTTCAATCTCATGAAAAGGGCGCAGGTTCTCGGATTAATTGCTTCAGGTTATAGAACTCTCGCTGTGGCTGGAACACATGGCAAAACCACCACATCAACCCTTTTGGCTCATTTGCTCTCAACGGAGTTGGGGTGCGATGCATTTCTAGGAGGTATTTCGCGTAACTTTGAAAGCAATCTGGTTTTGGCCGATAGGGGAAATAACCTGATGGTGGTGGAAGCCGACGAGTACGACCGCAGCTTTCTGCAGCTATATCCTGAATTGGCTATCATCACCTCGGTCGATGCCGATCACTTGGATATTTATGGCACTCATGAGGCGGTAATTGATGCCTTTAGGCAATTCACCTCGCAAATTAAACCTAACGGAACCCTTGTTGTTAAACAGGAATTGGCCTTCCAACCCCGTTTAGACTCTGGAGTCAAGTTGCTAACTTATGGCTTTACGCCTGAATGCGATTATTATCCCATCAATATAAGAATTGATAATGGCCTGTATGGTTTTACCCTGGTTACCCCCAATGGTTCCATAGAGAACCTGGAGTTAGGAGTACCGGGGAGGTATAACCTGGAAAATGCCATTGCAGCATCAGCTGCTGCATTAGCACTTGGCTTAAGCGTTCAGGCGTTATCCAAAGGTCTGCGCACGTTTAGGGGCGTACAGCGCCGTTTCGATGTTCGTTTCCGCGGAGCTAAATCTATCTACATAGATGATTATGCACATCACCCCAAGGAGATAGAGGCACTTATCAGGTCGGTTCGCGATGTGTTTCCGTGCAGACACATTACCGGCATATTTCAGCCCCACTTGTACTCGCGCACACGCGATTTTGCCGACGGCTTTGCTGCCGCTCTCGATATGCTCGACCAGGCGGTTATTACCGAGATATACCCGGCAAGGGAGTTGCCCATTGAGGGGGTCTCGTCGGCTACCATTATTGGATTAATGCAAAACCCCAACGTTCTATTCCTGCAAAAAATGCAGATTTTGGCATGGCTGAAGGATAACAAAGTGGATGTGCTGCTCACCATGGGAGCAGGTGATATCGATAGATTGGTAAATGATATTGCTGCTGTGTTAGCAGAGAAAGAAAAGTAAACCGATGAACAGGAAGCTACGCATAGGATTAAAGTTACTGGCCTGGATCTTTTTACTGGCCTGGATTGTTTATGGCATCTCCTATGCGCACCGGCACTACAAAACAAAACGCTGCACGGAGCTGGAGGTGGTGGTGCTCGATAGCGCCAAGTACGGTTTTGTTCGTGCCAGCCAGGTTAAAAAGTTGATCTTAAACTCTAAAATATCGCCTATTGGCAAACCAATAAACATGGTAAACACCCTGGATATTGAGAGGGAGGTAGCAAAACTTGCTGCCGTTCGCGATGTTCAGGCCTTTAAATCGGCAACCGGTAAGCTTAAGGTGGAGATTTTCCAACGACGCCCACTACTCAGAGTTTTCAACGAGAAGGGTCAAACTTACTACATCGATGATTCCGGAAAAATTTTGCCATTCCTACCCGGCTTTTCAGCCGATGTTCTGGTGGCAAGCGGTAATATCCGTGAACCCTTTAGGGTTGCACCCAACATCGATATTACCAGCTATTCCGATAGCCTGGAAAGTGGGGGAAAACCTTTGATTTATGAACTTTTCGAATTTGCCCGGTACGTGAGCAAAGATAAGTTTTGGAATGCGCAGCTTGTTCAGATCTACGTGAAAGGTCCAAGGAACATTGAGCTTGTCCCCCTGGTTGGTCCCCATGTGGTTCAGCTGGGTGGGTTCGATGGATATGTAAACAAGCTGAAAAAGCTAAAGATATTTTACGAAAAAGCATTACCCGCTGAGGGGTGGAACAAGTACAGCGTGATTAACCTAAAGTTTTCAAATCAAATAGTTTGCACAAAATACTAACAGCTATGACACAAGACAGTAACACTTATGTTGCGGCTATTGACCTTGGAACCACCAAGGTAGTAACCCTTTTAGGTAAACGCACCAGCACGGGGCGCTTACAGGTTGTTGGTTTCAGTACAACTGAATCAACCGGTATAAAAAAAGGTATGATTCAAAACATTGAGGAAACCGTTAATTCTATCGAAAAAACCGTTCGCGATGTGGAGAGTCAGGCCGGGGTAAAAATCAGAACGGCCTATGTGGGCATTGCGGGGCAGCATATCTATAGCATCAAAAACTATGGGTACATAACCCTTGGAGCTGAGGAGACCGAGATCAAAAGGAAGGATATTAAGCGGTTGATCGAGGACATGTACAATATCCCTGTTGAGTCGGGCGATAGCATTCTGCATGTTCTTCCGCTCGATTTCTCCATTGATAACGTAACCCTTGAAGATGATAATCCGGTAGGTATGCTGGGAAGGCGATTGGGAGCAAACTTCCACATCGTAATAGGCAAAACCTCATCGGCTAAGCACATCGAGAAGTGCGTGAACAGGGTAGGCGTTGATGTGGCCGAACTTATCCTTGAGCCGTTGGCCTCGTCAAAGGCCGTGTTAACCGACGAAGAGCGTGAGGCTGGTGTTGCTTTGATTGATATTGGAGGTGGAACCACCGACCTGGCTGTTTACTACAACGGAATTGTAAGGCACACGGCAGTAATCCCGTTCGGGGGCAACATCATAACCCAGGACATTAAGGAAGGTTGCCAGATTCTTCAAAAGCATGCGGAGATACTTAAATGCCAGCATGGCTATGCCCTTATGAGTATGGCTCCCGACAATAAAATTATAACCGTGCCCGGAATTAGCGGCAGGGAGCCAAAGGAAATATCGATGCGAAGCCTTGCAGGAATCATCCAGGCACGCATGGAGGAAATACTGGATTTCGCCCACTACGAGATACAGGCCTCCGGTTTTGCCCCAAAACTCAGCGCCGGTGTGGTTATCACCGGTGGAGGAGCTCTGCTCAAGCATTTGGTACCCCTTATCAAGTTTAAATGGGGTTACGATGTGCGAATCGGATACCCTTCGGAGATGCTTTGTTCAGAGTCGCTGGAGCGGTATAACTTCCCCCAGCTATCAACAGTTATAGGCCTGGCCCTGATGGGCCTTGAACGCATTAATTCCGGCGAAGCCGGCTCATGTGCCGGAAATGCAGCCAAACCCGCCGAAGAGAAGCCTGCAGCTAACTCCGAACCGGAAAAGAAAACTACCGAAAAGCGTTCGTTCGGCATGAGAATTTCCGGTGTGCTGAGCAACCTCTTTGCCGACGATGATTTGGAAATGTAGCAATCTTTTGCCTAATATCATTATTTAATTAAAAAATGGTCAGCATAAAAAATTGAGAGTATGGGTGAGGAGATCATAAATTTCGATTTACCAGCAACCAATGAATCCATCATTAAGGTTATTGGTGTAGGCGGTGGCGGTGGCAACGCAGTGAACTACATGTACCGCATGGGTATAAAAGATGTGGACTTTGTGCTTTGCAACACCGATGCCCAGGCGCTGGTAAACAGTCCGGTATCGATCAAGGTGCAACTGGGAGCAACGCTTACCGAGGGGCGGGGTGCCGGCAATAAGCCTGAGATTGGCCGTCAGGCGGCCATTGAGAGCCTGCAAACCATAGTGGATTTGCTTAAGCGAAAAACCAAGATGGTGTTCATCACCGCAGGGATGGGCGGCGGAACCGGTACCGGTGCGGCACCAATTATTGCCAAAGCGGCTAAGGAGCTGGGCATTCTCACCGTGGCCATTGTTACCATACCCTTCCGTACCGAGGGGCGTAAAAGAATGACTCAAGCCATTGAGGGAATCAGAAACATCAGCCAGCATGTCGATTCCTTGCTGGTGATCAACAACGAAAAGCTGCTCGAGGTGTACGGCAACCTTAAGCTGACCGAGGCTTTTGCCAAAGCTGATGATGTGCTGGCCACAGCAGCCAAGGGCATTGCAGAGATCATCACCGTGCACGGCTACATCAATGTTGACTTTGCCGATGTGGAAACCGTGATGTATAACAGTGGCGTGGCGCTCATGGGTTCCGGGCGTGCAAACGGACAGAACCGCGCCATCGAAGCGGTTAAACAAGCCCTTGAGTCGCCCCTGTTGAACAACAACGATATATCGGGCGCTCGTAATATCCTGATCAACATCACCTACGGGCAGGACGAGATTACCATGGAGGAGGTAGGAATCGTAATCGACTACGTGCAGCATGCTGCCGGCGATGATGCCGACCTCATCTGGGGTAATGGTTGCGACTCCTCTCTGGGCGAGGACTTAAAGGTAACCGTTATAGCCACCGGATTTGGAACCAGCAGTATCCCCGAGCTCTACGTTAAGGAACGTAGCGTTGAGGTCATCTCTCTCGATTCCGACAGCCAAACTACCAAGGTACAGTTCATCAGCGACACCCCAGCTGAACCCGAGGAAGTAAGAGCACCGCGCAAGTCGCGTAAACCCACATTCGATGACCCCGCTCAACGTGTGATTGAGTTCGACGTGACCTCCGACCCCTTTGAGGTGAAAACCGTTAACCCTGAGCGTATGCCCAAGGAGACGGGCAAAACTCAGCCACTACCCAAAACGTCTGGTGCTCAACCCATGCCTCACACTGCAGTGGGCAGTAATCGCTGGGCAAACATGGATGAGATTGAGAATGTTCCCGCCTATAAGCGCCGTAACATGAACATCGAACCCCCGGAGCTACCCAAAACATCTAACGTATCGAGGGTAACCCTCAACGACGATGACATCATCATTAACCCCGAAAACCCTTACTTGTACGACAATGTAGATTAGTTAAAGTACTTAACCACCCTAATTATATGAACAAACCGCGGCTTCAAGGCTACGCTTTTTTCGTTTATGGCTTAGCTCAGGTATAGGGCAAATCGTTTAAACCCAAATTATTCATTGGGAACTCTTAGAAGTTTTCCTTAGTCGCATTGCATTAGAAATTTTTCTAATGCAATAATTGGGTTAAAACAATATCCTGTTACTGTATAGCTACTGATGTCGCATGACCCATGATTGAGCCATGGGAACCAGGGGATGCAAAAAAAATTAACGCTCGCATAAAATTAACCAACCTTCAATGCAGAACACTTGCATCGCACCAAGCAAAAACATCTGGGAGGGCACAACAGCCGTTATGATACTCCTATAAATATGTTCAGCGTTTAAAAGAAATTAAAAGTCCGTTTAGTGGTTTTTAAAATTTTATTGGTGTTGGCACGGAAAGAGTAGAACGCAACTTTATAGCATGTATGAACGATTTACTCCCTCACCACCGCCTCCAGTTCGGAGAGGATCATGGCGGTAGCGCCCCAAACCATCTCACCGCAAAGGTTGTAGTAGGGTGCAGTAACTGGCCGGCCATGCGAGGTGATTACCTTAACGGACTTGTACTGCTCCATGGTCAGATGTTCCAGGGGGGCTTCAATGATATACTCAACCTCCTGCAGGTTTGGCAGGAATGTGGGGGTGCCGGCCAGGTAGCCTACAACAGGTTTCACGCACAGGTTGCTAACCGGAATGTATAGCGGGCTTAGCTCACCCAGTACCTCTACCTTTGAGGTATCAACGCCAATCTCTTCATTAGCCTCCCTGAGCGCCGTGCTGAATAGCGATTCGTCGCCCTCCTCAAACTTGCCTCCCGGCAGGCTGATCTGGCCGCTGTGCGGCCCGTCGTAGGTCTGGCGCTTTATGAGAGGAAAGTATAGGGTTCCGTTTTTTTGATATAGCATGATGAGTACGGCGCTTCGGCGCGTTTGGGCGTTTGGAGCGGTGTTTCCCAAAAGATCGCTCCGAACCGACGGTGCCATGAGGGTCTGTGCCTCACTACCGGGTAGCCTGATTGCCAAAACCTCCTTTAACTTTTGAACCAGTTGCTCAGCTTGCTCAAATCCGCTCACATCAATTACTATTTCTTTCCGTTCAAATTTACAAAAATTTGGCTTGCATTTTGTAAAATAGCAGGGTTGTATCTAATTCTCAACCCATTGAGCATAGAGCCAAATAAACTTTGTGGTACACAGTAATCGGCTTACCTAAATTGTCTATATTTATACGTTGAATTTGAAATGATCCAGATAGTATGAAGCGATTTCTACTCCTAACGCTTGCTGCTACTCTTTTGCTGGGTAGCGGATGTGCATCTAAAAAATATGCAAAAAAGGGAATGAAGTTTGAGCAAGTCGGCATGTGGGAGCTGGCAGCCGAGGCCTACCTCCGCTCCCTATCGGCTAAACGCGATAATATTGACGCCATCATTGGGTTAAAACGAGCCGGCCAACGGGTGCTGGATGATCGTTCGCTTAAGGTGATTAAGGCTTACGAGGATAACGACCTCAAGCAAACGGTTTACACCTACCTCGATGCCGAAGACTTCAGATTGAGAGCAGCTGCGCTGGGAGTGGAGCTTTCCATTTCTTCTATGGCAAAGGAGTACTTTGATGATGCCAAGCCTAAATACGTCGAGAAGATATATGGCGAAGCCCAGAACCTGCTTGAATCGGAAAAGTTTCAGCAAGCCGAAGAGCTGCTATCGGAGGTTAAACGTCTGCAACCCGATTACGGCAACGTTCAGGACATGCTGAAGGTTTCCAAATGTGAACCCCTTTACAGGCAAGCCAGGCAGTACATGGAAGCCAACCAGTACCGGAAAGCCTATGGGAACCTCGATAGAATTATCCGTGAGTTTACAAACTATAAGGATTCCCGCGATTTACGCGACGAGGCTCTGCAAAAGGCAACCATCACCATCAGGGTTTCTGATTTTAGTGCCGCTGGAGGCACCACTGCCGAGCTGGCCAAATCGGTACAGGTATCGGTAGTTAGCCGGCTTAACGCCCTTAACAATCCATTTATTAAGGTGATAGATGCAGCAAGCACCGATAAGCTCATAGAGGAGCAAAGGCGTAGCCTGACCACAGGCTCCGACCTTGAGGTTGGTAAACTACTTGCTGCAAAGGCTCTGCTTACCGGCGAGGTTTCGGTGGTGCAGGTGTCACCCGTAAAACTCACAAAAACCGAGAAAAGAGGATACCTTAAGGAGGAAACCAAGTACAAAGATCCCGCAACCGGTGAGGAAAAGGTGAAGGTGTCGTACCGGAAGGTGGTTTACTATGTGTATGGCCAACAAAGCAATGTTACCATTGCGTTAAAGTATCAGCTCACTTCAACCGAAACAGGGGCAGTAATGGTTTCGGACTACATTCGTAGCAGCCAGTCCGATGAGGTTAGCTATGCCACATTCGATGGGCCGGCCAATAAGCTTGTACCCGGTTACTGGGAGAAGATGGATGCCGACTCGCCCAAGGATGTGGTAAACGACAACTCACCTGAGGCAAGAAATCTGCAGGAGCTGCTCAAGGCAAAGCGCGATATTGCATCAACAAGCACTCTTACCTCAAACGCAATTGAAGATTTGGCAAAGCGCACCGCGCAAAAGATTAACCAGTATAATCCCGAGGAGTAAACAGGTATGAAAAGGGCTTCACTTTTACCGGTGATTACCGCAATTCTATTGGGTTGTGCCAGCAGCTCAAAGGTTTCCAACGCGCCAACCGCCCCGGCTTGGGTACAGGGCAGGCCCACCGTGGCCGGCTACTACATTGGTATTGGTTCGGCACGGAAAACCACTCCCGATTATCAGCAGGCTGCCAAGCAGAGCGCCCTGGCCGATCTGGCCAGTGACATTTCAGTTTCTATCTCAGCCCAATCGGTTCTGAACGCCTTTGAAAGCCAGAACTTCTTTTCCGAAGATTTCCGCTCATCCATTCGGGCCGAGGCCCAAAAGGAGCTCGAGGGCTACGAGGTGGTCGATAGCTGGGAGGATCAGAGCACCTACTGGGTTTACTACCGCTTATCCAGGGACACCTATAGGCGAATGGTTGAGGAGAAAAAGGCCTCGGCCACAGCCAAATCGCTCGATTTTTACGATAAAGCGGTCAACGCCATGGAGGCTAACGATGCCAAAACTGCCATGCTCATGCTTGTAAAGGCGCTGGAGCCCATTAAACCTTACTTTGCCGAGACCATAACCGCAACTTACCGCGACAGGCAGATTTATTTGGGGAACGAAATAATCACATCCCTCACAAACACGCTCCATTCTCTTTCCATTACAGGCCCCAAAGCAGTAGATGTTAAGCTGGGAACTCCGGTTGAAAGCCCTCAGCTCACATACCTTGTAGCCAATGGCAATGGCATTCCGCAAAAATCCATACCACTGAAGGTTGCCTACACCGAACGCCCCCTTGTTAACAATAGGACCACAACCAATCAGCAGGGCCAAGCATCGTTCAGCATCGATGCCGTACGCTCTAAAAAGGTTAGCGAAACCATTACGGTGGAGGTTGACTTTGAGGCCATTGTAAAGGAGGGCACCCGCGATTTTGCCATTGGCAAGATGCTTTCCCGATTAAAAACCCCGGCGACCGAAACACGCATTAACGTTGTACGTCCCAAGTTCTTTATAACCTCTGATGAAACCAACCTGGGCAGCCCCGTTGAGCGCAAGCCCCTGGCCGATGCCCTGAAACGGAAAATGCTGGAAGCAGGATTTCCGGTTACCGATAACCGCTCCGAAGCCGACTATATTGTCAGCCTAACCGCCGCAACACAGCAGACTGGTCAGGCCCCACAGTACGTTCAGGTGAACCTGAACCTGAAGCTTAACGTTACCAACCCTGCCGGAAACACGGTTTACACATTCACCGCCGACCGTATCAACGCCTCGCACTTTGAGGCACAAACGGCAGGACTAAACGCCTACACAAGCGCTGCAAAGCGAATTGAATCGGCTATTGCCGATGAACTGATTGACCGAATTGTTAAGGGTGATAGGCCTTACTGATTTTGGGGACAACAAAAGAGATGGCTCACGGTATTTCAACGAATTGCTGTTTCGGAAAATAATATGCTATGCGACAAGATTATTATCGTGTTGCGAGCAAGTTCTTTGTTTTGCATAGAATTGTTTTGATTTTTCTAGAGTGCTGGTTAAAAGAATTCTGACTAACCAGTATTGTTTAAAACAATACAATAATATTTAAAAAAAGATTAAAGCAGTACTATGAAGCGACTTTCTTCTTAAATAAAAAAAACTGCCATAAGTTTAACTCATGGCAGATATCCGGATTAAATTAATTTTTGTTTTATCTGAAAGGAACTTAGGCAAAGGTTAATAGCCCGAATAAAACATACAACCTAATAAGTTCATATTTAACGGAAATCCCTTTTAATAACCGATAATAAAGTAAGAAAGCAAACCCCACAATCAAGCTATTATCGGGGTTAAAGTAGGTTATTACTTAGGCAATAGGGTAAATAGAAGGTGTATTTCGGATTACTATGTTTACTAATGCATTTGGCCCAGTAATATTTTTACCATACCACAAAACGTAGTAAAAGGATAGCAGTATTGCACTTGTGATTAGGGATAGTGTGAAAAAAATGATTGATGTTAAAGCAGCAAAAATGCTTAACACCACTAGCAAAAAATTCAGAATTACTTCGATTGTTCATGGTTTCCTATTTTTATCTTTTTCACAATGCATTTCATTTAAGGCTGGACTTTTTTAAAGCAAATCTACCACCCCTAAAAAAACGCAAGAAAATGTTCATATTTTAAAACATGTAAGAAAATATCTAGATTTGATTTGTGAATGATGCAGACTGACCAAGGGAAATCTTTCTGTAAAAAGCAAAACCAGTCACTAAATTCCATGGAAAATGCAATTAAATTTAGACCTTCACTCCACTTCGACGATCAGAATGACATCGAATTATCTTATAGGTGTAAGGAATGGTCAGTTGCAGTTCGGCAACAACCCTTCTATTAAGAAAAATGAGCAGAGGTCATTCTGAGCGATAGTGAAGAATCTTTAATCCTTATCGAATATCACGGTAATACCAATGATTGCTAAAGATTAATCTACTTGTCATCGTTACCAAGACTTATTTACTTCTGTCAGTTCCCTGTCAGTTTCTTTCTGCAAAAAAGTCAGTTTTTGGGTTTGGCACAGGATATGTTAAATCCTATCGTGTAACTCTGAAAAACTAGTTGTTAACCTAAAAATCATAAGTAGCTATGTCAGACATTAAGGTAAAACCACTGGCCGATAGAGTGCTGGTACAGCCCATGGAGGCCGAAGAGAAGACTTCGAGCGGAATCTACATTCCCGACACCGCAAAGGAAAAACCCCAAAAGGGTACCATAATTGCTGTTGGACCCGGAACTAAGGATGTTACCATGGAGGTAAAGGTAGGCGATGTTGTGCTCTATGGCAAGTATGCCGGTACCGAAATAACCATCGACGGTAAGGATTACCTCATCATGAAACAATCCGACATTTTGGCTGTTATCTAATTCTTAATTAGTAAAAACGTAAAAAATCGATAAGCTATGTCATCAAAAGTACTAACCTTCGACGTCGAAGCACGCGAAAAGCTCAAAAGGGGCGTTGACCAGCTAGCCAATGCCGTTAAAGTTACCCTTGGCCCTAAAGGCCGCAACGTGGTTATTGAGAAGAAGTTTGGCTCACAGCAGGTGACCAAAGATGGCGTTACAGTTGCCAAGGAAATTGAGTTACCCGATCCACTTGAAAATGTGGGTGCACAAATGGTTAAGGAGGTTGCCTCCAAAACCGCCGATAACGCCGGCGACGGTACCACAACCGCTACCGTTCTTGCCCAGGCCATTGTTAACGTGGGCCTGAAGAACGTTACCGCTGGCGCTAACCCCATGGATCTGAAACGTGGTATCGATAAAGCCGTTGCTAAGGTGGTTGAGCACCTTAAAAAGCAAACCGTATCGGTGGGCGACGATTACCTGAAGATCGAACAGGTGGCTACCATCTCGGCCAACAACGACAACGAGATTGGTAAGCTCATAGCCGAGGCCATGAAGAAGGTGAAGAAGGAAGGTGTTATCACCGTTGAGGAGGCTAAGGGTATCGAAACCACTGTTGAGGTGGTTGAAGGTATGCAGTTCGACCGTGGATACATATCACCCTACTTCATCACCGACCCCGAGAAGATGGAAGCCGTTCTGGAGAATCCGCTCATCCTGATTACCGATCGTAAGGTATCGACCATGAAGGATCTCCTACCCATCCTTGAGCCAGTAGCCCAAGCCGGACGTTCGCTGCTCATCATTGCCGAGGATGTTGAAGGCGAAGCACTGGCTACCCTGGTAGTGAACAAGCTGCGCGGCTCGCTGAAGATAGCCGCCGTTAAGGCTCCGGGCTTTGGCGATCGCCGCAAGGAGATGCTCGAGGATATCGCTATCCTAACCGGTGGCGTGGTTATCAGCGAGGAGAAGGGCCTACGCCTCGATGGTGCTAAGATGGATATGCTTGGCCGTGCCGAAAAGGTAACCATCGATAAGGAGAATACCACCATTGTTAACGGTGGCGGTAAGAAGGAAGCCATTGACAAACGCGTGGCTCAGATCCGTACCCAGATTGAGAACACCACTTCCGATTACGACCGCGAAAAGCTTCAGGAGCGTTTGGCTAAGCTTGCCGGTGGTGTTGCAGTTCTCTACGTGGGTGCTGCTACCGAAACCGAGATGAAGGAGAAGAAGGACCGCGTTGACGATGCCCTTAGTGCTACTCGCGCTGCAGTTGAGGAGGGTATTGTACCGGGTGGTGGAGTTGCCTACATCCGTGCAATCGAAGCTCTCGAAGACCTTAAGGGTGCTAACGAGGATGAAACAACCGGTATTCAGATTGTGAAGAGGGCCATTGAGGAACCCCTGCGCCAGATCGTGGTGAACGCCGGTCTCGAAGGTTCGGTTATCGTTCAGAAGGTTAAGGAAGGCAAAGGCGATTATGGTTACAACGCTCAATCCAATAAGTTTGAGAACCTGTTCCAGAGCGGTGTTATCGACCCAACCAAGGTTACCCGTGTAGCCCTTGAGAATGCAGCCTCCATTGCCGGTTTAATCCTAACCACTGAGTGTGTTATAACCGAAAAGAAAGAGGATAAGCCAGCCCCAATGGGCAACCCCGGCATGGGCGGAATGGACATGATGTAAGAGTCGCATCCTTAATAGTTCGAAACGGAGGGAGTTTTCCCTCCGTTTTTTATTATATTTGATTACTTCCTAAAAATAGTCGACATGATTAAAAAAAAACGGAACATAGGGTCTCAAAATAACTTTTTTAATGAAACACAGAAAGCCATTTCCAATAGATTACATTTTGTAACCATGCTGGTTGCCATACCGGCATGTACTTTTTCCGGGATCCGGCTTTTTACAATCGGCTTTAAACCCCTTTTTTTGCTTGATGTTCTATTTGCTTTGGTTGCTGCTATAACTTATTTTTTTAGGGCGAAAATACATTACCGTCTAAGGATGCTATTCCTGTTGACCTACTTATTTCTGATTGGTGTTTTTTCCCTCCAAACTTTCGGACTCATAGGATTTGGTATGCTGATAATATTTACCGTATCAGTTATTCTAACAGTTCTATTTGGATTTCGATATGGGTTAGTTGCTTTATTCTTCTCATTAGTTACGGTCTCCTTTTACCTGTATGCATTTTACATGCATTGGATTACCTTTGATTACAGCTTCGATTCAATAGCATATAATGGTTATCACCTGCTTACCCGTGGAATTTTCTTCGCTTCATACCTTATAGCTGTAACTCTTATTGTGGGTTTTATAAACCGAAGTTTTGAGATGGCGTATCAGCGGCTTGGTATAAGTGAGTCCCGACTCAACCTGGCAATTTCAAGTGTGGAAGAAGTGGTTCTGGATTTCGATTTGGTTAACCAGAACTATTTTGTCAGTAATCAGTTTGAAGAAGTTGTTAAGATCACATCTAAGGACAAAATTCAATCCTTAAAGGATTGGTTGGTTAGGGTACACCCTTACGATCGCAAGATGCTACTCGAGAAGATTCGTAACCATGTTAGCAATAAAAGTCCTGATATTTGGGCAGAGTATCGTTTTAAGGACAGTTATGGACAATGGCAATGGTTGCTTAGCCGTGCAAAGATTGTTGAACGCAATGGAAATGGCTTTCCCCTAAGGGTAGTTGGAACACTCTCCAATATAACTCATTCTAAAAAACTTCGCGAAGAGTTGGTTGAAATTGAAAATCGATACCGAACACTCTTTCTTATGGCCAATGATCCAATTCTTATTGTTGGGAGAAAGGGGGTTATAAAAGATGCAAACATCAAGGCGGCGAAAATTTTTGGATACACTTTCGATACAATTATTGGCCTAAATATTTCTGAACTTTGCAGTAAAACGGATAGTAGTTCAATTCGTTTTTCTGAACTTTTCAGGACGGATATCGGCATAATTCCAACAAACCGTTATGAATTGACCATGTTGCTCGACCGAACAGTACCCTTTCCTGTTGAAGCAAGCATTGCAACAATTAACGATTTAGGCCAGAGTTTCCATCAGGTTGTGATTCATGATCTAACGCTGCAGCGAAGGTTTGAACTCGAAAAATTTAATGCAATTGCTGAAATTGAAGAACGCGAAAGGCAGAGGTTGGCGGCAAACCTCCACGATGACGTTGGCCCCTTACTGGCAAGTATTAATATGTATCTTTCACTTATGGCTAACCATAAGGGTAATCAGGATGAGCTGGTTGCAAACATGCAGGATATTTTACGCGATGCTATTTCCAGTGTTAGAGAGATATCATATAATCTAAGCCCCGATAACCTTATCTTTGCAGGTCTTGCTACTGCTTTAACACGTCATTTTCTGCGTTTTCAAGATGTTATTAAAATTCACTTTAGTCATAACCTCGATAATCGCAGGCTTCCAACCGTAGTTGAGGTAAACTGCTACAGGGTAGTTAAAGAGCTTTTGAATAATACCATTAAGTATGCAAATGCAAAGAATATTTATATTTCTTTATTCATTGATAATACTAACCTGAATTTAAGGTATTCAGACGATGGAGTGGGATTTGATTTTGAAAACAAGCTGAAAGAATCGAAGGGAATAGGACTTGTTAATATTCTTGAAAGGTTAAAAGCATTAAAGGCAACATACAAATTCTACAGTGAGCCATTTAAAGGTTTTAGTTTCGAAATGAATGTAAATACTCTTGAATAGTATGGAACCTAAGAGAATTGTTATAGCCGATGATCACCGCATACTCCGTGATGGGATTAAGGCTCTGCTTGCAACTATGGATAATATCAATCTTGTGGGTGAGGTTGCCAATGGCTCGGAGCTAATCGATTTGGTTAACCGGATGCCGGTTGACCTTATTTTGATGGATATTCGAATGCCGGTAATGGATGGCATTGAAGCCGCAAAACTTATAAGAGGGAAGGGGATGCAGATGCCGATTTTAGTACTATCGATGTACGATGACCTTGACTATTACGATGCATTACTAGATATTGGTGTAAACGGTTTTTTGCTCAAGGAGAGCGGTTATGATGAGTTAAACATAGCTATAAAGGCGGTTTTTGAAGGCCGAACCTATTTTTCTTCGGATCTGATGCTAAAATTACTTCGAGGTAAAAAAACGGAAGCGGCCGTTACACTTTCCGAAAGGGAACGCGAACTGGTCACGCTTATTTGCAAAGGATACTCAACCAGTGAGATAGCCCGACAGCTTAACAGGAGCATTAGCACAGTGGAAAAGGCCAGAGCCGACTTATTGGTTAAAACAAAAACTCCAAACTCTACTGCTCTTGCAGTTTACGCTTTAAAGCACAATCTAATCAACCTAAGCGAAGTCTAAAAATCAAAAACCTCAATTAGTTTTTCCAGGGTTAAATCATCCTTATGCAGGTAGTAGGTTGCCCCTGAAAAAAGCATGCTTTTCATGGTTTCAAGGTCTTTGTTAAATGAAACTGCAACCAACCGGGTGGCACGATAATACTCTTTGCTGATTTCCTTTGTGGCAGCTATGCCTCCAATCCCGGGCATATTCACATCCATAAAGATTACATTGTAGGGTGAGTTGTTCCTCACCTTTTCAACGGCTTCCTCTCCAGTTGATGCAGAATCGAGCAGGCTAAGTTTATCGCCGAGAGCAGTTCGCACCAGCAAACTTAATGTTTTTACAAATGTAGGGTTATCGTCAACAATCAAAACCCTGTAGCTGGATAGTGTCATAGATGATGAATTTTAAATTCTACCTATACCCGTTTCGTTTTTTATTTGGCAAGTTTAATCGGAAGTAGCTAATTGCCTCAACAAGTTGTTCGGCCTGTGCATTAAGTTCTTCGGCGCTAGAGGCAAGTTCTTCGCTCGATGATGCATTTTGTTGGGTAACATTATTTAGTTGCTGTATGGCGGCATTAATCTGATTTATGCCGTTGCGCTGCTCATGAGTCGCTGCTGCAATTTCTTCAACCAAAAGGGTTGTTCGCACCACCTCGGGCAGTAATCCAGTGATAAGGGTTCCAGATACCTCTGCTGAATTTTGGCTGTTTTTAGAAATCTCAACTATTTCGTTTGCTGCATTCTTACTATTTTCAGCAAGTCTGCGTACTTCAGCTGCAACAACAGCAAACCCCTTCCCATGTTCACCAGCCCGTGCTGCCTCAACAGCAGCATTTAGAGCTAAAAGGTTTGTCTGAAAAGCTATATCGGAAATAATACTGATTTTATCGGCAATTAGCCTGGCTGCATTTACCGTTCTTTCAGCGGCTTCATGTACTTTGCCCATTTTAAGCTGCATTTCTTTGGCAATTGTTTTAGCCTGTTGTGAATTCTCAGCATTTTGCTCAATATTTGAAGCAATTTCCTCCATTGATGCCGATACCTCTTCAACTGAGCTTGCTTGCATGTTAGCGCCCTCCGAAATTTGTTCAGAATTGGACGTTAATTGTGTGCTTGCTGATGAAAGTTGATTGGCTGCGGTTGCAATGGTCATGGTAACCTCAGAGAGCTTTTCGGTAAGTTTCTCTGTCGATTGGGCTAAAATGCCAATTTCATCTAATCGGTTAAGAAGTCGGTTATCTACCCTTACTGTTAAATCGCCCTCACTTAATGCATCCAATACGCTAACTATGTTCAGCAAGGGCTTTTTTATTATCCTGTTAACATAAACATATGCTGAAACCCCGATGACTACCTGAAGCGGAAATCCCCAAAGGTTGTGTATAGGGCCAATTTTTGCAATAACTCCTGATAGAAAAGCTATAAGAATAATAGCCAAACCCGTAGCAATGCCAATTTTAAAAAGCAGAGAATTTTTAAACAAAAGGCGCATTACTACAATCATTATTGTAATACTTACAGGGCCCGCAAGAATTACTGAAAGCAAAGTTACTCCATGCATATCGTTCAGTTTTTAATTTTATTTACAAAGGAACACCTTCAGTTTGCCATTTAAAAGATGATTTTTTCAAAAATGAATGAAGGAAACTTCATTTTTGTGTTATACTTAGTTTTAACAGAAGAAATAACTTGAATTCTGCTTTCAATGATTCTTCGCTGAAAAATGATCGCATGAAGTTCTTTAGTGAATTTGGATTGGTAAATTCTGTTATCCTTCTAAAAAAGGAAATGCCAATGCAGAACTTGGTTGGTTTCGTGAATACAGCATGAAATTAAGTTCGTTCTTCGTTGATCGTTGCTCGTTGTTCGTGACTTTAATCCTGCAAAGCCAGGCAAGTTCCGTCTTCGCCGGACAAGTTCTTGAATCCGGCAAAGCCGGACAGGTTCTTGAATTTTGAATCTTGAATTTTGAATCTTGAACCTTTCTCCTGAAAAAAAAGATAAATATGGCTGTAATTCAGTTTGTTTCTTGTTTCTGGCATA
>CALBBQ010000033.1 GCA_937926785.1 uncultured Bacteroidales bacterium | reverse complement strand
TATTTGAATATGGAGGATCATAGGCTTTAAATATTTGTGACAATGGTTTACCGTTAAGCTGAAAATCATCAAATGGATTATTTCCTTTGTAACTTTTGTTACCATTTTTATCTTTTAAATTATGAATGTAAATACCCAATAATCCTTTCCTGTCATTCCAAGATTTTTCAATTTCATATTTTATCCATTTTCTTCCTGCTGTATTTGTCCCAATTAAAACTATAGTACATGACCTACCATTAAGTTGTTCATTAATCCATCTTTTAATGGCTTCATCTCCGACTTTTTTAATCTGTTCCCAATCATTATCTGAAACAGGTTGGTTGCCTTCAATAATTCCCATATTTCTAACTTGAGACGCTCTCCAGTTATCTTCTTTGTAATAAAAACTATAAAATACTTTTCTTGCCATTTCTTTGTTCTCCTATTTTTTTAAATTTGCACGCCAATTACATATAACTCGTTTATATATACACCTTACATACTAAAAAGGTATGCATATACCCCCAAAACGGAATATATTGTGCACTTTTTCCCATAAACGAGGTGTATAATATTTCTAAGTCTAAAGTACAAATTCTTTACAAATCTTCAAATGATCTTTCGAATTTTTGTAAATGTTTTTGCAAATCACTATACTCAATGTTTGATGTATAAGGTATTATGGTATAAAGTTTCGAATGTAGCCCTATCTATGGTTATATCATATTTCGAGCGAAACTTAACTCTATCTGTTTTTTTGCAATGTAACCAGAAAATTTTGCCAAGTAGCTGCAATGTGCCCTGGGATTTTATTCCGTGTATTCATGCAACCACTCATCTGGATTCGCTGAGCAATTTAATGCTGTCATAATAGGCTACCTATACTTTGCCACTTGCCAGAGTCGTCTGCTAATTAAGCGCACTAAATCTCAGTGCAACATGGTAAAATGTCATTTGATTTTATCCCTTCCGAACCGCACAGTTCCTTTGGTCAGGCATAGCATGACAAGTTTCTGGAATCTTAAATCCGTCAAACCCAGACAAGTTTTGGAATCTTGAATTTTGAATCCGTCAAAGCCGGACAAGTTATGGAATCTTGAATCTTGAATCTTGAATCTTAAATCTTAAATCTAGGTTGAATTATCAAGGTATTCTCATAAACTTATGCGCCTGTAGCGAAACCCTCCACTTTGGGTTATTCATGATGTATTCCACAATTTCAGGAATGATGGTGTTGTAAACGCTCCACTCGGGTTGTAGGAACAGCTGGCAGGTAACCTTCACCCTGGCTGCGTTTTCCTCGGCCCAGGCAAAATCATCGGGAGTAGCAATAATAACCTTTAGCTCATCGGCCATCATGTGTATGCCCTCGGCGGGTGGCTGCTGCCGTTTGGGCGATAGGCAAATCCAGTCCCACTGTCCGGTTATCGGGTATGCACCCGATGTTTCGATAAAGGTTTGAATGCCACGTTTTTTCAGCTCGGTGCACAGGTAGTCGAGGGGGTAAAGGCTCGGTTCGCCACCGGTAACCACTACGGCTTTTGCCGGGAAACCTGCGGCACGCACAACAATCTCGTCAACGCTTACCGGTGGAAACACTTCAGGGTTCCACGACAGCTTGGAATCGCACCAGGAGCAACCCACATCACAACCCCCTATTCTGATAAAGTAGGCAGCCCTGCCGGTTTGAAATCCCTCACCCTGCAGGGTATAGAACTCCTCAACCAGCGGGAGCATCCGTCCGTTATCGAACTGTTTAACGGTATCGTAAAAGTTCATCGTTTTAGTCGTTTGGCCTGTTGGAGAATAGAATTTTTCTATCGCGCTCAATGGCGCTGTTTACCCACTGTTCGGGAACTATCTTCCAGTAGAAATGGTTCTGTGGGTCAAGCGTCCCCTGTTGTTCTATGTGTTTCATGATGTATAGCCGCAGGTCCTTATCGGTTGAGCTGATAATTCGGTTGGGCAGTTGTCCATGCTCAATTCCAGCCCCCTCGGTCAGGTGTCCGCCACCGCCATTCCCCCGGTAAGAGTTAATGGCCACCCTGTAGGTTTTGGTGCTGTCGAACGGCGTTCCATCGGCCATACGGGTAATGGTAACGCGGTTGCCCGCAGGCATGGATACGTCGATGGTGTAGTAGATGCCGGCTGCAGAATCGAAGTTGTAGTAGTTCGCCTGTAGCCGCTTGCGGCCATTGTCGTCCTTGAAACGGATTAGGTTATCGCCTGGCCCGGTCATGGTGTTAAACCATAGCGATGCCGAGTGTTCCAGGAAACCATCAATCTCCTTACCCGTTAGTTCCATGGTGTACAGGAAGTTTTCAAATCGGTAAAGCTTAAACATGTCGCTAACGGTGATTACACCGGAATCGATTGATGATACGAACGAAAGGGGCGCAGCAAAAGAGATATCGGCACCCGAAATTTTGAGCTGCATTTCGTGGATAAAATCCATGAACTCGGTTGGGCCAAAGTAGGCGTTAGCGCTGGAAATGGGTTTGGTAAAGCGCCCAATGGGTTTACTCACAAAATTGCTCACCTGTTTGTAGAAATCGTTAAAACGGTTCATGAATTCGGTATCGGGCTGGTAATCTTTCATCTCAACCAGCTTGCCAGAAACCGTTTTTGAAATCACCTTACCGCGTTTGTTCAGGTTAAGGGTGATGGTGGCTTCGGATAGCAGCCTGGCCGATGCGCCGGGGTCGAGAATCAGCACGGAATCCCCTTTTATATTGGCAACCTTACGTGCCACACGGTCGTGGTCGTGGCCAATCAGCACAAGGTCGAACCCCGGTATCTGCCGGGCAACCAGCTGCGAGGCGTTCTCGTTGTGGCTCTCGCTGGCATCGGCTCCACCGTAGGATGTATCGTGGCCGGAATGGAATAAACCAATAATTACGTGGGGTTTCTCCTTCTTTTGGATATATTTTACCCAGTAGCGGGCTGTTTCAACCATATCGTTGAACTGCATGTCGGGCCAAAGAATTTTGGGCAACCATTTTGGAATGCCCGGGGTGATAAGACCCAGAACGGCAATACGAATACCATTACGTTCGATAACCGTATAGGGTTTAAAGGCCGGTTTGCCTGT
The DNA here is from genome assembly GCA_937926785.1 of uncultured Bacteroidales bacterium. Lineage (GTDB taxonomy): Bacteria > Bacteroidota > Bacteroidia > Bacteroidales > Tenuifilaceae > Tenuifilum. Next base: position 10,282 of record CALBBQ010000033.1, on the reverse strand, counting down.
TGTGGTGCTCACCGCGTTGGCTGCCAACCATGGAAAGTTCAGCTCACGTTCCACCCTGCGGTAAACCGAAGGACCGGTTTCGATATCGTGGTTACCAACCGTGGCGGCATCGTAGGCCATGAAGTTGAGCACCTGGGAAATGATGTTAGGGTTTGCGCTATCGATAAAGTTGGAGTAGTACACGGTGGGCTGCCCCTGAAGGATATCGCCGTTATCCAGCAGAATTACCTGTTGGTTGGGATTACTGCGTTGTTCCTTCACATAGGTGAAAACCCTTGCCAGGCTGCCATCGGTAGGCGTATTCCTTATGAAATCGTAAGGGAAAATTGCTCCGTGTACATCGCTGGTTTGCAGAATTTTAAGGGTTACCTCTTGCTGACCCAACGATAAAACCGGAAGGATTGCAATGGCTAGGGTGATAACAACCAGCCTTTTTAAAGTATAAATCATAATTATTCTAGTTTTAAATTACAAAAATAACCTTTATGCGTACATAATTGTTTACCCCACTTACTCTATAATTACAATTTTCGTATTTTTACAATAAAATAGCATTCATGATTCTCCTGCAATCAGTAATAACCTGCCCGTATTGCGGGTATAGCAAGGAAGAAACCATGCCAACTGACACCTGCCAGTACTTTTATGAATGCACAAAATGTGGCAAAATGCTTAAGCCTAAGAATGGCGATTGCTGTGTATTTTGCTCGTATGGTAGTGTGAAATGCCCACCCATTCAGGAGCAGGAAAACAAAGGAAACCGCAACGCTTGCGGATGTTGCCATTGAAATTTTCGAAGATCAGGGCAAAACGAACTGTTTTTTATTCGGTTTTCTGAACATAGCGGCGTTTCGGATCGCTTTAAGATTGTAAAGTTCCCGTCTTTGTATGTCATTATGACATGTGTATTTTGCATTCATTCAGTCATATTGTCTTGTATTATTTAATCGGCAAAGCTTTTGATGCATTAGTTATGTTAAAATGAAAGGAGATTTGATATGAATCTGAACAATTTCACAATAAAATCGCAGGAGGTTATTCAAAAGGCCGCTGAGATAGCACAGGGATACAGCCATCAGGCTGTGGAGCCAGCACATCTGCTCAGGGCCATTCTGGACGAGGGGGAGAGCATTACCGGTTTTCTGCTGCGTAAGCTGGGTGTTAACCCGGGTACTTTTGACGCAGTGTTAGGCCGGATGCTCGATTCGTTGCCTAAGGTGTCGGGTGGTGAGCAGTACCTGAGCAGTTCGGCCAACCGAGTGCTTCAAAAGGCTTTAGAGTATAGTAAGGCCATGGGCGACCAGTTCGTTTCGGTTGAGCACATCCTATTGGGCCTTATTGCCGCAGGCGAGCAGGTAGGCCAGATGATGAAGGATGCCGGGATCACCGAGAAAGAGTTGAAGCAAGCCATAACCGAGTTGCGGAAGGGGGCAAAGGTTGACTCGCAAACCGCCGAGGATACCTATAATGCGTTGAACCGCTTTGCCATCAACCTGAATGAGATGGCACGAAGCGGCAAGCTCGATCCGGTAATTGGTCGCGATGAGGAGATACGCCGTGTGCTGCAAATCCTTTCGCGACGTACAAAGAACAACCCCATTCTGATTGGTGAACCGGGGGTGGGTAAAACGGCTATTGCCGAGGGTATTGCCCATCGTATAGTTAACGGCGATGTGCCCGAAAACCTGAAATCGAAACAGATCTTCTCGCTCGACATGGGAGCTCTTATAGCAGGCGCCAAGTACAAGGGTGAGTTCGAGGAGCGACTGAAATCGGTGGTAAAGGAGGTAATTGCCTCCGAAGGAGAGGTGATTCTCTTCATTGATGAGATTCATACCCTTGTTGGAGCAGGTAAGAGCGAGGGTGCCATGGATGCTGCAAACATCCTTAAACCCGCTCTGGCACGTGGCGAGTTGCGCGCCATTGGCGCTACCACCTTTAACGAGTACCAAAAGTATTTTGAGAAGGACAAAGCGTTGGAACGTCGCTTCCAGAGCGTGGTGGTGGACGAGCCCCTGCCCATGGATGCCATCTCAATCCTTCGTGGGCTTAAGGAACGATACGAAAACCACCATAAGGTGCGTATTAAGGATGAAGCCATTATTGCCGCCGTGGAGCTCTCGCACCGTTACATTACCAACCGGTTCCTGCCCGATAAGGCTATCGACCTGATTGACGAAGCCGCATCGAAGCTGCGGTTGGAAATGAATTCGGTACCGGAGGAGATCGACGAGCTCGAACGCCGAATCAAGCAGCTGGAGATTGAGCGCGAGGCGATTAAACGCGAGGGCGATAAGCCTAAGCTCGAGGAGCTGTCGCGTATGCTTGCCGAGCTGAATGAGGAAAGAACCCGACTAAGGGCCAAGTGGCAGAGCGAAAAGAACGTAATTGATCGCATTCAGCAGCTCAAACAGAGCATTGAGAACATGAAGTTTGAGGCCGAGGATGCCGAACGCCGGGGCGACTACGGCAAGGTTGCCGAGATTCGCTACGGACGTATTAAACAAGCCGAGGCAGAGATAGAACAGCTTAAGGATGAGCTAAAAACGGTTCAGGCCGACTTCGCCCTTATTAAGGAAGAGGTTGATGCTGAAGATATAGCCGAGGTGGTATCGCGTTGGACCGGTATTCCGGTTAGCCGCATGCTGCAAAGTGAAAAGGAAAAGTTACTACACCTTGAGGAAGAATTACATAAGCGAGTTGTAGGCCAGGATGAGGCTATTGCAGCGGTTTCCGATGCTGTCCGCCGCAGCCGTGCCGGGCTGCAGGATGCCAAGCGTCCAATTGGTTCGTTCATCTTCCTGGGTACTACAGGCGTTGGTAAAACCGAGCTAGCCAAGGCGTTAGCCGAGTTCCTGTTCAACGACGAGAACCTGATGACCCGCATTGATATGAGCGAGTATCAGGAGCGCCACTCCGTGTCGCGATTGGTGGGTGCACCTCCGGGGTATGTGGGTTACGATGAGGGTGGTCAGCTCACCGAGGCCGTAAGGCACAAACCCTACTCGGTAGTTCTCCTCGATGAAATCGAGAAGGCACACCCCGATGTGTTCAACATCCTGCTACAGGTGCTCGACGATGGAAGGCTTACCGATAATAAGGGTCGTACCGTGGATTTCAGGAATACCATCATCATCATGACCTCAAACATTGGTTCGCATATTATTCAGGAGAGCTATGCTCAGCTCAGCGGCAGTAATGCCGAGCAGATCTTTGATCGTACCCGCCAGCAGGTGTTCGAGTTGCTCAAGCAAAGCATCAGGCCTGAGTTCCTGAACCGTGTGGACGAAATCATTATGTTCACCCCGCTGAACCGCCAGCAGATCAGGCAGATTGTTATGCTGCAGTTCGACCGTATCAAGCAGATGCTCGCCCAGAATGGGGTTGCCATTGAAATAACCGATAGCGCTGTGGATTGGATAACCGATATTGGTTTTGATCCGGTTTACGGTGCCCGACCAATTAAACGGGTGATGCAGAAGAAGATCCTGAACGAGCTATCGAAACAGTTACTGGCCGGAACCATTAACAAGGAGCAAACCATTACCGTTGACTACTTTGGCGACGATATGCTGGTTTTTCGGTAAGCGTTAGCCGCTTTTAAGCTAAAGCCGTCGGTGTGACCGACGGCTTTTTTTTCTGGTGGAATAAAACTCCATTGGTTTTACTGTTTAGCCAATCTAAAATTCAAAATTATTTACCTTGTTTTCTTATCTTTGTTATGTTGAACTTGCAAAAGAAAATGATTATTTGCATGGACATACTACTTATACCATTAATACATGAGTAAACTCACTGTTTATAAAGCATCGGCCGGATCGGGTAAAACCTATCGTCTTGTGGCTGAGTATATTAAAATGCTTGTTGAGAAACCACAGGCATATCGCGAAATCCTGGCGGTTACCTTTACCAACAAGGCCACAGCCGAGATGAAGAGACGTATAGTACAGAATCTTTTTGAAATGAAGGCGGGTAGCGAAAACGCTTTGCTAAATACACTTGCTACTGAGACTCAGAAAGACAAGGAGTACATCAGAAAACAAGCAACCACTGCACTATCTTACATTTTGCACGACTACTCGATGTTCAGCATCAGCACCATCGACAGTTTTGTTCAGCGCATTGTTCAGAACCTGTTGTGGGAAATGGGGCAGCATGGGAACAACAATTTGGTTATTGACGAAAAGCCCTACATCCAGAGAGCAGCCGACATGCTGCTTGATAATTTGACCAGTTATCCTGAACTGCTGGAGCATGTGAAGCGAACGTTGGAGGAAAAGCTCAACGAAAACGAATCGCCCAGAATCCAGGAAGATTTGCTGAATTTAGGGAGCATGCTTTTCCTTGAAGACTACAAGATGCTCAGCGAGGATGAACGCCATTTTATGCACGATAAAGCTAACCTGGACAGGCTTAGGGCAGAGGTACAAAGAATAATCACGGTGTTTCATGAGCAAGTCACCCAAAAAGCAGCCGAAATATTGCGACTTGCTGAGCAAAGGGGCTACTACAATAGTAGTGAAAAGGATACCTACAAAAACTTTTTTCGACAAAATAATGGAATATTTCCCTTTATTCTGAAAGTTAGCGAGTTAAAGCGTGGCTCAATGATTGAAATGAGTGAATATGCCGGAAACGCGCTTAACGTTATCAACACTTGGTTAACTAAAGATACCGCAAAGCAAAACGATTTGGTTAAATTTGTAGAAGGCACGCTAATGCCGGTTTATAAAGTGCTGTATAACTGCATCAACCAGAACCTTTTGCTTTACAATACCGCCATTGCAATAAACAAAAACTTACCCACACTTTACATCATAAACGATTTGCACTCCACTTTGAGGGAAAAGCTGAAAGACGAAGGGGTGATGCTCCTTTCGGATAGCGGCACTCTGCTCAAGGAGTTTGTAAGCCAAACCGATACACCTTTCATCTATGAGAAGATTGGCACCCGCTACTCGAGCTACATGCTCGATGAGTTTCAGGACACATCACAGCTCCAGTGGCGAAACTTTGAACCTTTAATTTCCGATAGCCTGGGCAGCGGCGGGTTTAGCATGGTGGTGGGTGATGTAAAGCAATCAATCTACCGATGGCGAAATAGCGACTGGCGTATTATGGCCAATATCGAGAACCACCCGCAGTTCAAAACCGAGGTAAAGAGGCTCTCGGTTAACAGGCGAAGTGCCAAAATGGTGGTGGAGTTTAATAATCACTTTTTTAGAAATGCAGTTGACTGGTTAAAGGGCAAAGCTGAGTCCGGTATGTCAGCAATAAGCTCATCGTTTGATATTGAAAATCTTTATTCCGATATAAAACAGGAGTGTCAAGAATCCAAAATAGATGGCTATGTTGAGGTTTCGTTTTTACCGCCAAGAGCTAATGATCAGAATGATGCATTACGTGATCATATCAAAAATATTCTGATCGATTTAAAGAATAGAGGCTACAAGCCGGGCGATATTGCATTCCTGGTGAGGAAGAATAGGCAAGGCGCTGAAATAGCCGAGATGCTGCTTAGCATAAAGCATACCGAGAGTGCACTTGCAGATTACATCAACATCGTATCGCAGGAGGCCTTGACCTTAAACTCATCGGCTGCAGTGAGGTTGTGTATGTCGGCATTGAGAATAGCACTGAACCCTAACGATTCGATGGCCAAGGCACTGCTTCAAAAAGAATTTGCAACCCTTCAGGGTTCGGAGATTCAATGGGCCGACATATTTGAAGCTGATTACACTAATGATTTTGAATGGCTCAAATCTATCAGGTATTACCCGTTGGGTGGCATGGTTGAGTTGGTCATTGAGCATTTTGGGTTGAACAAGCATGAGCAGCATTTGCCCTACCTTGCCATGCTGCACGAAGAGGCAATTCGGTTTTCGTATCGTGGAACTTCCTCGCTTAGTAGGTTTTTGGAATGGTACGACGAACAGGGTTGGAGTCAAAAGCTTTTCATGGCCAAGGTGGAGAATGCCATAAATATTCTTTCCATTCACAAATCCAAGGGGCTTGAGTTCCCTGTTGTTATTTTCCCTGATGCCGATCTGCTTAATCAACGAAATCCTAATGATGGCATTAAGTGGTTTAAACTTCCACAAACCCTTTACGATGAGAAACCAAATGAGGTACTGTGGAACTATCCGCTTTATCCGGTGAAGCCTACAAAGGATCTGGTAAATACCTTTTTTCGGGAAGACTATCTAAAGGAGCAGTTATATAAAAAAATTGATGATATAAACCTGCAATATGTGGCGTTTACGAGGGCTGAGCGTGAGCTGTACTTAATTGTGCTGGATAAGGAGCTTGCTAAAAAAGTAGGTTCTTCTGAGAACGAACTCGAAAAGGTAGTTTCGCAAAACCAGTTTGCTGGTTTCCTTCCGAATTTCAATGGTGATTTTTTCAGAACTTGCTCGAAGAATACAGTAACCTATTCATATGGGAAAAAACAGAGCAAGGAAGAAAAGAAAGCGTTGAACAAAACCGAACAAAGGTCAATTACCGGCTACCCTATACATGAAAAGAAAAATATCATAGCACACCAGTTTAATTACCAAAGGGCTGGGGCTAAAACAAAAGATGGGTTGCAGCATGGAATTGCCATGCATGCCATTCTGTCAAAAGTTTTCACTGTTAGCGATATCCCTTTGGCAATTGATTGGGCTGTTCAGAATGGTTATGTTGCATTGAACGAAAGTAACACAATTACTCAAAAGATTGAGTCAATGCTTAGTGCAGAGCCCTTTAGTACATGGTTCTCGGGCAACTGGAATGTAAAAACCGAAGTGGCAGTAATTGATGTGGGGGGAAAAACCAATCGGCCCGACCGGGTACTTTTGGGCGATGATGAGGTGCTGATAATTGATTTTAAATTCGGCATGCCGTTGGAAAAGCACCGCTCGCAAGTGACGGAGTATGTTAAGCTGATAAAAAAAATGGGCTACACAAATGTTCGCGGTTATCTGTGGTATCCGGAATTAAACCGGGTCGATACGGTCGCTGTCTAATACTTCAACATAAATTGATACTTTTACAAAAAAAATAAAACCCAACCCAAATCAAGTTATAATGCGCAAGTATTTAATCCTTCTAACCATACCTGCTATGGTTGCCTGTGGCTCAAAGGAGCCAAAGCAAGCCGTGCTTGCTGGTCGATACCTGAACCTAACCGACAATGCTCTGGTAATCGAAAGCCTCGATGCTGTCGATACCATTACGCTTGCCGATGATGGCACGTTCAGCTACAAAATCATGCTTAAGAGCCCTGCCATGCTCAAAGCTCGTTATGGACGGACCCAAACAATTGTGTACCTGCAGCCCGGCGATAGCAGCTTCGTTGAGGTAGATGCCAAAAAACCGGCATTGAGCACAACTTTTACCGGCAGCAACAGCGAACTTAACCAGAACATCAAATCGAGGAGCGAAGCTTTCCAGAATATCTGGCGTGGTTGGCGCGACTTGTTTTCGTTAGATGCCAGAGAATTTAGCCTCAAGATCGATTCCATAAGCAAGGAACTTTTAGCAAAGGCCGATTCTGCTAAGGCTAAAAGCAAAACCTTTGCCGAGATGGAAGCTAACCGCATCCGCTACTTCCTGCTCAACCTGCGTAGCCAGTACCCTCAGTACTCATCGTACCTTTCGGGTAAACAGTATAACCGCGACAGCGCCGACTATTCTTTCCTCGATAGGGTGGATATGAACAAGGGTGAGCATTTGACCTACGACGACTATTCGGCTTTAGTGGAAACCTATGCCCAGCTGAGAATTGAAAAAATGAATGATTTTAGTGAGATATCCAAAAAACCTGCCGAAGAACGATTACCCTTGGTTTTTAGCATGATTGACAGTATTTTTACAAACCCTAGAATTCGCGACTTTGTTAAGAAAAAGCTTCTATTGGAAGAGATTCAGTTTGGCGAGTTCTGGAAGCTAACCGATGTTTGTACCAAATATACTGCTGAATGTAGCACACCGGTTTACAGTAATGAGGTAAAAAGCCTATTTGCCCAAAAAATGAAGCTTGCACCTGGTAACGCGGCTCCTGGATTCACTTACAACGATATAAAGGGCAAACAGTATTCTCTTTCTGATTTTAGGGGGAAACTGGTTTATATCGATTTTTGGGCTACCTGGTGCGGACCTTGTCGCGGTGAACTGCCCCATCTGGAAAAATTGGAAAAAGACTATCACGGGAAGAAAGTTGTCTTCGTAAAAATTTCGCTCGACGATGATATGGATGCCTGGCGAAAGATGGTTACCGAGAAGAAGATGGGTGGTGTGCAGCTGCATGCCGAGGGCGCATGGAACTCCGATGCTGCTCGTAGCTACCAGATTAAGGGTATTCCCACTTTTATCCTGATTGATGCCAATGGAAAAATTATAAGCCCGAGTGCTCCCCGTCCCTCATCGCAAGAAATTCGCCCTCTACTTGACAGTGAACTTGCAAAAATATAGGGCACTCACTTCCGAAATGGCTGGCCGGCATTGCCGGCCTTTTCTTGTTTGTGAAGGTTTTCCTATCTTAAGCAACCTTATGTGCAATTATGGAAAGAGTTTACCCGTGGGGCGATACGCGCCGATTTAACAGCTACTCAAATTATTTTAAAAGGGAGTTTGGCGGTAGGGTTCAGAAGCTCACCATCGATGCTGGTTTTACTTGTCCTAACCGCGATGGAACGGTGGGCGTTGGTGGCTGTACCTACTGCAACAACGATGCCTTTAACCCCAGCTACTGCAACCCCAGAAAATCTATTACACAGCAAATAGAGGAGGGAATAGAGTTTCATGCTGTGCGATACAGGCGCGCCGATCGTTACCTGGCTTACTTTCAGGCATACTCAAATACCTATGCACCTCTTAGTAAATTGAAATCACTCTATAACGAAGCATTATCGCATCCCAAGGTTATTGGCCTGGTTATTGGTACGCGCCCCGATTGCGTGGATGAGCAAAAGCTTGACTACTTTCAGGAACTTAACCAGAAGTATTACATCACTTTGGAGTACGGCGTTGAAAGCTGCTATAACCAAACCCTTGAGCGGATAAATCGCGGCCATACCTTTGAGCAATCGGTTTGGGCGATTGAACAAACAAATAAACGTGGAATACGAGTTGGAGCGCATATCATCTTTGGACTACCGGGCGAAACTCCTGAGCAAATGCTTGCCGAGGCTCAGCTTCTTTCTGTCATGCCAATACATACCATTAAATTTCATCAGCTCCAGATCATTAAGGGAACGGCTATGGAGCAGCAGTATATTGAAAAGCCAGAAATGTTCAACCTCTTTGGCATGGAGGAGTATTTTAGCTTTCTGGCCGATTTTATTGAACGATTAAATCCTAATATTGTAATAGAGCGTTTTACCGGTGAGGCACCTCCTCGATACCTGGCAGTTCCACCCTGGGGAAACCTGCGAACCGACCAGCTTATGGTAAAGTTCGAGAAGCTGCTGGAAGAAAGGGATTCGTGGCAGGGGAAAAGGTATAAAGGTTAAAGGTTATAGGAGAAAGGTTAAAAAGCTTGACCGTAAAAGTTAAAAACAAAAAGATAATGGTTGAATACCTGGAAAGGAAAGTGCTTTTCCATCATTCAGCTATAAATTTGGGTAAAACATTAAATTGTCAGTTGAACAGACAGGGTTGGGTTTTGAAGAGTAAATAGAATTAAACCAACAAATATGAAACGACTAAGCATCATTATCGCACTCACTTTAGCAACTGTTTTAGCTGCGGTTGCACAACCCAAGTTGCTCAAAAATTTTGATGAGCTGATGGCTGCTCTGAACTCAGGTTACAGCGTAAGGGTTGTTATCCATTACGGCAAGTGCACGCTGGTAGCCGATAACGAAGTGCAGGATAAGTCGCCCGATGCCATAGGCGGTATGACCATTGATACCTACGAGTATTTTGCACCCAAAGCAGTGCGTGGGAACGAAAATGCTTTTGTGGTTTTCTCTGAAAATAAGCTGATTGCCAACCCCAAGGGGAAGGGGTTTGTTTACAACTACGCCAAGTTTAGGGTAGAGTCAACCGGCAAGGTGAAGGTTACAGTTATGTACCTCGATCCCGATACCCGAGAGGAGCTGATGAGCGAAAACTTTTTCACCGAATTTGGGGCAGATAAACAGCAACAGGCCATCTTTTTCTATCGTCAATAAAAAAGTTAGTTTAATGGAACCATTCCTTCAGATTGTTGCAAAACATCTTTACGCCAACCATGGCGATGCGATATCGGAGTTAACCCTGGTATTCCCTAACCGAAGGGCATCGCTTTTTTTTAACC
>CALBBQ010000032.1 GCA_937926785.1 uncultured Bacteroidales bacterium | reverse complement strand
CGCGCTCCAGAGCTAGCTTTTGCTCATGGTAAAGCTTGCGATCCTTCTCGTTCAGAACTACCATTTGGTTGGTTGCAGCCCTCTGCATTTGAGGTAGTTCAAAGTATTCAACTTTTTGTAAGCTGTCGAGCCTTCTGATTTCGGCTTCCAGGGTGGCAATAAGCATATTGTTTTGCCTGATACGCTCATTGTTGTTATCAATAATAAACTTATTTTTGTAGATATAACTCTTAAGACCTTCCCTTGCCTCCGGGAAAACGGTTTCGTCGTACACCTCAATGCGGGTTACAAAGTAGTTGTCTAACCTCTTAACCAGCGTATCTTTAGGATTATAGGTTTCTTTATAATCAACATAGTCAGGAATTCTGTCCTTATTGATGTCAATGGTGAAAAAGGCTTTTATGGACTTTATCTGTTGCGCTTTGGTAACATCAATGTTTAGGTAATTTGCAGCAATGGCAAAATTTTGTTCTCTAAAAAGGTCGTTAAGCAGGTTAATGGAGCCAACCACGTAGGTGTTATTTATCGAGTTAGAGATGGCGGTCATCTCCGATAAGTAATACCTACGTGTGTTTTGGTAAATAATGTAGGCAACAACCAAACCTATAAGGGTAAAACCGATAATCCAAAGTGATTTTCGGAGCAGAAGCATCAGGAAGTTCAGGATTTGTTGGTAAGCCCATGCAAAACCTTTCCTTATGCTCCGCCCCATTCTATTGAATAGTTCCAGGAGATCGATTTCGTCCGTGACTTGCTGCTTAGGGGTTAGCTCGTTGTTCATACTGTAGAGGATTCGTTAGTTTAACTTTCATTTTCTTAGTACAAAATTATTACTTTTGGGCAAATTTTCAGGTCATGCATAAAATTTTAGTTACGGGCGGTGCTGGGTATATTGGCTCACATACCGTTGTTGAGCTTATAAACTCGGGTTTTGAAGTGGTTATCGTTGATAACTTTTCGAACTCTAGCCCCAATTCCATAGATGGGATTGAGGCAATCACCGGGGTTAGGCCAAAGCTTTATGAGGCCGATTGTTCCGATGCAACCGCCATGGAAAGGTTATTTTCCGCTGAAGGCAACATTTTGGGCGTTATCCACTTTGCTGCGCTAAAGGCTGTTGGCGAAAGTGTTGATAAACCTTTGGATTATTATAGGAACAACCTGCTTTCCACCATTAATATGATGCAGATGCTGAAGGAGTTTGGCGGAAAATACATGGTTTTCTCCAGTTCCTGCACCGTTTATGGCCAGCCCGATGTGCTCCCGGTTACCGAAAGTACCCCCCGAAAACCTGCCATGTCGCCCTATGGTAATACTAAACGGGTAGGTGAAGATATTATACAGGATACAGTGAATTCCGAGAAAGGAATATATGCCATATCGCTTAGGTATTTCAACCCCATTGGAGCTCACCCCTCGGCGCTGATCGGAGAGCTTCCCTTGGGTAAACCCGACAACCTTGTTCCCTTTATAACCCAAACCGCTGCCGGAATTCGTGAGAAACTTCAGATTTTTGGAGGCGATTATGATTCACCTGATGGTACGGCAATTCGTGATTACTTTCATGTGGTTGATTTAGCCCGTGCCCATGTGCTGGCGTTGAAGCGAATGATTGACGGTAAATGCAAAGGCAATTACGAAGTTTTTAATGTAGGTGCAGGGCGGGGTATAACCGTTTTAGAAATCGTAAAGACATTTGAACGCGTTACGGGCGTTAAGATTAACTACGAAATTGTTGGTCGCAGGGCTGGCGATATCGAAAAGGTTTGGGCCGATACCACTTTAGCAGAGAAAGAATTGGGATGGAGCACCGAGAGCACTCTGGAGGAGTCATTACTAACAGCCTGGAACTGGGAAAGGAGGCTAAGGAAAATATAGTACTACAAGTTGACAGGTTGAACCTTTTAAATTCAAGAACACCTGTTGGTTTGGGGATAACGGTAACAGAATGAAATGGAATGAACTGCCAGCAAAATTTTTTCCTGCTATGCAGCAAAGTTTGCTCTTAAACATCATAGCCCACCTCCCGTGGGCTTTTTAATTGGTTAACTTTGTGCGATAATCTGAGTCTGTAGGGGCTCAGTGTTTTTGTTTAACCATTAATCTTATCAATCATGAGAAAAAAAAGTTTTTTCAGTAACTCGGTAAAACGTTTTACCAAGTGGTCGCACCAAGGCTATGCGGTTTTTGAAAGCTTTAAAAGGGTGGTAAACATAGGGGTTCTACCCTTATCGTACTGCTTGCTGGCCATGCCCATGGCAACCTTTGCCCAACCCGATAGCGTTGCGGTAACTAAAAATGTTGATATCGAAGAGGTTGTTGTAAATGCCCGTAAAAAGGCGAGTACCTATTCGGAGCTTACGAGGGTAGTAAGAGTTGTATCCCGTGATGAGCTGGGGCAACATGGGGCCATCGCGCTTGGCGATTTGCTGGAGCAGGTGGCCTCAATTGATATCAGGCAAAGGGGGGCACATGGTGTGCAGGCCGATATAAATTTTCGGGGAGGCTCGTTTGACCAGGTTATGGTTTTACTAAATGGAGTAAATATAACCGATCCGCAGACCGGTCACCATAACCTTAATGTACCAATAAATATTGATGCCATTGAGCGCATTGAAATCCTTCAAGGTCCTGGTGCAAGAGAGTATGGTGCCGGAGCCTTTGCTGGGGCTATCAATATTATTACCAAGCCCGATTCAACAAATCGTGGTAAGTTCTCAGTTTTTAGCGGTGAACATGGATTGCTAAAACTTTCTGTAGCACAGAATCTGTCTAAAAATGAGAAACTTAAAGCCTTTGCTGCAGCCTCGTACGACAGGAGTGATGGTTATATTGAAAACACTGATTTTAGAAACTTAAATGTCTTTTTGCATACTGCCGGTAAGCTTGCCGGAGGGGAAGTTTTCGTTTTTGCCGGTTATCAGGATAAAGCTTTTGGCGCAAATAGCTTTTATACCCCTAAATATCCTAATCAGTATGAAGTGACCAAAGCAATGCTTGGAGCAGTAGGGTATGAGCATACTTGGGGATATTCTGTCCTAAGAGCTAATGGCTACTACCGCAAGCATTCTGATAAGTTTGAATTATTCCGAACCAATCCACCCCTATGGTATACAAGCCATAACTACCATACAACAGATGTTTTCGGAGTGAAAATCTCAGGAAGCAGGTTTTTCTCATGGGGTAAAGCAGATGTAGGACTTGAAATTCGACGCGAAGAAATTTTAAGCAATAAGCTGGGTACCGCATTAAAGGACTCTGTAAAAGTTTGGGGTGAAAATATTTACTATAAAAAGGGAGATTCCCGTAACCATTTAATAGCGTTTGCAACACAATCATTCTTTTTAGGTGACCTTGCTTTTTCTGTTGGAGGTCAATTTAATCATTCCAACAAGTACGGCGACATTTGGACTTGGGGTGCAGACTTTTCCTACGGATTATCCAGAAAAGTACGTCCCTTCGCCTCGGTTAACCATTCATTCCGATTACCAACATTTACCGATTTATACTATCAGGGGCCAACTAATTTGGGCAATCCCAATTTAAAAGCAGAATTTGCCACAACCTACGAAACGGGTGTCAAGCTTCACTTTAATAGATGGATTGCTGAATTTGCAGGTTTCTACAGGCAGGGCAACGATATTATTGATTGGGTTAAATCAGCAAGCGAAACGGTATGGACTACAGTAAACTATACAAAACTAAATACTTGGGGAGGGAGTGTAAATGTTACGGCTAATGTTAAAGAGTATGGAATATTCACCGATAAGCTTAGCCTGAGCTATACTTATGCCTATTCAGAAAAGGGTAAAGCCGAACTGGATTCATACTATGTGCTCGATTATCTTGTCCATAACCTTTCGTTCAATGCGTATCATAGTATTTACAGAGGATTATACTTTAATTGGACAATTCGTTATCAGGATAGAAATGGAGAGTATTTGAGGTATATTGATGCAGGCACATCGGTTCCTACAAAATACCCCTCAACCTGGATAGTTGATGCGAGGGTTGGTTACAGTACTCCGAAACTCAATATCTATGCAGATTCCCGTAATCTTTTCAACCACTTCTATGTTGACATTGCTAACGTGCGGCAACCCGGTCGTTGGTTTGGAATTGGATTTAATTATAGTTTTGATTTATAACAGTTCTGGTCATTTGGAGTATTGATGTAAAAATACTTTTTTTACAGATTTCAAACCAAAAACAGTTTAAACAATGAGGAAGTTGGTTCTTTTGGCTGTTGTAGTATTTATAGCAGCAAGTGTAAGTTTAAACGCTTGTGATTCAAAAGCTAGCGATAGCAGCAAGGCTGCCCAGGAATGCTGTGGCGATCTTAATTCTGACGCCAAGGCATGCTGCGATTTATCCAAGGATAGTACCCCTGCCGTCAGTTCAAAAAAGGCGGGTTGCTGCGAGGGTGAAAAGCACAAGGAACCTCACGAAAAGCCATGTGTTCACAATCAAAACTAGGCTTTATCGATGCATGTTCAGAAAAAGGCCGTTGGTTTGTACAACGGCCTTTTATTTTTTGTTTTAAATAAAATCAGGGGAGTATAGTTTGAATGAATCCGGTTACCACTTTTCCGGTTTCATAGTCAAGTTCTGAACCAAACAGACTATGAGGTACTGAGAAGACAGCGATGGTAATGAACGATGCAAAGATGACCATAGAAGGCCGATCCTGTTTCCGGTTTACAATGAAGGCTGTCAGCCATGTAACAAATGCAATAAGCGTTTTGTTGTCGGTGAGGTCGTAACCAAAAGGGAAACCGGTCCAGAACGCTCCAAAAGCATACTTCTGTACAATAGGGCCTAGTATAAGCCCTCCTAAAAAGAGTAAGGCAAGGGTAATAGCAGCATTTCGTTTGTATGCCGGAATCCTGAAAATGGCCTGCAAACCCGAAAGGTTTGAAAACAACATGGCTAAAAACATGGTTATTATATGCGGTATAAGCACCCATACCGGAACAGGGTCTTTGTATCGGATAACAATTGGATTTTCTTTAAAGTACGTGGTTGTTTTAGCTCCATCGGTTATTTCAAGGTAGTACTCCAGCTTTGCAGCAGCAGGCATTTTAGGTAGGAAGGTTTCCTGGCTATTCTCGTCGGATGGGAAAAAGGTTAATGCAGTATAGTCTTCTGAAACCTTATACTTTTTGAAGTAGATGGTAGCCAGTGCACTAACAGGGAGTTTCAATGCAATTCGGGTATCTACATCGCTATTGCCACTTCGTGGCAGTTTGGCTTTGTATGTAACGCTATCGGCAGAGTAGCTGAAACGTAATGGGTGTGTGGGCCCTGTTAGCCTTTGATACACAGCTGCAGTGAGAGTAATTAAAAACGCAAGCAAAATAACAAGAAACTTTCTCATGGGTTATTCAGTTTTGGTTAAAATTCAACGGTAAGTTCAACCTGAGAGTTCTCCCTTAGCAGGGTGATCGCAGCTTTTCCACCAGGTTCAAGCGTGGATAGTGCCTCAGTGTAATCGTAGATATTTTTGATAGGAGTACCATTTATTGAGGTGATGATGTCGCCTGCCTTAATACCGGCGAGTTCGGCAGGCTTGCCTTCGGTGACTCCAAGAACTTTGAGCCCTTTGTCCGATGTTCCGCTAACATCGGGCATTAACCCTAACTTAACCTTTATTTTGGGTGTGCGGGACGAAGAAAGCGATCGTGTGCTTGATTTGGAAAAGGTTAGGGGAGTGGGTGAGGTTGCAAGTTGATAAGCTAGGTGGTAGGCAAAATTCGTAACCTGTTGCATTCCTGGTATGTTCAAGAACTCGACATCATCCTTTGGTGTATGGTAGTCCTCGTGAAGTCCTGTGTGAAAAAAGAATACCGGAATACCCTTTGCATAGAAGGATGAATGGTCTGAAGGACCAAACCCATCGGGTACCAGCTTGAGTCGGAAAAGGCTATCGGCGTTCAGTGAGTAAAGTATCGAGTCTGCTTCAAATGAGGTTTTGGTTCCATGAATTTCCAGCTCGCGGTTACGCAAGCGGCCAACCATGTCGATGTTAACCATCGCTTTAATGCTTTCAATGGGAACAATGGCCGAATCGATAAAGCGTTGCGAGCCAATTAGCCCCTTTTCTTCGGCGCCGAATGCCACAAACACGATGCTACGCTTGATATTTTTACGAACCGAAGATAGCTTCTGAGCAATTTCGAGCATGGCAACTACACCCGAAGCGTTATCGTCAGCCCCGTTATGCACGGCAATGGAATCGGTGCGGCTACCACCCTGGTCGCCCATTCCCAAGTGGTCGTAGTGGGCACCAATAACAATGTACTCGTTTGCGAGTTTTGGGTCGGAACCAGGGAGCATGGCCATAACGTTTTGTGTTTCAATGATATTGTATAGTTTCCCAACTTTACCACAAACTTGTATGCCTAAAGGTTTACTAAGAACTTTATTCTCGGTAACTTTTTGGCCGATTTCCGAAAGTAACCCCATCGGTTTGAGAAGTTTAGCTGATGCTTCCGGAGAGAGAATGAAAAGCGGAAGGTTCGGAAGGGTTCTGAAATCCACATCAATATACTTGTTTAAAGTGTCGTTACTGACAATTATTATCCCCGCAGCACCTTGGTTTTTTGCAAACTCTAACGGTTTAGTATTTAGGTACTCATTCTTTTTATCGCTAAGGGGGTAGTATATTACTGCCCATTTCTTACGAACCTTAACATTTTCGTATTCTTGGGGTTTATCGCCTCTGCCAACAAAAATGGCTTCGGCACAAAGGGAATCGGAACCATTAGCAGTAGGTGCTGAGAAATCTCGCCCAAGTTCAAATCTTTCGCCATTAATCATAAGGTGGGTTTGCTTCTCAAAGTTGGGGTTAAAGTTTTTGAAGGTAAAGAATTGGTAACCCTTTTTACCTAGTAGGGTTAGTCCATAATCTCGGAACTCGTCGCGGATATACTTGGCGGCAATCTTATCGTGAACAGTTCCGGGTTGCCTGCCTTTCAGGCTATCTGAAGCCAGAAAGTTAACGTGGTAGAACAGCTCAGCGGCTGTAATATCGGCATTACGTTTAATCTGTCCGTGGAGCGATGATGAAAGAATGATCAGAATAAAAAAGAAAAATCTTTGCATGTCAGTAATATTTGATTTTTAAACAAACCTTGCCAAATATAGCTTAAAACCTCCTCTAATTTTTTTAATATTGCTGTCAATTTTGGTACCAAATGTTATTGAATGCATGAAGGCGTTTAGAATTTCCGAACGAAAATTCATCCTGTTTACTATTGGTCTTTTGATTGTTGCCGGTTTAATCCGGTTGTTTTTTTACAAGTTTGGTGTATGGGCGTTTTACTTATCGTTTGTACCTTTTGTAGTTTACCGTTCAAACTTTTACATTAGGCATTGGGGTAAGCTATCTTCCGTTGATCGTTACAGAAGCTACACCCTTGTGACTATTGTTGTAATGATAGTGTTAAATCTTCTTGGATTTCAGGATGTGGAGTTCCTACTCCTGCTGTTGCTTTTGGTAGATTATATCATCATTGTTAATAATCCGCGGAAAAAAGATAATTGAAGCCAGAGCTGAAGACATATAGGCTAAGCCCCCTTTGGCAACGTGCCATTGTTGGTGGCAGCATTTGGGGAGCCCTTGAAATCTCTCTGGGTTCTGCTTTACACAACCTGATGATACCTATGGCTGCAGGTACGCTGCTTGCTTTCTTGGGCGTTCTAACAGTTTCTTCTATTTCTGCATCCGATCTCAGGCGAGGATTTTTTTGGCGTGCCGCAATTATTTGTGCTTTGCTCAAAGCCGTATCGCCAAGTGCAGTTATATTACCACCCATGTTGGGCATCATGCTCGAAGGTTTTCTTATTGAGTTGGGAATACTCATAGTTGGTGCCAATGTCTTCGGATTACTGGTAGGTGGAGGATTAGCTTTACTGTCTGTTCCGCTATTTAAGGCGGTGAGGTTATACATGCTGTATGGTCAGAGCATTGTCGATTTCTTAAGAAATCTGCTTGACCAGCTTGCCCTTAATAGCCAGATCGATATTTCCAATCCAATTATCTATTCAACTCTGTTGATTTTTATCATGCTAGGAATTATTGCTGCCATCCTGGGGTATAGCATGGGTAGAAAACGAAAAAGCCTTTGGATAAACCAACTTGATGTAACGATTTTTGCTAAATCCATGGCTAATGTTAGAGTTAATGAGTTTTTCCTTTTAGGAATTCATTTTTCTCTACTGGTTATCTATTTGTGGTATGTATCCCGGTTACCCAAGTGGTTGGCTATAGGGTTTGCTTTTGCATACATAATGGCGGTGGTTACTTTTTACCAACGACCCAGAAAGCTTTTGTTGAAGTTTTTCTTTGTTCTACCGCTTGTAGTTTTGTCCTTCACCATGCCGCTTTTTACATTGAGCCTCAATGAGGTGCCCTTAAGCGGTACTTACATACTTGCAAGAGCGCTTTTTGTTGTGGTAGCCTTGGCGGCCATAGGTTCGGAGCTATCAAAACCTTCCATCAGTCATTTCTTCAGCAATAGCGTATTAAGCTCGGTGTACTACGCTTCCAGCATTGCCTTCAATGCTTTACCCCTTTACCTCAATATTTTTAAGGGTGATGATATTTCGGCAAAGGGTTTTATTCAGAGATTTAATGGCATTCTGGACCATACCGGTTGGAATGGTATAAGGCCAGTTATTTTGATTACCGGAGGACTGGGAGAGGGAAAAACAAACTACCTTCAGCGTTTGATAGAGAGTCTGTGTACGAATAAATTGTTACACATCAGGGGGTTTATAGCCAAAGGGATTGGAACACCACCCCTTCGTGATGGATATGAGCTAAACACCTTACCCAAGGGTGAAAACGTAGTGCTATGTCGGCGTGTTAGCGCTTGCGGGTTACCCAATAAGTCGTTCGAGTTTAACCAGGATGTGATACGTAGTCTAACCAGTGAACTTGTCAATATAAATCCTAATGAGATTCTTGTGGTTGATGAGGTTGGCCGAATGGAGCTTTACGGTGAGGTTTGGGCGGAATTAATAAGTCATCATCTAACTAATACATCAAACCCACTAATATTCACAGTTCGTCGTGAGAACCTGATACATGTGGTGGAACGCTGGGGGCTTAGCAATGCATACCTGGTTGATATTGCTAAAGATGAGCTGGAAAGTATTGCCGGCGAACTGCAGCAGCTGCTAGCTGTCAGCCACTACACTGCCAGTACCGGCAATAAATGATCGTGAGTCGTTAAGTGAGGTCCCTTGAATAGCCGGGTAAATGATTATTACATTTTTATTGGGAGCCAGCTTACCTGTATATTGAAGCGTGTCCTGAACCTCAGCCGAGTGGCCGATAGTTCCTTTCCGCGCTGAGATGATTACGATTAGCGCATCATTATTTACATGGCTAACAAGTTCAAATGCTTCCTCCCATCTTTTAAAAAGGACAGTTTCCGGTTTGAACTTACTGAAAGACTGGGGTAGTTCTGCCATTACATTTTCGGCATGAACTCTTTCAGTGAGCAAAACCACTTTTTGTCTGGCGATTCTTACCAATCTTTCCAGACTATGCATACAGTTCTTGTAATCAGGGTCAAATTCCGCATTTCTGGGCACCAGAATATAAATAGAAGTCATTTCTGAAATAGCCCTTTTTAGGCTACAGATATAAACGGGTTGTTTGGTTTCGGCTAGTACACCTTCCAAAATTGAGCCAAAAACCAAGCGGTTTGAAGAGGTGTAATTCCCTGACCACCCCATGATAATTTTAGATGCAAGCAGCTCTTTGGCCGCCCGAACAATACCTGATGATATATTCACATCTACCCTGATAGCCCATTCAGTTTGAGTGCTGAAGTTCTGGCTGATTTCCTCCGCTTTACCAGCTAGAATCTGAACTTTAGACATATCATCTTCATCCCTTAGCACACTGAGCAATGTTATCGGATTCTTTTTAGTCTTTTCGGAAATACTCTCAGCAAGCTCTATTAGTCTCTCAATGTTTGAGGGGTTAGCTAAAGGAATGAGGATTTTATCGGTTTCTGCAGGCTTGAACTTACTAGTTGGGTTGGCAATGGCAAATCTTTTAGCTGCTCTTTCGGTAACAAGCGCACTGGTCATGCAAGATAAAAAGATAACAACGATAGTTGCGTTCAGAACATTTATACCTACCAATCCAACCTGATATCCTAAAAGAATTATGGCAATGGTTGCTGCGGCATGTGCTGAACTCAGTCCAAAAAGGATTTGCCGTTCGATTGAAGTTAGCTTATAAATCTGCTGGGCAATAAAAGCAGCTAACCATTTTGTAGCCAGGGCTATAGCAATTAAAATTACCGAAAACTTCAACGATTCGTACCCGCTTATAAATGCTTTGAGGTCAATAAGCATCCCCACAAAGAATAGAAAGATTGGAATAAAAAGAGCGTTTCCAATAAACTCCAACCGGTTAAGCAGCATGGAGGAGTAGGGAATTTGACGGTTCAGGATTATTCCTGACAGAAAAGCTCCAATTATGGGTTCAATACCCAATAACCGTGCTAAAGCACTGGTTGTAAAAACGGTAGAGAGAACAAACACGTATTGGGCCATCTGGTCTGTGGAAAGGTTTTTCAGGAACCATCTGGTTATTCTGGGCAGTATCAGTAAGACAAAAAGGAGAAAGAGAAACATTTTAGGGATTAGTAAAAGCAGGGTATAATGATTATCGGGCTTCCCTGCAATGGTGGTAATAACCACAAAAATTAATAAGACCAGCGTATCGGTTATGATGGTGCCCCCAATCGACATTTCAACCGGCAGTATCTTTGTAAGCCTTAACCTTGATACGATGGGGAAGGCAATAAGCGTTTGGGTTGAGAACGTGCTTGCAATTAGCAAAGCAGGAATAGGATTAAAATTGAGAATGTACCTAACTATAAAGTAACCAAAAAGAAAGGGGATAGCAAAGGTTAGCAATCCAAAAGCAACATTTTTATTCCGATTACTGATAAACCGGTGAGCATCGAGCTCAAGGCCGGCTAGAAACATTAAGTAAATAAGCCCAACATTTCCAAGCAGTTCAATGCTACCCGAGTTATTAAAAAATCCTAACCCCGACGGGCCTAGAATCATTCCCGATATGATTAGTCCAATGATACCGGGTAGTTTTAGCTTTGAAAAAACAAGAGGGATAATAAATATCACCAGCAAGGTAAGCCCAAAAACAGCTACAGGTTCAGTGATAGGTAGTTGAATGGAAGCAAACGCCATGACAATAGTGAAATACGTAATCAAAATTTTCCTGATAAATGTAAAAAAAAGCCGCCATAGGGCGGCTTAATAGGCTTATTTTTTCAGCTACCTGTTTTTTTCGCTGAATTCTCTTCCAAGCTTAAGGGCTTTTAAGTTCTGCTGCACCACATCTTCTCCTTTTCTTCCAAAAAGCTGGCGAATGCCCTCTTCGATTCTTTCAAAGGGGATGTCTAGGAAAAGCGATGCGGCACCAAGCATCACTATGTTTGATGAGCGTGCCGAGCCCGCCTCTTTTGCAATGCTATCGGCATCAATGGCAATGTGGTGTTTTACCGCCTTAATCCTTGCGATGATATCATCCGGCTTAGGATAATCGGGTATGTTGATGAATGGTGTGGTATTGGTCACCAGCCAACCCGAATCGGCCAGAAGAGGGAGGTATCGCAATCCCTCCATGGGTTCAACAGAGATGATCATATCGGCTTTGCCTGCAGGAATTAGATCCGAGGCAATTGGTCTATCTGATATGCGGAGGTGCGATTGCACGTCACCACCGCGTTGGCTCATGCCATGAACTTCCGATTGTTTGATGTAAAGGTTGCTATTTACGGCAGCCAGACCAATTGCAGCAGCTATGGATAGTATGCCTTGTCCACCCACACCAGCGAGTACTATATCGTTTTTCATCGTGCGATGCTTTTTATAAAGTTACTCATTAGATTCTTTTTTCTCAGCTTTTTTCCTTCGGGCAAAGGTTTGTATGCATTCCCTTTGGGGAATAATCACCGATACCCCGTTGTAGGCCAACTCTTCCTTAATGATTCGGACGTTCTCCTCATGATTCTTTTTGAGCGGGGTAACCACTCTGATATGGTCAGGGTGAACTCCTATGCCCCTGCAAATCTCAACAATCCGTCCGGTTGCCGATGATTGCTGTCCTCCGGTCATACCGGTGGTCGAGTTATCGGAGATGATGACGGTAATTGGCGAGTTCTCCACAACTGCGTCAAGCAATCCTGTCATACCGCTGTGGGTAAAGGTGGAATCGCCAATCACTGCTACTGCTGGTACCAGGCCGGCATCGGCAGCACCTTTTGCCATGGTTATGGATGCGCCCATATCAACACACGAGTTGATGGCATTGAAAGGGGGTAGTGCGCCCAGCGTGTAGCAACCGATATCGGAGAATACCCTACCGGTTCCGTACTCTTTTAGGGCCTCGTTTAAGTCCTCATACACATCGCGGTGGCCACAGCCCTGGCACAGCGAAGGAGGACGATTCTTTACCACATCGGGAATGGGCTGCCCTTCGGTTACCGGTAAGCCTAAGGCTTTAGCCACAATATTCGGATTCAGCTCCCCGTCTCTGGGTAAAGTCCCATCGAGCCTACCGTGAATGGGTTTGCCCAGGTTCAGAAATCCCCTCAGCATCTCCTCCACAATGGGGTATCCTTCCTCGAGCACCAGAATTTGGTCGCAGGTGTTGTACAGTTCGGCAACCTGCTTGCGGGGTATGGGGTACTGGCATATTTTCAGAACCGGGAATGGGCATTTATGATCTGGATAGTTCTCAATCAGGTAGTTGTAGGCGATACCGGTTGCAATGATTCCCAAACCATGGCTACTACCTGGAATAAGGGCATTAAAACTTGCGCTTTCCGATTCCATTTCCATAGCCGATTGGGCAACAAGTAGCTTTTTATAGTTTTTTCGGGCTATTGACGGGAGTAGCACGAATTGCCTTGGGTCTGAGGGTAGTTTAAGTTGGTTTTGCAGTTTTACCTGGCGACGCACAACGCCAGCCCTGGAATGTGCCATGCGGGTGGTAATTCTTAGCATAACTGGTACGTTCAGCTTCTCTGAAAGTTCAAACCCAAAGTAAGCCATATCGTAGGCTTCCTGTTGGTTGGAGGGCTCCAGTATAGGTATCATGGCAAACTTGGCGTAGAACCTCGAGTCCTGTTCGTTTTGCGAAGAATGCATGGATGGGTCATCGGCCGAGACCACAATTAAGCCACCGTTAACACCTGTTATCGATGCGTTAATGAACGCATCGGCTGCCACGTTCAGCCCAACATGCTTGAAGCATACCATAGCCCGCTTGCCTGCATACGACATGCCTATAGCCGCTTCCATGGCAGTTTTTTCGTTGGCCGACCATTGGCGATGGATATTTTGCTCAGCCGCCTGCTTGGATGCCTGAACGTATTCCATGATTTCAGTTGATGGAGTTCCAGGGTAGGCGTATATTCCTGATAGTCCTCCGTCAATTGCACCCTGGGCTATGGCTTCGTCGCCCAGTAGGAGTAGCTTGTTATTGTTCATCGTTATGTATTTACAGGTTAATATCTAGTACAGAAATAATTAATGACTCATGGTTGGCTCAATAAACCGGTTTTAGGTTATAGACCACCAAAGCGTTTCAGATAGCCAACGTTTACGGCTACGACGTGAAGAAAGAAGATAAACTGCAAATTCATGCCAGGTTGCAATGTGTAAGTTTACGACAGGAATGACTTTTACGTTTTAGCAAAATTATGAAAAAGAGAAATAAAAGTAAAGCTAAAATTGATGATTTGTTTAAAATCATAACATCGGCTTATTCTAAAATGGTAGCCACCACTTTTCGGTTTCCGCCATTATTTCTGAACTCGCAAAGGTATATGCCCTGCCATGTTCCAAGGTTAAGCTTCCCATTTGTGATGGGTATGGAAATAGAGCTACCTATGACTATCGATTTTACATGAGCAGGCATGTCATCATCCCCTTCAAGGTCATGCTGAAAGTAGGGTTCCATAGGGAATTTTTTATTAAAAAAGGCTCTTAGGTCTATCCGTACGGTTGGGTCGGCGTTTTCGTTTATACTCAGCGCTGCCGAGGTGTGCTTAATGAAAAGATGCAGCACTCCCGTTGATGGAAGCGGTGGGAGCTTGCTTACTATTTCAGTGGTTATTAGGTGAAAACCTTCCGTAAACTCCCTCAGAGTAATTTCTACCTGTTTAGCCATGCTACATCAATTTTTTAACGTGTTCATGAATAAAGTCAAAGGTAAAATCCTCAAGTTTATCTCTTAAAGCATCATAAGCCTTTCGGGTAGCCTGTTCATCGGAATCGTCGGGTACGGGTGGGTCAAAATGGTGAACGTACAAGTTGCTAAACTTGAGTTGTTGCTTTACCACCGGGGCAACTTCGTTGTCCAGAACAACCACAATATCATAAGTTTTATCGGCTAAACCGAAAAGCGAGTTTGGCTGATGTTTGGTAATGTCAATTACCGCATCCATCATGCTCTGCGCTGCACGCAAGTCGGTTTGTGTGGGTTCGCTTCCTGCGCTGGTAAACGTGGCAGCATCCTTTCCATAGTACCTGAACCATCCCAGGGCCATGGCTGAGCGGCAAGCATCGTGGTGCGATACAATGAGTATTTTCTTCATCGTCAGCAAAGTATTATCATTCCTTGATCCGGATTGATCACAATAAAGGTAAAGATTTTCAGTTTATTCATAACAGAAAAATTATTTGGTTTGCTACCTTTGAAAGGCTTAAATAAGTTTTTATGCGTTTCAGTGCCACATCACTACTCCGCTTTTTAATTTGGGTGATATTGCTCAGCTTTCAGGTTCCCTGCACGGTGGCTCAGGAGGGTAAGATGATTATCCGAGGTGCTGTAAAGGATACGCTTAATGCACCAATAGTGTCGGCAAGTGTTGTGATTAGGGGCAGCTCTAAGGGTGTTCCGACCGATAGCAATGGGCAATTCTCAATAACACTTTCCGAGTGCGATTCAGTAGTTTTGAGTATATCTTGTTTAGGCTACTATCCTCAGGAGGTTACCATCAAAAACCTAAAAAAAACACCTGCCTATCCCATTGAAATCTTTTTAACCCCTTCGCAGGAGCAAATTGAAGGAGTTCTTGTGCGACCGGTTCAGCGCAGGGTTGGAAATATTGAGCGCATATCGGTTGATGGTATGAGGAGTGCACCAAATGTGAGCGGAGGTATCGAGTCGCTGGTCAAGCTCCTACCCGGAGTATCATCATCGAATGAGCTGAGCTCTCAGTACAGTGTGAGGGGTGGAAATTTTGATGAGAACCTAGTTTACGTGAACGATGTTGAGGTGTTTCGTCCTTTCCTGATTCGCTCCGCTCAACAGGAAGGGTTAAGTTTTATCAACCCCGATATGGTGGGGTCAGTAGAGTTTTCCTCCGGAGGTTTTAATGCCGAGTATGGCGATAAGTTGTCATCGGTTTTAAGCGTCCGATACAGGGAACCGCAGGGTTTTGGTATAAAAGCAAGCGCCAGCTTGCTGGGAGC
The DNA here is from genome assembly GCA_937926785.1 of uncultured Bacteroidales bacterium. Classification (GTDB taxonomy): domain Bacteria; phylum Bacteroidota; class Bacteroidia; order Bacteroidales; family Tenuifilaceae; genus Tenuifilum. The sequence continues at coordinate 47,170 of CALBBQ010000032.1, read as the reverse complement.
AAGTGCTACTATTGAGGGTGCTTCAAGTGGAAAGAGCTTTACCTTTTTAACGGGTGTACGTTACAAAACTTCGCGGTACATGCTTAACTCGCTGGAAACAAAGGGCGATTACTATCCTTCATTTTTCGATTGGCAGGGTACAGCCAACCAAAAGCTAACCGATAGGTTATCGGTTGGGTTCTTAGGAAACGTGGCCGCAAACCTTTATAGCTTTAAACCCACAGTTCGCGAAACCCGATTTGGGATGTTTAACAATACGCTACAGCTTAAGATATATTACGATGGGGCTGAAAAAGACAGCTACCTGTCGTCACTGGGAGCCCTTTGGCTAAACTACAGGATTAGCCCAACTTTCTCATTAAAGCTCATAGGCAGCACTTACTACTCTGCAGAGCGAGAGACCTACGATTTATTGGGCCAATACTTTCTGAATGAGCTCGATAACTCTATGGGTTCTAAGACTTATGGCGATAGTGTTATAAATGTTGGGATTGGTGGGTTTCTTGATCATGCCCGAAATTACATCGAGCTTAATGTTACTTCCCTGAATGTTCTGGCTGATCTGTGGTTAAGTAAAAGCAGGGTAAAGTGGGGGGTACAGCTGCAGCAGGAGCGTTTAAGCGATGAGCTATCCGAATGGGGCTTGGTCGATTCGTCGGGCTATGCTATACCCTATAACGGAAACGGAATAGGAATTGACAGATTCTACAATGCATCTGCTGTTATAAACTCTTACAGGACAAGTGGATTTTGTCAAACGCAAACAAATGTTAGCCTGGGGGAATGGAATTACCAAATCAGCTTGGGGATACGCGCATGCTATTGGACATATAATGATGAGTTGATAGTAAGCCCACGAACGTCGGTTAGCTTTAATCACGAAACTGCTAAGAATCTGGAATACCACATTTCTTGGGGTTTGTACTATCAGCCTCCATTTTACAGGGAGTTAAGGTTGCCTGATGGTCAACTTAACTCAGCAATCAAATCGCAGCAATCGATACACCTGCTGGCAGGCACTGAATATTTTTTTTGGGCATGGAATAGGCCTTTCAGGTTAAGCCTGGAAGTTTACAACAAATGGCTTCGTAATTTAATCCCCTACAGCATTGATAATGTTCGTTTGCGTTACTCCGGCGATAACCTGGCTAAAGGATATGCCCGTGGAGTTGATCTGAAAGTTAACGGGGAGCTTGTCAAGGGAGCCGAGTCGTGGCTTAGCCTTTCGATTCTCAGAACCAAGGAAGATAACCTTTTCGATTCATTTTCTGATCAAAATGGAGATACTGTGTTTCCCGGGTATTACTTCAGGCCAACCGATCAAACCTTCGCTTTAAGCCTTTTTTTACAGGATTACCTCCCCGGAAACGAGAGCTTTAAGGTAAACCTTACCGGGGTTTATGGCAGTGGCTTACCAATGACTACTAACGATAACAACTTTAGAGAGAAAACTTTCAGAATGCCACCCTATAAAAGGATTGATGTAGGCTTTACAAAAGTCTTTTTTGATAGCAGAACCAACTTTTCAGGAAAGCGGAGAATTAACGAGATGTCAATATCACTGGATATTTTTAACCTTTTTAATTTTGATAACACAGTATCGTACTTGTGGGTTCAAACGGTATCGAATCAGACCGGCACCTCCTACCGTTTTGCTGTTCCCAACTACCTTACCTCCCGAAGGGTAAATCTGCGATTCCTGGTTTCGTTTTAGCTTCTGGGAATTTCGTTTTTTGATTATTCTAAAATAGCCGAGGGTAATCCTGATCAAACCTGTTTAATACTTTAGAAATGATCGCTTCTCTCAAAAACTTGGATTTATTTCGTACCCTGTATTTTTTGCAGTAATGGTTGATGGCTTCCAGTTCACTGGTGTTAAAAAGAATCTCCTTACGGTGAACACGTTTGAGCTTTTCGGTGCTGAAACCTCTGCGTCTATTTGTAGTAGCCATGAATACTTTATTTTTTGCAAATAAATCAACTTTAACTATGCCAATGAGCATGGTTTGGTGAGAAAAACTTAACAATTATCAAAAAGTTTTTAACAGCCGGTTATGCCAACTGGTTTGTTTGCAAGATGAATTCTACTAACAAACAATGTTTTGCAATTTGCAGTGAAACCGAAAACGTTTTAAATTTAGGGGTGATTATTTTAACCTTTAATCTTTTATGCCCTTGAATTTTGAAAATGATTTGGTATTTGGCAGGCACTTCAGCTTACCACAGTTTCTCTCCAACTCCAACCGTTATTTCAGAGCCGGATTCTGGTACTGGGAACCTTACGAAAGCGTTATTCATCTTGGGAAAAAATTTATCGAAAAGCTGGGCATAAAAGGCAATACCGAAGAAATAGCCATTGATTTATTTTTCGGATATATTCATGAGAACGATAGGGCTAACGCTTTAAAAATTTTCAACCGATTAAAGGCAAAACCCGCTTCGCATAAGGAACTTGAGTTTAGATTAAGGGTTAAGAATGATTGGCAATGGGCTCGTATAGTTATTGCAAATTTCGAACATCCCGAAGGAAAGGGTAAAAGAGTTGTAATTGGTAGGTTTAAGCCAGTTGATCCGGTTAAGTATTCGAGGCAAGGTGCTACAACTTCCGACATATCTTCCGGTACGGGTTTCGCCTCGTTTCGCTATAATATTACCGATGGGGTTTTCTCATGGCAAACACCCTTACACGTATTTGGAATAGCATTCGGCACAGATCACTTTTGGGGTATCGATGATTTTGGCAAGCTTTTTAGATCGTCCGTTTTGGCGAATTTTAAGAAAAACTGGAACCGCTTTTTAGCGAACCCCGACGAGAATGGATTTGCCTTTGAGGCCGAAACCGATGATGCAAACTATAGGGTTGATGCTATTCGCATACCAGATTCACCTTTCATTCAGGGAGCTATAATAAAGAAATCAAAATCAGAATATTACAGCATATCGGCTTTAGATAAGTTCTCAAAACTATTAAACCGTAATCAGCTTGCCCTTATTGAGTTTGACGGCAGAGGAAACCTTATCGACATGAATAGGGTTTTCGAAAAGATGCTGCAAAGTAAAGCCAGTAACCCAGCTGGTTTTGACATACAAGAATATTTTTCTACGGATGATTACCGTAAGCTTCAGGAATGGCTAAAAACTGAATCATCAAAACCGCTTGAACTACAGCTCAAACTCCCCGACGGCTCTAAACGATTTGTGATATGGACAAAGCTGGCAATTGAAAAATCAAACTCTTCCAACGTTATTGTTGCAGTACGCGATAATACCTACTTTGTTGAGCTACAAAATCATCTTAAAGAGCTGCTGGCGTCAAAAAAAGCATACTTCTCATTGTTAACCCGATTACATAGGAATTCATCAGCCGAAGAGTTTTTGGTTTTTCTTGGAGAGTTGCTTGAAGAACTTATGCCAAAATCAGTAACCGTGGTCTTCTCCTACGATAATTCCGATGGGTTTATTACCCTTGAATCGGTTTTTGGTGTTAAACAAAAAGACTGGGAAGCTTTTGTCGATGATTTGGGCTGGAACCCAATTGGACGAAGAGTATTCATTGAATCCGAAAAGCTCCAGAACTTAATGCAGGATAAAGTTTTATCCTTCTCCCAACCGTTCAATGAGCTCCTCGACGGGATAATCTCTGCAACAGCCTATCGGTTTATTGAGCGTGCCTTCAAAATAAGCAACACCTTTTTAACTGGAATCGCCAAGAATGGTAATTTGTATGGGGGTATTCTGGTTTTTCAAACAACCGAATCGGATAGTGTTAATCCTGAACTTTTGGCCGAAGTAGCAAGCATCTCGGCAACAGTAATTGAATTTATCAGATACCTTGAAGAAATCACATATCAGATAGATACATTAAAAGAGTTGCTCGAGGGGAAAAATGAGCTGATAGCATACATAAATCACAGCGTCCGAACTCCACTGAATTCCATCCTGGGATTCAGTAGTTTATTGCAGGTACCAAATGTTGACAGAGTTCAGAGGGATGATTTTGTCAGGCTAATACATGAGCAAAGTCAATTGCTACTGGAGAACCTGAACGAGCTTCAAGATTTTATTAAACTCGAAAACTCGTCAATTACTTTTATTAGCTCAAAAATAAATGTTAACGAATTTTTCGTTGAATTTATCGACTCGGCCAAGACTAGATGTAACCAACTTTTCAAGGAATCAATTGAAATTGAAAGTGACATCCCGCCAAACACGGACTTTTTGGAGCTAAACATCGACTCTGGTCGTTTGCTGCAGGCGCTAATGATCTATGTGATTCAACTAGCGCGTTTTATCCATTCAGGGAAAATCCATATAGCTTACAGTATCGAGTTTGATAGGTTGATCATCAAAATTCAGGAGAAAGGGTCGAATGTGGATTCTCGATTACGAGAAGCCCTGGCCGATGAGCTGAAATCCTTGCTTAACGGGCACAAAAAGTTTTCTTCCCAAATAGGAATTCAGCTTGCAAACCGTATAGTAATGTTACTAGGTGGAAATGTCCTCATTACAGCTGAAGATAGGTTGAGCATTAGCGTTACCCTTAACCTCATTTCTCAGCCCGATGCTACAACAACTTCGATTCAAACCTTACACGATGAAAGCCAACGTTCCGATTTTAAAAACAAACTCATCCTTGTTGTTGACGACGAGGAGGTTAATTATATGATATTAAATGAGTTGCTTGTTTCGTGGGGTGCAAGCACTTTGTGGGCAAAAAATGGGCGCGAGGCAGTAAACCTCATTAGCACGCTAAACCATCGAGTAAATTTAATTCTGATGGACATCAGAATGCCGGTTATGGATGGCTATGCAGCAACTATGGAGATTAAGCAGATAAACCCGTCGATACCGGTTGTGGCTCAAACTGCCTTCGCCGCTCCGGAAGAGCGGCTCAAAGCGCAAGCTGCAGGGTGTAATGGTTATCTAACCAAACCCATTGAGGTTGACGTGCTTCACCATGTGCTAGAAGTTTTTTTGGGTTAGATGAATAATTCCATTTACCTTTACTAGAACTTCTACAAACCTTCAGCAATTATGGAACTTACTGTGACGGAAAGAATTAAACTTCTAAGGAAGCAAATGAAAAAGGCCGATGTTGATGCCTATATTGTTCATCACAGCGACCCACACCTGAGTGAGTACATCCCCGATTACTGGAAAGAACGCGAGTGGTTATCGGGGTTTACCGGTTCGGCCGGAACACTTGTGGTAACCCAGAAAAATGCAGCACTGTGGACCGATTCCAGGTATTTCATTCAAGCCGAAGAACAGCTGAGCGGAACAGAAATCGAGCTGTGCCGTTTGGGGTTACCTGATACACCCGATATCCCATCTTGGTTGGCAATATACTTAAAAAGCAATGATTGCGTAGCTTGTAATGGGCTGCTGATTTCTGTTGCAGCTCAGCGGCAGCTTAAAGATACCCTTACCAGTAAAGGATTTAAGGTTAGGTTTGATGTGGAACTGGTTGCAAAGATTTGGGTCAACAGACCGGCAATTCCAGATAATCCGGTATTCATTCATCAACCTGAGTTCGCAAAGGTTACTGTACAGGAAAAGTTGGGTAGGGTACGTAAGGAACTGCTTGCTCGCGATGCCGATGCTTACCTGATGTGTGCATTAGACGAAATCTGCTGGGCATTTAACCTAAGGGGATCTGATATAGCATATAATCCTGTTTTCATGGCCTATGCACTTGTTGAGAATGATGAGGCAACGCTTTTCATCGATAGCAACAAGCTCACACCTGAGGTTAAAGTGTTTCTTGATAACGAAAGGGTTAGCGTAAAACCTTACCAAAAAGTTTTTGACAAACTTGCAAGGATGAAGCGGCGGATTAAGTTAGTGCTCGATCCCACAAAGGTTAACTTCATGCTATTTTCTGAAATACCCAAAAACATCAGCGTTATAGAGTCAACAGGATTAGTTACCCAACTTAAAGCCCGAAAACAGGAAGTAGAGATAGAGGGAATTAAGGAAGCCATGGTTCAGGATGGTATAGCCATGGTTGAATTCCTATACTGGCTCGAAAACACCTTGGGTAACGAAGTTATAACTGAGCTATCGGTAGCCCAAAAGTTACTTGAGCTCAGAGGCAAACGCCTCAACTTTGTTAGCGAAAGTTTTGGCAGCATAGTAGGTTATGCCGATCATGGAGCCATTGTTCATTACATCGCAACTCCCGGTTCCAGCTATACCATTAAGCCCGAAGGTTTCTTGCTGGTCGATTCGGGTGGCCAGTACCTGAATGGTACAACCGACATAACCCGAACCATTCACCTGGGTAAGCCAACTGACAAGCAAAAAAAGGATTATACTTTGGTACTGCAGGGAATGATAAGGCTATCCATGGCCAGATTTCCCAGAGGAACCAGGGGTTCACAACTCGATACCTATGCCCGTATGGGCCTTTGGGCAAACGCATTGAACTACGGACACGGTACCGGCCATGGCGTGGGTTACTTCCTGAACGTTCACGAGGGGCCACAGCAGATCCGCCCCGACAATCATTTACCCATTGAGGTTGGAATGGTGATGTCCAACGAACCTGGGCTTTACAGACCCAATGAGTATGGTATCCGAATAGAAAACTTAATTGTTTGCATTGAGGATGAAGTTAATGACTTTGGCTCATTTCTAAAATTCGAAACGTTGACCCTGTGTCCGATTGATGTGAAGCCTGTTGAGGTAAAAATGCTCACTACGGAAGAACGTGAGTGGCTCAATGGTTACCATGAGCTGGTGTACAAAAAAATTTCGCCACATCTCCCAAAGGAAATAGCCAAGTGGCTGGAGACCAAAACTAGACCCCTATAATTTAAACAGGCTGGCGGTAAACGCCAGCCTGAAATCTACTCGCCAATAATTTTTACCAGCACCCTTTTCCGGCGTTTCCCATCGAACTCGCCATAGAATATCTGTTCCCATGGCCCAAAATCAAGGCGACCGTTGGTAACCGCAACCACAACTTCACGCCCCATGATGGTCCGTTTAAGATGGGCGTCTGCATTGTCCTCGTAGCCGTTATGCTTGTACTGTGAGTAAGGTTTTTCAGGGGCTAATCTTTCAAGCCAAACTTCAAAATCATGATGCAGGCCACTTTCGTCGTCGTTAATGAACACGCTTGAGGTGATATGCATGGCATTAACCAGGCATAAACCTTCGCGAATGCCGCTTTCGGCAAGGCATACCTCTACTTCGCGGGTTATATTGATTAGCTCACGCCGGTTACGTGTTTCAAACCAAAGCTCTTTACGGTACGATTTCATAAATATAACAGCTATTTAAGGTTTAGCTCGGCTACTATTGCTTCAATTTTTTTATCAAGTCTTGCCAATGCCTCATCAATACTTTCGTTGGCCAGCATTTGGTCTTTCACACCAAAGTAGAATTTGATTTTAGGCTCAGTGCCCGAAGGACGCACTGAAACCTTTGTTCCGTCGGCAGTTATAAACTGCAGCACATCCGATTTGGGCTGGTTGGTGTGTTTTTCCTTCCCGTTGTGGGTATCTATAGCAAGCTGGCTTTGGTAATCGATTATGGTTACTACGTTTGAGCCACCTATGGCTTTTGGGGGCTTAGCTCTGAAGTTTTCCATCATGGCCTTGATTTCGTTCAAACCTTCAACGCCTTTTCGGGTAAGCGATATAAGGTGTTCTTTGTAGAGGCCAAATGAACGGTAAATCTCCTCGAGTATGTCGTACAGGGTCTTACCCTGGCTCTTAGCCCAGGCGGTAATTTCGGCAAACATGGCACAGCTTATTACGGCATCCTTATCGCGAACAAAGTCGCCATAGAGGTAACCATAGCTTTCCTCACCTCCTGCAATGAATGTTTTTACTCCCTCCAGCTCACGAATCTTTTCAGCAATGAATTTGAAACCAGTTAACACTTCGTAGCAGTCAACCCCAAATCCATGGGCTATTGAGCTAATCAGGTCAGTGGTAACAATGGTCTTAACGGTAAACTCGTTCCCGGTAATGCGGTTGTGTTCATGCCATTTTTTTAGGATATAGTAGATTAGGATTGATGCGGCCTGGTTTCCGTTCAGCAGAACGAATTCGCCGTTTGGCTTCCGAATACCTATACCAACCCGATCGGAGTCGGGGTCAGTAGCCATGGCTATTTCGGCGTTCGTTTCCATTGCCTTATCTATAGCCATCTGCATGGCAGTTCGTTCTTCAGGGTTAGGAGAGTGAACGGTTGGGAAATTCCCATCAATAACGCATTGCTCTGATACCGTGATGATGTTCTTAAACCCAAATTTTCTAAGTACTTTTGGGACTAGCTCAACTCCAGTTCCATGAATGGGCGTGTAAACTATAGGTATACTGCTGTGTTTTTCAATTGTTTCTGGCGAAAGCGATAAGGAGGAAAGGGTATTCAGGTAAATTTCATCCATTTCATCCCCAATCATCATAATCAAATCGCTATTCCCGTTGAAGTTCACGTTAGCTATGCTTGATATAGCTTTTACCTCGTTGATGATTCCTTTGTCGTGCGGTGGAACAATTTGCCCACCATCTTCCCAGTAAACCTTGTATCCGTTATATTCTTTGGGGTTATGCGAGGCGGTTATAACTAGCCCACACTGGCAGCGCAGGGTTCTAATGGCAAAGCTTAGTTCTGGCGTAGGGCGCAGCTTATCGAATAGGTAAACCTTGATCCCATTGGCACTCAGTACCTGGGCAGCAATTTGTGCAAACTGAATGCTGTTGTTGCGAGAATCGTAGGCTATGGCAGCCCTGATTTCCGGTCGATGGCTAAAGTTCTTTTTTAGGTAGTTACACAAACCCTGTGTTGCCATTCCTACGGTGTACTTGTTCATCCGGTTTGTTCCTACCCCCATTATACCGCGCAAACCACCTGTTCCAAACTCTAGATCACAGTAGAATGACTCCATAAGCTCCTTTGGGTCATTATCAATCAGCTGGGCAACTTTAGCCCTTGTTTCCTCGTCGAATGGTGGGTTAAGCCATTGCCTGGCTTTCTCCATTATCTTCTGGTCAATCATATTAACTGGTTTATGGGTTAATAGTACTCTGTAGCTGCTCTATACACTCCATCAGGCTTTTACGCCAGTGTGGGATATCTACACCAAGCAAGTTACTTATTTTTTGCTTATTCAGCACACTGTACTGGGGCCTTTTAGCTTTAGCTGGGTAATCATTAGTGGTAATGGGTATAACCCTTGCTTTTAGGTTTAAGGAAGAAACTATTTCGTAGGCAAAATCGTACCAGCTGCAAACCCCTTGGTTTGAGTAGTGGTAGATTCCCGGAACGAAATATATATGGGTAAATTTGGCGATTTGAAGCAATACCTTTGCCAAATCGTTGGCAAGGGTAGGGGTGCCGGTTTGGTCAAACACCACTCTGATTTCGGAACGTTCGCTGCCGTAACGGATCATTGTTTTCAGAAAGTTATTACCGAAAGCCGAGTACAGCCACGACGTTCTGATTACCATGGCATTACCGGCTGCCATAACAAGTTCCTCGCCTTTCTGCTTACTTTGTCCGTAAACCGATAACGGGTTTACCCTGTCGGTTTCAGTGTAGGGTTGGTTTGATGCGCCATCAAAAACGTAATCGGTTGAGATGTGTATCAGCTTTACATCACGCTCCTTGCACAGCTCTGCCAGCAAACCGGGTGCATAGGCATTTAGGTGGAATGCTAGTTCCGTTTCATCTTCAGCTTTATCTACGGCTGTGTATGCAGCACAATTTACTATCAGTTCCGGCTTAAAGGCGTTGATAGCCGCAGCAATTGAGTCTTTCTGAGTGATATCCAGTTGGTCGTAGTCAGTGTAAATAAAGCTAATACCATCCATGCCGATTGCCTCGGCCTGAATAGCTTTCCCTAATTGACCGTTAGCTCCGGTTACCAGAATTCTTCTGTTTTTGTGGCTAGTAGATGCTCCCATACACAAAGTTAATTTCTGCCTCATTTAAAGAGGGGTGAATGCTATCCTTAGCAGAAACGATGGCTTGGGCAGGTTCAAATTGCCAGTCAATCCCCAGAAATGGATCGTTATACCGTATGCCTCTGTCTGCTTCTGGTTTATAGTACTGGTCGCATTTGTAGCTGACTATGGCGTAATCGCTGAGCACCGAAAAGCCATGTGCAAATCCCCTGGGAACTAGTAGCTGGTATTTATTTTCACCGGAAAGTTCAATTCCTACGTATTTCCCATAAGTTGGCGAATTTTTACGGATGTCAACTGCCACATCGAAAATTTTTCCCATAACAACCCGAACCAGCTTTGTTTGAGAATATGGCGATAGCTGGTAATGCAAACCTCGAATCACATTTTTTTTTGAAAAAGACTCGTTGTCCTGAACAAAATTAATATCAATTCCAAGTTTTTTCAGTGCTTCATAGCTATGGCTTTCGAAAAAGTAACCCCGGCTATCGGTAAAAACTTTTGGTTTAAGTATTAGAACATCGGGTATGCTGGTGGCTTCAATTGTCATGGCAATGCTCATTAGAGGTAATTTTTTTCGTTTGCGATTCTGTATAGATATTGCCCATACTGGTTATTGGCCAGCTGGTCGGCCAGTTTAATCAGCTGTTCCTTGCTAATAAAGCCGTTCCGGTAGGCAATTTCCTCAAGGCAGGCAATCTTAAGGCCCTGCCTATCCTCAATGGTTTGAATAAAGTTCGATGCCTGCAGCAGGCTTTCGTGGGTACCGGTATCGAGCCAGGCCATGCCGCGGCCCATGATTTTCAGGCTTAGCCTACCCTCATTGAGGTAGAGCCTGTTTAGATCGGTAATCTCAAGTTCTCCACGTTTCGATGGTTTGAGCGATTTTGCTTTTTGCACCACATCGTTGCTGTAAAAGTAAAGGCCGGTAACGGCATAGTTCGATTTTGGATGCTGTGGTTTTTCCTCTATACTAATCACTCTGCCGGTATCATCAAATTCTGCAACACCATATCTGTGTGGATCTTTGACGTAGTATCCGAATACAATGGCACCATCGGTTAGTTTTGCGCTCTCTTTCAGTAAATCGCTCAGGTTTCCTCCGTAGAATATGTTATCGCCCAGAACCAGGCAGACGCTATCGTTGCCTACGAATTGCTCACCAATGATAAATGCTTGCGCAAGTCCATCGGGCGATGGTTGAATGGCGTAGGAAATATTCATACCAAGCTGCGAACCATCGCCAAATAGATCCTGGTAAAGATGAATATCTTTTGGGGTTGATATTATCAGAACATCTCTGATTTGTGCCAGCATTAGAACCGATAACGGGTAGTAGATCATTGGCTTGTCGTAAATGGGTATGATCTGTTTTGAAATGCTTTTAGTTATGGGGTATAATCGGGTTCCTGCACCCCCTGCTAGAACAATGCCTTTCATTTGGTTTTGGTTTATATTGTTTCGGCAAATTTATGGTAAAGGCCAGGTTTGAGAAAGTTGTTAATAATTATTTTTAACCCCAAGGTGTTTCTTAAAGTATTCAATGGTACTTGTTAACCCTTCGGTGATGCCAATCCTGGGTTTCCAATCCGGTAAAGTATTATTAACCAGATTCATGTCGGGTTTGCGTTGCTTCGGGTCATCGGTGGGAAGCTTGGTGAATACCAGCTTCGATTTACTACCGGTAAGCTCAACTACTTTACGGGCCAGGTCGATAATCGTAAACTCTTCCGGGCATCCAATGTTTACAGGGCCGGTTACCTCATCACCGGTTGCCATGAGTTGAATCAGGGCATCTACCAGATCGTCGATGTACATGAAGCTTCTGGTTTGACTTCCATCACCGGAAATGGTGATATCCTGATTCTTGAGCGCCTGAACGATGAAGTTCGAAACAACCCTGCCGTCGTTCATGCTCATTCTGGGCCCATAGGAGTTAAAAATCCGGGCTATCTTGATACGAACGCCGTTCTGGTAATGGTAGTTCACAAAAAGCGTCTCCGCACAACGTTTCCCTTCATCATAGCATGCCCTTGGGCCAATGGGGTTAACATTACCCCAGTAGCTTTCGGGTTGCGGATGTACCTCAGGATCGCCATATACCTCACTGGTTGAGGCCTGTAGTATTTTAGCTTTCACCCTCTTGGCCAGCCCCAGCATGTTGATTGCCCCCATTACAGAGGTTTTTACTGTTTTGATGGGGTTCTGCTGGTAGTATATAGGTGAGGCAGGACAGGCCAGATTGTAGATTTCATCAACCTCTGCATAGTATGGAACGGTAACATCATGCCGAACCACTTCAAAGTAGGGGTTGGACAGTAAATGAACGATGTTGCTTTTGCTTCCGGTAAAGTAGTTGTCAAGGCATATCACCTCATTTCCCATCTCCAGTAAGCGCTCGCAAAGATGCGAACCAATAAACCCTGCACCACCGGTTACTAAAACACGTTTTCCCATATCCTGTTAAATATGTATTCAAAGTTACAAATTCTATTGGGAGTTCATCGAGGTAAGAACTAATTAAGTTGATGTGCATCTGATTTTATGTCAATATTTTGATTATTTTAAGAAAGTTATGTACTTTTGCAAATTGATTTATATCTACAAATAATGTCTAACTAATTAACAATTAACAAGTTAATGACTGCAAACGAAGAAATGGCTAAAGAGGCCGCAGAGTTAAAAAATGCAAGTGCGGGAATACCCGATTTCGACTGGAATTCTTACGCTGAGGAAGACATCTACAATCTTCAGCAACGTAAAGAACTAGAATCGCTTTACGATCAAACCCTTTCAACCGTTGCCGAAAACGAGGTGGTTGAGGGAACGGTGGTGGCTATCACCAAGCGAGAAGTTTTCATCAATATCGGTTACAAGTCCGAAGGGGTTGTAAGCATCAGCGAGTTTCGCTACAACCCGGACCTGAAGGTTGGCGATAAGGTTGAGGTTTACGTTGAAAGTTCCGAAGACAAGAAAGGCCAGCTTGTGCTATCGCACAAGAAAGCCAGGGCTCTCCGCTCATGGGAACGTGTTAACGAGGCCTTCAACAAAGATGAGGTTATTAAGGGTTACATCAAGTGCCGCACCAAGGGTGGTATGATTGTGGATGTATTCGGCATCGAAGCATTCCTACCCGGTTCTCAGATTGATGTTAAACCTATCCGCGACTACGATGTGTTCGTAGGCAAGGTAATGGAGTTCAAAGTGGTTAAGATTAACCACGAGTACAAGAACGTTGTGGTATCGCACAAAGCTCTTATTGAGGAAGAACTTGAACAGCAAAAGAAGGAAATCATTGCTAAGCTCGAAAAAGGTCAGGTTCTTGAGGGAACCGTTAAAAATATTACCAGCTATGGTGTGTTTATCGACCTTGGCGGCGTAGATGGTTTGATTCATATTACTGACCTGTCATGGGGGCGTGTTAACCACCCCGAAGAGGTTGTTCAGCTTGACCAGAAAATTAACGTGGTTATTCTCGATTTCGACGATGCCAAGAAGCGTATCGCTCTAGGTCTGAAGCAGCTTACCCCTCATCCTTGGGATTCGCTTGACGCAAACCTCAAGGTTGGCGATAAGGTGAAGGGAAAGGTTGTTGTAATTGCTGACTATGGTGCTTTTGTTGAGATTGCACCTGGTGTTGAGGGATTAATTCACGTATCCGAAATGTCCTGGAGCCAGCACTTACGCAGTGCTCAGGAGTTCCTGAAAGTTGGCGACGAGGTTGAAGCCGTGATTCTCACTCTCGATCGCGAGGAGCGCAAGATGTCGCTTGGCATTAAGCAGCTGAAACCCGATCCCTGGTCAAACATCGATGAGAAATATCCTCTTGGTTCTAAACATAAGGCCAAGGTTCGCAACTTCACCTCGTTTGGCGTATTTGTGGAGATTGAAGAGGGCGTTGATGGTTTAATCCACATCTCCGACCTCAGCTGGACTAAGAAAATTAAGCATCCTGCCGAGTTCACCAATATAGGCGATGAAATCGAGGTGGTTGTATTGGAAATTGACAAGGAAAACCGTCGCTTAAGTCTTGGCCATAAGCAGCTTGAGGAGAACCCCTGGGATGTTTTTGAAACCATCTTCACAGTCGATTCAGTGCATGAAGGTACCATCGTAGAGGTGTTCGACAAAGGAGCAGTTATTGCCCTACCTTACGGTGTTGAGGGATTTGCAACTCCCAAGCACCTGGTAAAAGAGGATGGTTCAACCGCTAAGGTTGACGAGAAGCTACCCTTCAAGGTTTTGGAATTCAACAAGGCAGCTAAACGCATAATTGTTTCGCACAGCCGTACTTTTGAGGATGACAAGAAGGTTGAGGAAAAGTCCGATAAAAAAACTAAGGGGTCATCCACACAAAAAGCTGTAAAAAAGTTGAATGCTAACATAGAAAAGACTACCTTAGGGGATATTTCTGAACTACAAGCTTTAAAAACCGAACTCGAGGCGAATCAGAAAAAATCTGGTCCCAAGAGCGAGGAGTAAGAGTTGCGAAAGTTAAACCATTTAATCCTGAATGCAATGGAATTCAAAATTCAGAAGTTCGAGAAGTTTACCCAGATTGAGGTATTAGAAGAAAAGCTCGATACGAATATTGCCCCCAGTCTTAAATCGGAGCTGGTACTAATTTCGGGCAATGGTGAGCGTAATATCGTACTCGACCTGAGTAGTTGTAGATATTGCGATTCTTCAGGATTAAGTGCTATTCTGGTTGCCAACAGGCTTTGTAAGAATGCCGGTGGAACATTTGTGCTCACCGGCCTTACCGATGCGGTTGAACGGTTGATCACTATCTCGCAACTCGATACAGTACTTAATATAGCCTACTCAAAGGATGAGGCTGTGCAGATTATCGAGAAAGCCGAAAATGCTTCAAAGTAGTGACCTTTTCAGTTACTATACTCGGTAGTAGCTCTGCATTACCTACATCTAAACGTTTTCCATCCGCTCATGTGCTCAATGTACATGAGCGGTTTTATTTGATAGACTGCGGCGAGGGCACCCAAATCCAGCTCCGCCGGTTTAAGCTTCCCATGAGCCGTATAAACCATGTTTTCCTTACCCATACCCACGGCGACCACGTACTGGGCCTATTCGGCTTGATATCAACATTTAACCTGTTGGGCAGAAAAACTGACCTGCACGTTTACGGAATGGATGATTTTCAGGAGCTGCTGTTCCGAAACATCGAGTACTTTACCGACACGATGTCCTTTCGGGTGGTTTATCACCCTATCGACCCCTTTAAGGTTGAAACCATACATGCCGATAAGCATGTGCAGGTAACCACTGTTCCCCTTAGGCATCGGGTTCCGGCTGTTGGGTATAAGTTTACGGAAGCCCTTCAACCTCTAAATATTCGTAAGGAGTTCATATCCAGACTGAACCTGACTACGGCCGATATCATCCGTATTAAAGCCGGCGAAGATTTTATTACTTCCGATGGCGAACTCATTCCGAATAGTGAGCTAACCTATCGGGCTTATATTCCGCGGTCATACGCGTACTGCTCCGATACGCTATTCAGTGAACGAGTGGTGGGGTTGGTCCAAAATGTCGATTTGCTGTACCACGAAGCCACTTTTTTGCATACCGAGCTGGAGCTTGCTCGCCAAACTGGACACTCAACTGCCCGGCAGGCTGCAACAGCCGCCTCAAAAGCCGGTGTGAAAAAGCTACTCATTGGCCATTTCTCATCTCGTTACAAAGATGAAACGCAGTTCCTCACCGAAGCACGGGAATTTTTTCCTGAAACCTACCTTGTTAACGATGGCCAAACCTTCTCGGTTGAGCAAAAAAAGGGCGATGATGCTAGTAATTCAGCTATTTTGTCCTAAATGTTAAAACCGTTGGTGAAACTAGCGTCCCATTAAGTGTAAATTGTTACCTTTGCAGTTCAAAGTTTTGCTTTGCCATGCATCAAAAAATTATCATACTCGATTTTGGCTCCCAATACACCCAACTTATCGCCCGTAGAATCAGGGAACTCAATGTGTATTGCGAAATTCACCCCTACAGTAAAATCCCTAACCTCGACGAAACAGTTAAAGGGGTTATCCTTTCAGGAAGCCCATACTCTGTGCGAGATAAGGATGCCCCTATGCCTGACCTGACAGGCATAAAGGGTAAGTATCCATTACTTGGTATTTGCTATGGTGCACAGCTACTTTCGCAAACCAACGGGGGTGAGGTTTTACCATCGAGCATAAGGGAATATGGCAGGGCAACTTTACAGGTTATTGACACCACCTGCCCGCTATTCCAGAACCTCTCCAGTAGCTCACAGGTATGGATGTCGCATGGCGATACCATTGCCCGTGTTCCCGATAATTTTCAGATTACCGCCAGCACTGCCGATGTTCGTGTGGGGGCTTTTCGTGTACTTGGCGAGCAAACCTATGGTATTCAGTTTCACCCGGAGGTTTACCACAGTGTGGAGGGGGCAAAGCTGTTCAAAAACTTTGTGGTTGATATATGTGGATGCCTTCAGGAATGGACTCCCGCATCGTTTATTGATGAAACGGTTGCCAACCTGCGGTCCATGCTAGGCAGCGATAAGGTTGTGCTCGGGTTGTCGGGCGGAGTTGATTCTTCGGTGGCTGCTATGCTGCTTCACAAGGCTGTAGGACGAAATCTAACCTGTATTTTTGTTGATAATGGTCTTCTGCGTAAAAATGAATTTGCGCAGGTACTTGAATCCTACCAGAATCTTGGGCTAAACGTGGTTGGGGTGGATGCAAGCCAAAAATTCTATCAAGGGCTTAAGGGCGTGACCGACCCTGAGCAAAAACGCAAAATCATTGGACGAATTTTTATTGAAGTTTTCGACGAGGAGGCCCATCGGATAAAGGATGTCAAGTGGTTGGGGCAGGGCACCATTTACCCGGATGTCATTGAATCGGTTTCGGTCAATGGCCCTTCGGCAACCATCAAGTCGCACCACAATGTGGGAGGTTTGCCGGAAACCATGAAGCTTAAGGTCGTTGAACCCCTTCGGTTACTGTTTAAGGACGAGGTTCGCCGGGTGGGTAAGGAGCTTGGATTACCCGGCGGAATACTGAATCGTCATCCTTTCCCAGGTCCTGGTTTGGGAATAAGGGTGCTGGGAGAGGTAACTCCTGAACGAGTGAAACTGCTACAGGAGGCAGATAGTATCTATGTTCAGGGTCTTCGTGAGGCTGGTTTATACGATAAAATCTGGCAGGCCGGGGCCATTCTGCTTCCCGTTCAGTCGGTAGGCGTTATGGGCGATGAGCGTACCTACGAGTACGTGGTGGCCTTAAGAGCTGTTACCTCAACCGATGGAATGACTGCCGATTGGTATCCTTTCCCTTACGACTTTCTGGCCCGAATATCAAACGAGATCATAAACAGGGTGAAAGGTATTAACCGTGTGGTTTACGATATCAGCTCAAAACCCCCTGCCACCATTGAGTGGGAATAAAATTCAACATTTCAAGTTAGTGCTATGAGAAAACAGTTCTATTTTGTCATCCTGATCTTTTTATTTGCCATAAATACCCATGCGCAGAACAACTCAAGTTTTAGCGCGTATAAGTTCGTTCGCTTCATTCAGTACCTTTCCGGCAATTATGTTGACACAATCAACGTAAACAAGCTGGTTGATGATGCAATCATTGATATCCTGGAGCAGCTCGATCCGCATTCAATTTATATATCCAAGGAAGATGTTCAAGCCATGAACGAACCCCTTGAGGGAAATTTTGAGGGTATTGGAGTGGAGTTTAACATCCTGAACGATACGCTTATGGTGGTAAACCCCATTTCCGGTGGCCCTTCGGAGCGGGTTGGCATTAAGGCTGGCGACAGAATTGTTGCCATCGACGGAAAATCCATAACCAACATTGGTCTAAAGATTCCTGATGTCCACAAGCTATTACGTGGTCCAAAGGGAACCAAGGTAAACGTCCGAATCCTTCGTAAAGGTGTAGATAGTCTTCTTGATTTTACGATAGTTAGAGATAAAATTCCAATTTTCAGCATCGATGCTTCCTACATGGCTCAGCCAGGCGTGGGATACATCAAGATTAACCGTTTTTCTGCAACCACCGAGCAGGAGTTTCTTGAGGCTATGGATAAGTTGGAAAAACAGAAAATGAGGGATCTGATCATCGATCTGAGGAATAATGGGGGAGGTTTGCTAAATGCGGCCTATGAGCTAGCAAGCTATCTTTTTGAGCCAGGAAAGCTGATAGTTTACACAGAGGGAAGAAACAGCCCACGAACCGATTACTACTCGCATTTCAGAGGCAGAAAAGTATTTAAGGGCAGGCTGATCGTGATTACCGATGAGGGTTCTGCCTCAGCTAGCGAAATTCTTGCCGGTGCCATTCAGGACTGGGATAGGGGAATTATAGTAGGCCGAAGAACATTTGGCAAGGGCCTGGTTCAAAACCAACTTCCGCTTCCCGACGGGTCAATGATCAGGCTAACTGTGGCTAAATACTACACACCCACCGGCAGAGCCATCCAACGACCTTATAACCACGGTAATACCCGGGAATATTACACCGATTTGGAAAAACGTTACTATTCAGGTGAACTCTTCAACAAGGATAGCATCCACTTTCCTGATTCGCTGAGGTACACTACCCTGATTAGGAAGAAAACAGTTTATGGAGGGGGGGGGATCATGCCCGATGTTTTTGTACCCCTCGACACGATGTACTACACCGAGTACTACGGTAAGCTTGTACGCAGCGGTCTCATCAACCAGTTTGCCATTTCGTGGGTTGATGCAAATAGGGAAACTCTAAAAAAACAGTATCCAAAGTTCGAAAAGTTCAACAAGGAATTTCAGGTAAACCAGGCAATAATCGATGAACTTCTGAATCTTGCCGCTACTAAGAACATTCCTCGCGATGAGGCAGGATTGAAAACATCGGCCGATGAGCTCCGGATTCAGCTCAAGGGGCTGATCGCGCAATCGCTTTTTGGACCGGGGTACTACTATGAGGTTACCAATACCCGAAACGAAACGTTCCTAAAAAGCCTTCAGATTTTAAATAACTGGGATAGCTATAAGTATTTAGTGCAATAATTTTTTTTCAATCTATTAATCTGTAAATTTGTTTAAAAGGCCAATGTGGCCGAATATGTTTATTACTATGGAGATAAGTAACGATTTTAGGCAGCTGGGTTTGTCGGAGAAAGCCCTTCATGCAATCAAGCAAAAGGGTTTTGAGCAACCTACGCCTATTCAAAAAATAACCATACCGGTTCTGCTCAACGAAACATGCGATGTTATAGCTCAGGCGCAAACCGGTACAGGCAAAACGGCAGCCTTCGGGCTACCAATCATCGATATGCTCGATGGACAACCCAAAGGAATTAAGGCCTTGGTGTTAGTACCTACCCGTGAGCTAGCTCTTCAGGTGTGCGATGAAATGCTATCGCTGGCCGAAAAACGTGTTGTCATTGCTGCGGTTTATGGGGGGCAGTCCATTTCGGAGCAGCAACGACGCATTAAAAAGGGTGTTGATATTGTGGTGGGCACACCCGGTCGTATTCTCGATCTCATCAACCGTGGCGATCTGGATTTCAGTAACCTGCAGATGTTTGTGCTGGACGAAGCCGATGAGATGCTGAACATGGGATTCATTGAGGATATTGAGGCCATAATGAAGCATACCCCCAGCCAGAAAAGGGTGCTACTATTTTCAGCCACCATGCCCGATAGGATCGTGAAGCTGGCTAAGAACTATATGAAGGAACCCAAAAAGCTGGAGGTTGATAAAGCAAAGCTCACGACAGGCCTTACTGATCAAATCTACTTTGAAGTTCGTGAAGCCGACAAGTTCGACGCGTTGACCCGTATCATCGACATTGAGCCCGAGTTCTACGGGCTGGTTTTCTGCCGAACCCGTAACGATGTGGATGTGGTAACCTCTAAACTGGTTGAACGGGGGTATGCAGCCGAGGGGCTGCATGGCGAAATATCGCAAGCCCAGCGTGAAAAAACCCTTGGCAAGTTTCGTAAAAAGATTATTAATATCCTGATCGCCACCGATGTGGCTGCCCGTGGTATTGATATTGTTGACCTGACCCACGTTATCAACTACAGCTTACCGCAAGACCCCGAATCGTACATTCACCGTATAGGCCGTACAGGGCGAGCAGGGAAACAGGGAACTGCCATTACCTTTGTTTCGCCGGAGGAGTACCGAAAGCTCAACTACTTTCAGAAAGCCACCAAGGTGAATATCCGAAAGGAGCTCCTGCCGGCTGCCGAGGATATTGTTGCAGTGAAACGCGAAAAGATTAAAGAGGAACTTCATGAAATCATAAGGCAGGGCTCTTACTCCGAGTACCTTGGAATGGCTGAGGATCTGATGGAAATTAACAGCCCCGAAGTAGCCCTGGCAGCCATGCTACGTTTAGCCTTTAAAAGCCAGCTCGATGTAGCGAACTATCCTGAAATTCGCTCCTTTAGGGTTGATACTAAGGGAACAACCCGTTTGTTCATTGGGCTGGGCAAAAAGGATGGGATGACTCCAAAAAAGATTTCCGAATTCATCCGCAAAGAGGTTAAAATCCCTGATAACAAGATTGATGATATCCTGGTACGTGATGACTTCTCTTTTATCACGGTTCCCTTTACCGATGCCGAGAAGATTCTGAAAGCTTTTTCCAATCGTACAGCCGATGGTAAACCCCTTGTAACCAAAGCAAAACCTAAAAAGTAGTACAAGCAGTTCCATGAGTGAGAAATTTCAGATTGTAGCAAAAACCCTTGAAGGGCTTGAGGGTGTTTTGGCCGATGAGCTAAAGGAAATTGGCGCCGAGGACATTGAAATAGGTTGCCGATCGGTTACCTACACCGGCACAAAGGAAACCCTTTATAAATCGAACTTCTGGCTGAGAACCGCCTTACGCATCCTGAAACCCATCTATGTTTTTAATGCCCATACCATTGAAGAGTTTTATGGTAATGCCCGTAAGTTCGACTGGACATCGGTTATGGATCTTTCGCAAAAGTTTGCAGTGGACAGCGTTGTTAACTCTGAACATTTCCCACATTCCCGCTACATTGCGCTTAAGCTAAAGGATGCTATAGCGGATCAGTTTCGCGACAGGTTTGGCAAGCGACCCTTTGTAGATCCGAAAAAACCCCACATACAGTTCCATGTACACGTAAACAATGATACATGCACTGTTCTGCTCGATTCTTCGGGTGAATCGCTTCACCGTCGAGGGTACCGGGTTTCACAGGATATTGCTCCCATAAATGAGGTTCTAGCCGCTGGACTCATCAAGCTTTCGGGTTGGGATGGCAACTCCGTTTTTATTGATCCCATGTGCGGTTCCGGCACCATACTGATTGAAGCTGCACTGATTGCCTACGGTATTGCTCCCGGTATCTTCCGCCAGCATTTTGGTTTTGAAAACTGGCTCGACTTTGATGAGACCCTTCTGCAATCCATCTACAATGATGATTCTCGTGAACGCGATTTTGAGTACCTAATACTGGGCCGCGATATCTCAAAACAAGCCATTGCTTCGGCGCTCGATAACGTGAAGCAGTCAGGTTTGCAGAAAAAGATTGATTTGGGAGTTGCCTCAATTTTTGATTATAACCCACCCAAGGTGGACAAGGGAATGGTAATAACTAACCCGCCTTATGGCGAAAGGCTGAGAAAGGAGCAGATTGAAAATTTCTACAAACAGCTATCCGACACCTTCAAGCAGAAGTATACCGGTTATGATGTTTGGGTTATAAGTTCCAATGCCGAGGCTCTTAAAAGCTTTAGCCTACGACCAAACAAACGAATTACTCTCTTTAATGGTGCCTTGGAGTGTAAATATCAACATTTTCCAATGTACAAGGGGAGTTTAAAAGCAAAACACAACTAAAGCCGTACTTAGCTACGGCTTTTTTATTAAAAAACTGTTGCTAGCACTTGCATTTTTAAATTAAAATTTTATTATATTTGTTTAATAGTTAATACCATAACCTTTTGCTTGGAACTAGCCCAAACCCATCAATGAGCGAATTTCTTACAAGTTGCTATGCAAAAATGCATAGAGGGGATGTTATTTTGGCCTACAAGGGTGAAATAAGTGCTGGTATTATTGCTGATACATTAGGGCTAGTTGAAGCCAAGCTTTCCGATGAAATGGTCGAAAATTTAATCCGCAAAAAGCTTTACAACGTGTTGGTTGAATGCCTCCAAAACCTTTTCCACCATGTAGATAAAGTTCCGGGCTCCGAATCAAACTTTGGAGCATTCATTCTCTCCAAAACCCCGGAGGGGTATCATATCTCAACCGGCAATATGGTTAAGGCCGACAAAACAAAAGTCCTTAAAGAAAAAATTGATAAGATTAACTCCCTTTCAAAAGAGGAGTTAAAAGAATTTTATAAATTTGTTTTGAATAACCAAACGTTTTCCGAGAAGGGTGGAGGTGGTTTAGGTTTAATAGATATTGCAAGGAAAACCGGGAATAAGTTGAAGTACGATTTTACCCGGTATAACGATGAGTACTACTTTTTTAGCTTGAATGTTCTGGTGAGTGAATAAATTAAAATTTACCATATTATGGAATTAATGAATATTGAAGGCACCCCGAAGACTCCCACAGTGGTAATGAATCCCAACACCGGGGTTATAGATATCAAAGGACGATCAATTCCGGAAAACTCCATTGAGTTTTACCGACCTGTTGTTGAATGGCTCGATGAGTACATTAAGAATCCACAACCCAATACGGTGGTGAATGTGCAGCTGGAGTATTTCAATACTTCCTCATCTAAATGTATTTTAGATGTTTTCAAGAAGCTTGAAGTGCTCAAGAAAAACCAGAAGGACGTTGTTATAAACTGGTACTACGAAGAGGATGATGAGGATATGCTCGAAGCCGGAGAAGACTATGAGTCAATAATTAAGGTGCCGTTCAAGATGATTCAAATAGTGGACTAAGAAAAAAGATTCATTAAAAGAGAAGAGCAGCAATTAATGCTGCTCTTTTTTATTGTTCTAATTTTCCTTTTCTCCACCAAATCGTTCAAACCATTCCAGAAGCCTTTTCAGTAATCTGAAGTAAAGAATCACGTATAGGCTTATGCTGTATAGCCAGATTATCAAAACATTAACCCAAAGCGTTTCGAAATACATGCCAAAAAAGGGCTTGGCCGGTGCATAGAAGTGGGCGCGCAGGAATTTGGACTCAGGTAGCTGATATATGGGATCAATCTTTTGGATTAGCCTGTTTTTATATTCAATTATTCTTTCAACCTCGCCGGAGTTCCGGACAAACTCACTTAAACTCTCATTATGATAACGTCGTTTTAGTTCTAAAAACAGCTGCTGTCCGTTGGGTTTACCCTGAATGGCAGTGATGTACTTATCCTTTTCTGTGCTTGCCTTATTGTAGAGCTTAACGTAGTACCTGCGAATTTGTTCCAGGAACTCGTTGAGTTCCTGGAGTACTTCACGGGTAATGTCATTAACATTTAGCTGGGTATATTTACTAAATATCAGGTGCGATGCTCTTTGAGTAGTCATCTCTTTTACCAGTTCATTCTGTAAAAGCTTTAAAGAGCTCTCTATTTCATCTTTCTTGTTGGGATTTTCGATGTGTCGAAGGCAGAAATCAACCTTATTCTGTAGCGACTTGAGCCAGTAGTTTCGCTTGTAGTCCGAGATGCTCATCGCCTCATCGAACTTGTAAAGGGGTTTCATGTAGCGGTTTTCCTTGAACTGGTAAACCGCTAACGCTTCGTATGCCCAGCGGGCTACAATCATTTCTCCGTAAATGGGAATATTGCTGGGCGAAGAGATGGAAGGGTTAAGCTTTTCGTACTTAACAATTATACCGCTCAGAATGATTTGAGGGATGACCAGAAAGGGTATCAGTATGTAGATGGTTACTACCGCTTTAAAGCTATCTGATATCACTAGTCCGAGCATATTTGAGGTAAACCAGGTGCTAAACAGTACGAGCCAGTACTCAAAGTACATCCCTCTGATTTCCATGATGGTGTTACCAATAAGAACAAACATGAGAGCTTGAAAGGCAGATATGCCCAACAAAATAGTAACCTTCGACATCAGGTAGCTGGACCAGCTAAGGTTTAGAAAAGCCTCGCGTTTGAGTATCTTTCTATCTTTTATTATCTCTTCGGCGCTTACGGTTAACCCTACAAAAATCCCCACAATTACCGACATGAATAGGTAAACAGGCAGGTTGCTATTTTCAAGCAAGGTATAACCCAACTTGTTAGATACATCAACGTTGTAGTACTTGATGATGTATGACAGCAGCAGGGCAAGTAGCGGGGTTTCCAGTATGTTGATGATCATGTACTGGCTGTTTGCCAGTTTACTCAGAATATCGCGTTTAACAAAAATTCGAAGCTGTTTTAGCCAGCCTGGTATCTTAAAGTGGATTTTAGGCAATGATTCAGGTTGAGGCGAGCTGCGCTGGGGTTCGGGGGAGAACCGTTTATAGTACTCGCTCCATTCCTGTGGGCTGATTTTTCTGGCGCGGGTGGGGTTTCCATACTCGTCCAGCACATTGGATTCAACGATGTTGAAGATTTGCTCCGGATTAACGTTACCGCAAACGGGGCACTCGCTCTCGTTCCAGTTGGCCTGCTGAACTCTGGACTTAAAGTAGATGATTGATTCAATGGGGTCGCCGTTGTATATCAGGTAACCGCCTGTGTCCAGAATCAGCAATCGGTCAAACATCTTGAATATTTCCGATGAGGGCTGGTGAATAACCACGAAAACCAGCTTCCCCTTAAGGGTTAGCTCCTTGAGCAGGTCAAGGATATTCTCCGAATCCCTGGAGCTGAGGCCAGATGTGGGTTCATCGAGGAAAAGGATTGCTGGTTCACGAATAAGCTCCAGAGCAATATTTAAGCGTTTACGTTGCCCACCGCTAATTTTTTTGTTCAGCGGTGAGCCTACCCTCATGTCCTTTATTTCATAAAGCCCAAGGTTAAGCAGGGTTTGGTTCACTACGGCATCGAGCTGTTCAGGAGAGTAATTATCGAAGCACAGGCGGGCATTATAGTATAGGTTCTGATAAACCGTGAGTTCCTCAATGAGCAGGTCATCCTGCGAAACGAATCCGATTTGTCCTTCAACCTTCTCTTTTTGATTGTGGATATCTATACCGTTAATCAGGATTCTGCCTTTAGTGGGTTTTTCGCTGCCGTTGAGTACATTAAGCAGGGTGGTTTTTCCGGCTCCCGATGCGCCCATGATCCCAACCAAATGGCCACTCTCCTGAATGAACGACATCTGGTGCAACCCGGTTTTGCCACTTTTGAATTGGTATTCGATATTCTGGGCTTCAAATACAATCTTCTCTTTTATCTTGTCCTGAACAAAGCGCCCTACGATATCGCTGAAGTAAACCGGTTTAATTTTTGAGTTGCGTATGGATGAGCCGTTGTTGAGGACAAAAATTTTATCCTTTACCAGTAGATGCCCGTTCAGGTAAAGCTCGTGCTTCCCGTTATACCTGAGGAAAAAGATGTTAGCCGATTCAATGAAAAGTATTTTAAGGTCTTCGTACAAACCTTCCACGTAGAGGTAACGTTGCTGGTTGTAGGAGGAATCGCTTGTTCCGTTTATCAGCAGAATATTCTGATGGGGATGGATACTATGGAAGTCGGCTAGTACAAAATCTTTCAGGTTTAAAAACTCCTCATCAGGAATGTAAAAGGTTTCGGCTACGGTTGAAATGAATGCCATTTCTTGTTCTGTAACCTCTCCTTCCTCGGGTTTAACAAACTCCAAAAGCCTTATGAGTACAACTATTTTTTGCTGCTGCTGTAGCTCTTCGTTTATCTGTGAGCAGATTTTGAGAACGCGAACGGAGCTGGAAGAGGTTCTTTTCTTGGATTTACTTTTTTCGCTTTGCTTTTCCTGGTAAAGGTTGTAAAAGTAGTCGAATACCCTAAGGTATTCCTTCACCAGGTCCATGTTGAGCTGGTTCTTCAGAAATTCCTCAACCACCTTTCGCCTGTCGGCGTAGTCGTTTCCCTCTTTCTCATCCTCGTAAACCGGACGAGCAATGATGGCAAACAGCTGCATGAGGGCTTTTAGAATCGACTCGCTCATTGACTGTGGGGTTACTGTTTAAAGCCTATGAGTAGCATTACGTATCCCGGTGAGAATTGCTGATTCTTAACATCAACCTGAATGATGCAGGTTACCGTTGAGGTAAATCTGAAATCCCAGTATGGTGAGTATCCGTAGCTCTCGTTGGTGAAGAGCAGATTTTTCTCGGTGTCGTAAACCGTAAAAACCAGTTTTCCCTTTTTGGCATTTGTGCAGGCTGATATACGGTAGGTATTTTCGGCAAAAAAGGTGGTACGGAATTCAATTTTCTGATCAGGTTTTAGAGCGGCAAAGTATTCCTGCCCATCGCTAATGTATGTTGAAGGGAAGTTCAGGGAACATGAGTTCTTCAGCTGTTCCAGCTGAGCGCTTAGCTTTGTGGTGATGAACAAAAAAACTAGTGGAAGTATGCGGTACATAGGCGTTAGTTTTACTCAACCAGGGACAATCGAATTTGCTCAATTTTGCTGCTAATAATCCGCAGATGGTACTCCGACATAACAACCCGCGATTGGCTGTTAATCGTAATTATTTTGTTTTGTACATCAACAATAGGTTCCCGGTATGTATAGGAATATATTATTCCATCAAACTCATAGGCTAAGTCTATCAGGCTATCCAGTAGTTTTGAGTATTCCGGTGATTTGTAGTAGAAAGGTGTAAGTAGCTCAACCAGGTTGTCCAACGGGTGCTTCTGTTCTCCTATACGGTTAATTATTTCCCGGTTCTTGTGTTCCTGAGCAATTTGCGTCATCAGGTAGAGGCTCTCGACCCAACAGCCTGCTACAATCAACGCTCCGATATCGTAACGCTCATTTTTTTTGAGGTACAAATCGGAATTGGCGTAGGTGGTTGATATTATCCGTATCAGTGAGTCCTTGTTCTCAATGTTCTTCTCTATCCGTTCAAACAGCTTTCCATCGAACGATTCTGAAATTCCCAGTTGCTCACTGAGCTTTCTGATAACCCCCAGGTAAACAATTGCTTCCTGAGTTTTTTCATAAATGTTGAGGTAGCTTAAATCAGTTCCGTAAATACCTAAATTCACAGCTTGCTTAAACGACGTTGTGTACTGCTGGTAACGGTTTGGATTGTTCAAGTAGTTTTCGTTATAGGGGATTTGAATCTTTTTAATGAGATTGGCTACCTGCCAGGGTGAGGGAATTGGAAAAATAGCATGTTCAACTTTGATAAGAGTGGATAGCGTATCGATGGATGCCGGAGCACTTTCTCTCTCCTGTTTTTTCGATGGTTTACAGGATATTATTAATGCCACTAATACAACGCAAATAAACCTGGTTCGAGTATAATTTATACGCATTTCTTTCATCTTATGCTAATTCAATGCAAGTAAACAAAAAATAATGAAATATCAAAGCAACGGAAATTCCATGTTTGCACCATTTTTATAAAAATGGTTTAAACGCATAGGTAAGTATTTAGTCTATTTAATCAATAAAGATAACTATTTTAGCAAACAATTCGAAAGTGTTTAATTAAAAATTTGGCGAAATGAAAAGATACTTCAGCATTATCATTCTTTTATTATTCTTTGCTCCTGTGGTTAAGGCTCAAAAGCAGCTTACGCTTGAACAGGCAGTTTTACGACAGGGAACCGAGTTCCGTCCGAAAACCTTAAACGGATTTGGTTGGCATCCTAAAACCTCGGCATACACATATGTTTCAGGCGATTCACTTATTGCAGTGAATCCAAGTAACTTACAGAGTACGGTAATTATCACCCTGCCCGAATTAAATAGGACACTTGAGGGTTCTGGCATAAAACCCGTAAGACGCATTCTGCCATGGTGGAACAGCGATGGAACTTTCCGGATAGTATCCGGCAACACCTATGTAGTTTTTGATCCGATCGGCAAACAGGTAGTATCAAAATTTACTGTTGAGGAGGGAAGTGAAAACCATGAGTTTAGCCCCGATGGAAGGTGGTTATCGTACACAATGGGGCAAAACCTATTCCTCATGAGCTCAGCGGGAGAGGTAAGAGCCATTTCAAACGATACCCTTGATGGATTTGTTAACGGACAAAGCGTACACCGAAATGAGTTTGGCATTAATAAAGGCACATTTTGGTCGCCAACAGGGCGTTACCTTGCATACTACCACATGGACGAATCCAGGGTAACACAGTACCCGCTTGTCGATATCTCCAAGAGGGTAGGCGAACTGGTTAACATTCGTTACCCCATGGCCGGAATGAAAAGCCATGAGGTTACAATTAGGGTTTATGATACTAAAACCGGTGAGACGGTTGAGCTGAAAACGGGCGAACCTCGGGAGCAGTATCTTACCAATATCGCCTGGAGTCCCGATGAAAAATCGATTTACGTTGCAGTGCTCAACAGACAGCAGAATCACCTCAAAATGAATCGTTACCGCCTAAGCGATGGACATTTAGAGCAAACGCTCTTTGAGGAAACGAACGAAAAGTACGTTGAGCCATTGAATCCGCCGATGTTCCTAAATGATGGCTCTTTCTTATGGGTAAGTCGTCGCGATGGGTGGAACCATATCTACCTGTATTTTGCCAATGGTAGGCTCATTAAGCAGTTAACCAAAGGGGAATGGGAGGTAACCGGTATTGAGGGCATTGACAGTAAGAGCGGAATGCTCTATTTTACAGCCACAAAGGAAAGTCCTCTTGAAAGGCACCTGTACTCTTTGGATATTAAGAAGGGAAAACTCACCCGGTTAACCCACGGTGAAGGAACACATAGGTGCCACTTAAGCCCAAACTATAAGTATTTTATGGATTTTTACAGTTCTATATCGACACCTAACCGCGTGGCACTATTTAACACTAGTGGCAAGGAGCAAAAGCTACTGCTTGATGCGCCCAACCCTTATAGTGGTTACAGTGTCCCCTTGCCATCGTTATTAAGCTTGCGTGCCAACGATGGTACCATTCTATATGGCCGGATAATTAAACCCATCGGTTTTGACTCAACCCAAAGGTACCCTGTTGTGATTTACGTTTACGGCGGCCCTCACTCGCAACTGGTAACCAACAGCTGGATGGGTGGAGCTCGCCTTTGGGAGTGTTACATGGCCAACAAGGGTTATATCATGTTTACCCTTGATAACAGGGGAACCTCAAACCGGGGAGGGGAGTTTGAGCAAACCATACATCGCAGGCTTGGTACCATGGAGCTATCGGACCAGATCGAAGGATTTAAGTACTTAAAATCCCTGCCCTTTATAGATTCCACCCGCATTGGGGTACATGGATGGAGTTTCGGTGGGTTTATGACGATAACCATGATGCTAAGGGCATCAGAGCACTTTAAGGTAGGTGTAGCCGGTGGACCTGTAACCGATTGGCGGTTTTACGAGGTTATGTATGGTGAACGCTACATGGACACCCCCGATGAGAATCCTGAAGGATACCAAACTGCCGATCTCAAAAACTATGTTACCAATCTGAAAGGAAAGCTGTTAATCATCCACGATGATATGGATAAGACCGTTGTGCCGCAGCATAGCCTTACCCTACTCCACGAGTTTGTTAAGAGTGGGGTTCAGGTCGATTTTTTCATGTACCCGCAGCATGACCATAATGTGATTGGAAAGGACAGGGTTCATCTTATCGATAAGATTATTCGTTACTTTGACGATAACCTGTAGTCAATCCCTAATAAATGTTTAAGGCAGGGACCCCTGCCTTTTTCTATTTTTGCAAAAAAGAATGTGTGATGAAGGTTAGTATTTCCTACAAGGAGATCTGGTTGGTGGCTTACCCCATCATACTGGGTAGCATTGCGCAGAACATACTGAACATTACCGATACTGCTTTTCTGGGCAGAGTGGGACAAGTTGCACTTGGTGCAGGAGTTTTAGGTGGCCTGTTTTACCATGTACTGCTTATGCTGGGCTGGGGTATGGCTCTTGGAGGGCAAATCATAATTGCCCGACGGGTTGGTGAGGGCGCCCATGGTGCCGTGGGGAGGGTGGTTGAGCACTTATTATACTCGCTAACCACGATAGCTTTTCTGTTGATAGCTGCGTTAGCTTGGTTGCATCCCCATCTGATGAGCATTGCTGTGGAGTCGGAGCAGGTGAGGCAAGCGGCAAACTCGTATTTTGGTATCAGAATTTACGGGCTTCTGTTTGCTTTTGTCACTTACTCAATGAATGCCTTTCTGATTGGGATTGCCCGAACTAAAGTGATCACGCTAACCTCATTTATCAGTGTTATCATTAATATCATACTGGATTATGGTTTGATTTTTGGAAAACTGGGTTTTCCGGAAATGGGTATTCGAGGTGCTGCAACGGCTTCGGTTATAGCAGAGTTAGTAGGTTGTGCGTTTTTGATGATTTACATCAGCCGAACCGATTCCGGACAGTATAACCTGTTTAGGTTTGTTAAGCCTTCTCGCAAACTTTTTTATAGAATATGGGATGTTTCCTGGCCTTTAATGTTTCAGTTTTTTCTTTCCATTTTTGTCTGGTTCATTTTCTTCCTGTTTATTGAAAAGATGGGTGAAACCGAGCTGGCCGTATCGAACATAGTGCGGAGCATCTACATCGTTCTGATGATTCCGATTTGGGGTTTTGCTTCTGCAACCAATACGTTTGTTAGCCAGCAGATAGGTAAAGGTAAATCGGACATAGTAATTCCCCTTGTTTTAAAGATTATGAGGTTAACACTGGTTGCGGTTGCAGTAATGTCAGTTCTTTCGTTAGTTTTCGGAGGTTGGGTGACCAGAATCTATACCAACGATAGTACCCTGATTGCAATGACGCTCCCCGTTCTAAAAGTAATCACATTTGCATCTTTGGCGATGACTACTGCTTTCATCAGTTTTAACGGGGTATCGGGAACCGGTAATACCAAAGTGTCCTTCGTAATCGAAGTGGTAACGCTAATGGTTTACCTTGGCTGGGCTTACTTAATGGCAATAGTACTGGAACGTTCTTTAAGTTGGGTATGGTTTGCCGAGATAATTTATGGTACCCTGGTTACCCTTCTATCGCTGCTTTACCTTAAAACCGGCCGATGGAAAAACCGGGTGGTTTAGCTTACCATCCGGGAATGAAGTTTATACCCCAGTTAGCCGCTCTGAAGCCACCAAGCTGGTAGGGTATTGCGAAGTAGGGTTCAATTATCAGCATTCCGAACAGGTTAACCCTAAGGCTTATGCCCGAGCTTACGAATGGAGTTCTGTCATTTACGTTGCTTGGCTTCCACTTTAAACTCGGTGGAAAATCCTTTGACCAGGCAATTCCGGCATCGGTAAAAAAGGCCAGCTCGGTGAATAGCGAACCCGATTTGATGAGGGTAAGCCGTTCAGGTCCTGTAAAGGGTATGCGAACCTCAAAGTTTGCAACGGCAATATGATTTCCGGTTAGCTGGTCGATATTTACATTTCCGGTTTGACTATGGTTTATAAAAGCGTTGCTGTCGTAACCCCTGACGTACCATGGATAACCGATATATAGAGGGTAAAGTATGTTATCGTTTATGGAATTCCCGAACCTACCGTAGTACAACGTTCGAAATGCAAAGCTTAACGGTTTTCGGAAGATATAGTTTCTGAAATCGGCTAAGGCTCCCCAATAGTTATACTCCCCAACGGTACGGGAAGCCTGATACCGCATTCGTCTGCCGCGCATGGGCGAGGCAATCCCAAAATCGGAGTTATCGAACACGTATGCAAGATTGGTTTGTTGCAGCCAGAATCCAGGGGGTACTTCCCCTTTCCTGCGTTCTGAACCCCAGTAGTAGCCATCAATGTAGTAGTTTGAGTATATATCGGCGCGGTAGTAGTAACGGGCTATGGAACCGCTCAGTTCAAAACGTTGGGTTCGGGACAGCGGGAAGTAGGAGAGCAGCCCGGTGGCTGTTTCGAACATGCGAATCTGTATCATCTGAAAGTCTTCAACAATAACAGGTTCACCGTTTATTTGACGGTGAAGTGTATCGTACCCGTACTGTCCAAAGGAGTAGGGGATATGCGAGGCGGTAACCCCCCAGGTGATGTACTTTTTCTGCTGAAGGTATGCCAACTGGCCTCCAAAGTCGTATATCTCCCCATTAAGCGACAGTCCTGTGTAAAACATGTTGACACCGGTTATGTCGCTGAAGAGCATTTCAACCCCGCCCGCCATGCCCGTTCCGTAGGGCGATGTACTAATACCCATGCCGATGTTGGAGATATAATCGAGTTTAAACTTGGGTTTAAAGGGAACTCTCCGGAAAGAGTCAAGCAAGTGTTCAGGTAATTTGTTGCTGGCCAGGTTCTTATCAACTAACCCCTCGGTAGCTCTTTCAAATGGGGGTAAGATGGATGCACTAAAGTCAACATGGAAAGGGTTTACCCTAACGGGGGTAAAATCGGTGCTATCGGCAGTGTAAATGGAGTACTTGGCTTTGTAAAAATGGGAGTACACCACCTCATCGTTTTCCCGGGCTACGCTCATGGCTGGGGCTAACGGGGTCATACCTGATATACCCGTAAGTATGCGGGTTAGCCGGTAAACCTCGCCGGTTTCCGGAAAGAACCGGAAAAGGTTTCGGTACCCATCGCTGTTGGAAAGGAAAAAAATGCTTTTCCCGTTGGCCGAGAACATGGGGTTAACGTTATCGGCACCAGGAAAGATATCGTAAACGACAATCTCCTTTGTGTTGGTGTCAAGAACAGCCAGGTTATATCCGGTAGTAGTTTCGGCCGATTTGGATGAGGGCTTGTCGGTTACAAATACGATCTTCTGTCCATCGGCCGACCATGCCGGATGGATGTTACACCAGGGATCGGACGTAAGGCGGACTACCCTTCGGGTTTCAATGTTATATAGGTAGAGGTCGTTAACACCGTTTACTAATCCCGAAACCACGATACTGGAGCCATCGGGCGACCAGGCCGGGTAGTTGAACGATGGAACACCAGGTATGGTAAATTCCTGCACCAGCTTATCGTTGAAAACATCAACAACAATCAATTTGCTTTTACCCTTACTAAAACCAACAAACGCGAAAAGGCGGCTGTCGGGCGACCAGGTGCCGGCCGATTCGATAAAGTTAAGCGCATCAATTTCGTTATCGTGAACAATACTCGATAGCCTTCGAATTATTTTACCGCTTGTGGCATGCGCCAGGTATAGGTCTATTGAAAACAAGTCTTTTTCAGAGTAGAATGCCACATACCGGCCATCTGGGCTAACAGAAGGCGATATGTTGATTTCGCCGGCATTCCTCTCGAACAGGATTCTGGTGCCATTCGGATCTTCCACACTATCCGGCATGGTTCGCTTAAAGTAGTCGTAGTAAACCGATTTCCATAGGGTAGAGAACGACTGCTCGTTTAGCCCCAGGTAGCGCATTAGCGCAAAGTTGTATCCGCGTTTAGCCGTTTCCTTGAATATCGGGTTAATAAGACTATCGCCAAAGGTACGCCCCACAAACGACCAGAAAGCATGCCCCCACCGGTAAGGGAAATACTTGTTGGGGTAGTAGGTCATATCCTCCAGTGTAGGGAACCTGTCGTTGAGCACCGCATCGCGCATCCACATGGCAGTTTGGTAGTCGTATGTTCCCAGGGAGAGGTACTCCGACATGCCTTCAACCATCCAGAGAGGTAGGTTGCGGATTGAGTTTAGCGAAGTAGAATCTCCGTTGATTAGAGAGTTAAACTGGAAGGCGTGTACCAGCTCATGTCCTAGTACGTGGTTAGTTTGCTGCCATGTTTCAGTTAACGGGAAGACTACTCTGTTCTTTAACGCCTCGGTTACCCCACCGGTACCTACGCTTACGGAACCCGATATAGCCGTAGTTTGCTGGAAATCAGCATGGTCGTTATACAGTATGATAGGATTTCGTTTAGTTATGGAATCGCGGAAAACCTGGTAGTGCCTATCGTACCATTTTTCGCTCGATAGGGCTAAAACGTTTAAAAGGCTGTCGTTCTTCAGGTAGTGGTATATCTCGAAATTAGGTGTTTGGTACACCTGGAACCTAAAGTTCTTATAAATGGGTTTGTTCTGCCCAAAATATTGTGATTTAACGAAATAGGGCAGGAGTACAAGTGAAAGTGCAAAAAAAAGATAATGCATGCACCGTTTCATAGCATTTTATTCAATTGTTCGAGCTTGCAAGGTAGTTATTTGCTACAAAAATTGCACCTGCTTGTCCCAAAATAAACTAAAAAAAGTTGAAATGTTGGGGTAATTAGCTTAATTTTATACAAACCAACCACTTAAAAGTCATGGAAAATAAGTTTACCATTCTAGGCATCAAGATCAACGATCGTATTAAGGAAGCCGGCGAGGTTCAAAAGGTGCTCACCCGCTACGGGTGCTCAATTAAAACAAGGCTGGGTCTTCATGAAGTTTCTGACGACTACTGCAGCACATCGGGCCTCATAATTTTAGAGCTAACCGGTCCCCAATCCGATCAGGTGAAGCTGCACGATGAGCTGGTAAAAATTCCGGGTGTTACCACAAAAAAAATGGAGTTCTGAAAAGAGCTTTCGTTTTGCTGTGCCGTGGAGTGCGCTCCACGGCTTTTTTGTGCTATTCCGTTTGCAAACAGTAATTCAGGGTATCTAAAAAATTGTATATTTGCCAATTCACAATAACAGATCAATCAATGCTTGAAGGAAAAGGGGAAGTTGGAAAACCGGTAATTCTGGTTACTAACGACGATGGTTACAAAGCAGCGGGTCTTGAAGCGTTAGTGGAGATGGTAAAGCCTTTCGGTAGGGTTGTGGTGGTAGCCCCTGAGGAGGGGCATTCGGGCATGTCGCATGCAATTACCATTAAGGTACCTTTAAGGCTCAAACAACGGAAGCGCGGCGATGACATAACGTTCTATACGGTGAATGGTACTCCTGTGGATTGCGTTAAGTTGGCCATGAGCCAGCTATTCACCAATCGCATGCCCGATCTGGTTGTTTCCGGTATTAACCATGGATCGAACTCGTCCATCAGCATAATTTATAGCGGAACCATGGCTGCAGCCATAGAAGGATGCCTCTATGGAATCCCTTCAATAGGATTCTCCCTCCTCGATTACGATGAGTCGCCCGATTTTAGCGCCTCAATTAGGTTTGGCCGGGTTATTGTTCAAAACGTTTTAGATAAAGGGCTAAGTAAGGGCTGTTGCCTTAACGTGAATATACCGGTATTACCCGTCAAATCGGTAAAAGGGATTAGAGTTGCTCGGCAAAACAGGGGAACCTGGCGCGAGGAGTTTGAAAAACGAACTGACCCGCGTGGTGTCGACTACTACTGGTTAACCGGATATTTCCTGAACGAGGAACCCGAAGCCACCGATACCGATGAGTACTGGTTAAATCAAGGCTATATTTCGGTTGTACCCGTTCAGGTTGATTTGACAAGTTATACCGAGTTGGAACGATTAAAATCATGGAATCTTGAACATGTTACCATTTCAAACCCAGAAAAAACTCAATAAACAATGGCATGGCTACCTATTGGGTGGAGTGTTGCCAATCATTACTTTGGTTTTATTGTATTTTATTCTGGCTCGCGATTTCGGCTTTATAGGTTTTTTGAAGTACCTTGCCTACAAGGGCGATTTATCCAGAGCATTATCGCTTTCGGTTCTACCCAATCTGGGGTTGTTTTTTGTATTTATCTGGACAAACAGGTTAAAAGCAGCTCAGGGCGTTCTGGGAAGCACCATTATACTTGCTCTAATCACGGTTACAATCAGGTTTATTTAAGCAGATATGCGATACTACATTATTGCAGGCGAGGCTTCCGGTGATCTCCATGCATCAAATTTGATGAAGGGGATAAAGCGGGTTGATCCCGAAGCCCAGTTCCGTTATTTTGGCGGTGATCTTATGCTGGCCGAAGGCGGTACCCTGGTAAAGCATTACCGCGAAATGGCCTTCATGGGCTTTCTGGAAGTTCTTCAGAACCTGCGGGCAATATCTGCTAACATGGAGTTTTGTAAAAAAGACATCCTAGCCTACCAACCCGATGCGTTAATCCTAGTTGATTACCCGGGTTTTAACCTGCGCATTGCAAGGTTTGCAAAAAAAGCGGGATTTAAAGTTTTCTACTACATTGCTCCAAAGGTATGGGCATGGAAGGAATCGCGAGTTAAAATTCTGAAAAAGTACGTCGACAGGTTGTTCATCATTTTCCCTTTTGAGGTTGAGTATTTCACTAAAAAAGGTATTGAACCGATATATGAGGGAAATCCTACTCTTGATGCCATAATGCACAAACTTCCTCAACCCGTAAACCTGTCCGAATTCTGTGCAAAAAACTCTCTGCCTGAGAAACCAATAATTGCCTTAGTTGCCGGTAGCAGAAAACAAGAAATCAAGTATAACCTGCCGGTTATGCTCGAGGTGGTTAACAAATTTCCGGATTACCTGTTTGTGATAGCCGGAGCTCCATCTCTAGACTATTCCGTTTATGAACCCTACATCAGAGGAACCTCAGTGAATGTGGTTTTTGGTCAAACCTATGAGCTGCTCTCATGCTCAACCATTGCGCTGGTAACTTCGGGGACTGCCACCCTGGAGGCTGCCCTGTTAAATGTGCCCCAGGTTGTTTGTTACCGCGGAAACTTCTTTTCAATGCTAATTGCATGGATGGTTATCAAAGTGAAGTACATATCACTGGTTAATCTTAACATGGGTTTTGAAGTGGTAAAAGAGCTGAAACAGTACGATCTTAACCCTGATACCCTTTTTGAGGAGGCGCAAAAACTCCTGCCCGGTAATCCCGAGCGTACTAAACAGCTTGAGCAATATGAGCAGCTTCGTTTAAAACTCGGACAGGCCGGAGCATCGCTTAGGGTAGGTAGAAGGATGGTTGATTTTGTTAAATCACGCTAAAAAGAATACTATGAGGTTTTTTGCAGTGCTAATGGTTATCCTGTCGTTCAGTGCATCGGGACAGAAGCTAAGCGTGAGCATTTTTAACGATACCAGGTTCAATACCGTGTTGGTTACCCCAACTCAGGGTGGCTATAACATGTTGCTAGGCGATTCGGTAGTGAACATTAAAACCTACCAAATCATCTACATTAGCAGGCAGGGCGATTCGGTACTCGTGAGGGACGAAAACCACAGCTACGGAATCTATAAGCGGGTAACCCTGGTCGGCCTCACAGGCAATGATGTGTTCCGATTAAAGCCAATAATACCCGCCAAACCAGCACGCATGTACGACGACAACGTAACCTTCTATGTAGAGTTTGATAGGGTGATGGCAATAAATCTGATTGACAGGGAAAAATATATTGCTGCTGTGGTACTTGCCGAAACTGGCCCGAATAAGGAAAACGAGCTCTATAAAGCTCAGGCTCTCTTAGCGCGAACCTACACCCTCTCGCATATCGATAAGCATCAGTCCGAGGGTTTTAACCTTTGCGATCAGGAGCATTGCCAGGCCTATAAGGGTCGGATGGAGAATTTTAAGGATGTTTACGAGGCTGTTTTGGACGTTCGGGATTTAGTAGTTGTGGATTCAACCTCTAAACCTATTACTGCCGCATTTCATGCCAATTGCGGAGGACAGACAGCTAACTCCGAGGATGCCTGGGTTACCGCTTTACCCTATCTCCGCAGCGTGAACGATAGGTATTGCACCTCGGCACGGAATGCCCGATGGGAGAGGACAATCAGCCTTACCGATTGGAAAAAGTTCCTGGCTCAACAGGGAGTTGACACAGCAAAGCTGAATAAAAACGATTTGAATTTCAATCCTAAGGATAGGCCTAAGGTTTATCCGGTTATGGGTGTCAATATACCTACCACCACCATTCGTAAGTATTTTAAACTTCGCTCCACCTGGTTTTCGGTATTTGCAGGAAAAAACGAGGTGCGATTAAGTGGTCGGGGCTATGGGCATGGTGTGGGGATGTGTCAGGACGGGGCTTTAGTTATGGCCCAACGCGGCTGGACCTACGATAGGATTATTGAGTACTACTTTAAAGGCGTGAAAATAGTGAATGCCTCTAAGGCTGTACTTGAAACCAGTAAACCCGATTCTCTGGAGATAAAGCCCTTTGAAAATGGGATTGTTCCCGAAGGGCTCCCTCAAAATATGTTGCCACCTAGATATTAAACGTTAGATAGAGGTATTAAACGGATTCGGAAATGAAATCGATATTTATTAAAGAGCTCCAAAACTTTTTTTCATCGCTCACCGGATACCTTATTGCCATTGTTTTTCTAATACTAACCGGCCTGTTTCTTTGGGTGCTTCCGGGTAATGCAAACATTCTCGACTCGGGTTATGCCTCGTTAGAATCACTTTTCTACATCGCACCGTGGTTATTCTTATTTCTAGTTCCTGCTGCTACCATGAGGATGTTTGCCGATGAATGGCGTTCAGGAACCATTGAGCTCATTCTTACCCGTCCCATCTCCGAAACTGCCCTTGTTGTTGGGAAGTACCTGGGAGCTGTGGTTTTGGTTATCATTATTCTAATCCCATCGCTGGTATTTGTTTACAGCCTTCATAGGCTGGGCAATCCGGTTGGTAACCTTGACTGGGCGGCAACCTGGGGCTCGTTCATTGGCTTATTCCTGCTGGCTGCAGCCTACGCTTCCGTTGGTCTTTTCACATCGAGCCTTACCACCAATCCCATTGTAGCTTTTTTACTTTCGGCTGCACTATGCTATACTTTTTACGACGGAATAGCTGCTGTTGCTGAGCTGCAGTCAATGGGAATCATTCGCTCGTTTTTGATATCGATCAGTATAGATGAGCATTACAGCTCGGTTAGTCGCGGTGTGATTGATTCACGCGATTTAATCTATTTCGTGAGTTTTATCATGCTCATCCTTGCCGCTACACGTTTAAAGTTAGAATCTCGTAAGTGGTAAAACCCCTAAATTGTTCACCAATGAGGCGAGTTAGGAGTCACAAAGTAGTTAGCATCAAGCAATTCTTTTACTTAGCCATTGGAGTTGTTGCCCTCAATTTTTTATCAAGCATATACAGCTTTCGGATTGACTTGACCGAGGACAAGCGGTACACAATACAACCGGTTACCAAAGATATTCTGAACAGCATTGACGATTTGGTCTTTATAAGGGTTTACCTCGATGGTGAGCTACCCACCGGTTTTGTCAGAATGAAACGTGCTCTTGCCGAGACTCTGGGTGAGTTTAAAGTGATTGCCGGTAAACATATCCAATATGAGTTTGCGAATCCCTACAAACAGTCACAGCCAAAGAACCTGGAGAAGTATTTCCGCCAGCTCTACGACAAGGGGTTGCAGCCCACCAACGTTCACGTAAAGGATAAGGATGGTGGCATGACTCAGCGGATTATTATTCCTGGATGCGTCGTATCATACAAGGGGAAGGAGGTGGCTGTTAACCTTCTGCGAAATAATCCCGGTCTATCGGGCGACGAGAATATCAACCTTTCCATTCAAAACTTTGAGTATGCTCTGGCTGATGCTATTTCCAGAGTGATTAATGAAAATCGGCAGAGTATTGCGTTTATTCAGGGACACGGTGAATTCGATGAGTTTGAAACCGGCGATATTGAACGTGAGCTATCGCTTTACTACAACGTTCAAAGGGTACAGATTAATGGCGATCCCGAAGCTCTTAAGCCATACAAAACCATAATTATAGCCGGCCCCGCTAAGGTTTTTCCTGAGGCCGACAAGCTGGTAATAGACCAGTTCATCATGTCGGGTGGGCGAACACTTTGGTTTATCGACCCCGTGCAAATTAGCATCGATAGTCTATCGGCAGGAGCTTCAACCCTGGCGTTTGTTAATCAGCATAATTTGGATGATATGCTATTCAGGTATGGGGTACGACTCAATCCCATGCTATTACAGGATTTGCAATGTGCTGTAATCCCGGTTAACGCATCGCAGGCCGGGCAGGAACCCAGGTTTGTTCCTGCACCCTGGCTCTATTACCCACTGCTGGTTCCGCCTTCAACAAACCCCATCACCAAGGGCTTAAACCTGGTTCTCTCAAAGTTTGCCAGCCCGCTCGATACGGTTGGCCTGAATCCGGAGGTTAAAAAAGAGTTTTTGCTGTACTCCTCATCGGAGAGCAGGCTCATCAAGGTTCCTGCACTTGTGAACCTGAACCAGGTTAGCAAGGGTATTTCCCGTTATGAGTTTACTTCACGTAACATTCCTGTTGCCGTTGAGCTCAAAGGCCAATTTACGTCGAACTTCAGGAATCGGCCTTTAGGAATCATCTTGCCAAATCACAGCATCGACTTCAGAGATAAAAGTGAGTTTACCAAGATGATTGTTGTTGCCGATGCCGATATCATCAGAAATGACGTACAGCGGCGACCCAATGGCGCCTACGTCATTCCCCTGGGGTATGACCGATTTACCCAGCAAACCTTTGGCAATAAGGAACTCGTAGTAAACATGGTAAAATACCTATGCGACGATAACGGGCTGTTGAATCTCAGGAACCGTGATGTTAAGCTCAGGTTACTGGACAGGAAAAAGGTGGTGCAGGAACGAACAGCCTGGCAACTGGTAAACATGATTATACCCTCGCTTTTACTTGTACTATTTGGAATATCGTGGCATTATATTCGTAAAAGGCGATACACCCGCTAAAGTATCTCACTCTATGGTTAAAAGGTTTATACTTTCTTTTCTGCTGTTAGCATTGGTTTTCCTGATTTTCTATGGGAGCAGCTTATACCATGAGTACTCTCAAAAGAACTTCTCAATTGGTTCCGTTTCTCCTTCGCGTTTTGAAATTGTACGTGGGAACGATACGGTTACCCTCTCGTTTCACAAAAATATCTGGTACGTAAACCAACGCTATCTGGCCGATAGCTCAGCGGTATTTCAGTTTATTCAATTGATAAGGAGTTTGAATGCCTTCGCTCCAGCCACATCGAAGAACCGTAGTAACGATTTGGCAGCAATAAAGGAGAATGCTTTTGAGCTAAAGTGTTATAAAAAATCGAGGTTGGTAAAGCATTTCTACATCTCTTTTCTCCCAAAATTTAACTACAAGGCAGTGGGCTTGTTGCATGGCGCAGAGCAAGCGTATTACCTTGAAAGCAATCTGGTGGTAGATGATTTGAATGAATTCTTCTCGGTAAACCCAAATCATTGGCTTGCTGCCAGGATGTTCCCTGAACCGATAGATTCCATTTCTTCAGTTCGTATCATCTACCCGGCCGATTCAACAAGTTCCTATGCTATTGATTTTTCGGGTAACCAGATAAGGGTATTCGATTCATCGGGTAAGCAAGAGTTCAATTTCGATATTGCCCGCATAAGCCTGTTGTACCACTCACTTGAAAACACCAGGTTGAGGGTTGCCACACCAGAGCAGCAAAAGAGCGCAGGGAGGGAAAATCTTCTTGCAACGGTTGAAATTCTGATGAGAAATGGTAATAGGTATAGCTTTGAGCTGTATCGGATAGCTGGCGATAGCTACACCAATATTCTGGGACAATCCGTAAAGTTTGACCCCGACAAGCTGTTGATTCATTCTGCAGAACTTGCCTATCTGACCGGATCATACCTCGATTTTCATTACATACTATACCCATTAAAAAAAAATGGAAAATAATTCTGAATAACAGGTTGGTCAATGTGGCTAAAATTTTGTATAATTGAAATCCATTTTTGTAATCAACCAACTTGATAATCAACAATAAACACAAAAATTTGGTTGCTTTGATGGTGACTTGAATGAAGTAAAGGTTGGATTTTTAGGCAAATAGAACGAAATAGTAGAAACTTAAACCATAAGAAAGATGAAGTTTGTTGTATCAAGCACAATGCTATTGAGCCACTTATCGGTGGTTAGCAGGGTAATCAGCAGCAAGAACACCCTCCCCATTCTCGACAACTTTTTGTTCAGATTAAAGGGAAACGAGTTGGAAATCGTGGCTTCTGACCTGGAGTCGACTCTTTCAACCAAAATCGTTTTAGATAATGTGCAGGACGAAGGTTCTATTGCCATACCCTACAAAATCCTGATTGATACACTAAAAGAGTTTTCTGAACAACCTCTTACCTTTGAAATTGACCCGGGAACCTTAAGTATTGTAATTAACTCGGAGAATGGACAGTTCAACATTGTGGGTCAACCTGCCGATGATTTTCCCAAAGCTGCCGAGCTTAGTCCGGAATCAAAAGTTAGCGTTAAAGTCTCAGCCGACATACTTCTCAACGGCATCACCAAAACAATATTTGCAACTGCCGACGATGAGATGCGCCCCGTGATGAACGGTATTTTCATTGAGCTCACCGCCGAGGGGATGACCTTTGTGGCTTCCGATTCGCATAAGCTGGTTCGTTACCGTCGGAAGGACGTTCAGGTTGATGATTTCTCCTCGTTCATTCTTCCTAAGAAACCGGCTAACCTTCTCAAATCAATCCTTGTGAAGGAAACCGGCTCGGTGAACCTGGAGTTCGATTCCAAGAATGCCCGCGCTACCATGAGCGGTTACACCCTTATTTGCCGCCTGGTTGAAGGCACTTACCCCAACTACAGTGCAGTTATTCCCGTTCAGAATCCGAACCGCATGATTATTGACCGGCTTGACTTCTACAACTCGGTTCGCCGTGTTTCCATCTACTCTAATGCTGCCAGTAACCTCATTAAGCTGGGGCTTAGCGCCAATCAGTGTGTGGTTTCGGCACAGGACCTGGATTTCTCCGTTTCGGCCTATGAACGTCTAACCTGCGATTATGAAGGCGATGAAATGGAGATCGGCTTTAAATCGGCCTTTCTGGTTGAAATCCTGGCTAACCTTTCAACCACCGAGGTGGTAATCTCCATGTCCGACCCATCCAGGGCAGGCCTGATTTTCCCTCATCAGAACGAGAATCCCGACGAGGATGTGCTGATGCTGCTCATGCCTATGATGATAGGTGCTTAAACCGACAACTTTTTCTTCCCCGAGGAGATTACCCTCGGGGTTTTTTATACCTGAAAACCCATGAAGCTTAACATTAAAAACCCATTGGTAGTATTTGATCTGGAGACTACCGGAATAGATGTAGTCAAGGATCGAATTGTAGAAATTGCAGTCCTTAAAATTTTTCCTAACGGAAACCGTGAGTCTAAGGTTCGACGCATTAACCCGGGGATTCCAATACCCCCGGAGGCCACAGCCATTCACGGCATAACCGATGAGGATGTGAAGGACGCCCCCTCTTTCAAGGAAATAGCAAAATCTCTGGCCAACTACATCGAGGGTTGCGATTTTGCCGGCTTTAACTCCAACCGCTTCGATTTGCCTCTGCTGGCCGAGGAGTTCCTGCGTGCAGGCGTAGATATCGACCTGAAAAAACGAAAGTTTATCGATGTGCAAACCATCTTCCATAAGATGGAAAAACGTACGCTGGCTGCAGCCTACAAGTTTTACCTCGACAAAGACCTTGAAAATGCCCACAGTGCCGAAGCCGATACCAATGCTACCTTTGAAATTCTTTGTGCTCAGGTGGAGCGTTACCCTGAGCTCAAGAACGATGTGGATTTTCTATCCGAGTTCAGCTCCTTCAACCGCAATGTCGATTTTGCAGGTAGAATAATACTCGATGATAACGGGGTTGAGGTATTCAACTTTGGTAAACATAAAGGGAAACCCGTAGTTGAAGTGCTGAAGGCTGAGCCGAGCTATTATTCCTGGATGATGAATGGAGAGTTTCCTCTTTACACAAAAAAAGTGCTCACGGCCATTTACTTGCAGATGAAGCAAAAATAGTTATCACATATTGTTAAATATGGTTAATGCTTACTATATTTATGCCGTAATTAAAGGCTTTACAAAATGGCATTAATTGAAACCTTCCGTCGCCAGGGCGACTTTCTTTTTAGGTATCGCAGCTATCTTCC
Organism: uncultured Bacteroidales bacterium; assembly: GCA_937926785.1. Lineage (GTDB taxonomy): Bacteria > Bacteroidota > Bacteroidia > Bacteroidales > Tenuifilaceae > Tenuifilum. The sequence continues at coordinate 3,346 of CALBBQ010000032.1, read as the reverse complement.
AATAATCCTTGTAGTTGCTGGCATATCCCAATATATCTACATGCATTGGGAAAACGAGTACGTCTATAATCCCTATTACCTTATGGCATGCTTTGCAATCAGCTTGCTTGGGTTGGCCATCAGGGTAATAACTATAGGTTACACACCTAAGAACACCTCCGGCAGGAACACCAAGGAGCAGGTGGCCGACACGGTGAACACATCGGGAATGTACTCGCTGGTTCGGCACCCATTGTATCTTGGCAACTTTTTCATGTGGCTGGGATTAGCCCTGGTTACCCGCAGCTTCTGGTTTGTAAGTTTCTTCTTAATGATATTCTGGCTTTACTACGAAAGAATAATGTATGCCGAAGAGTTTTTCCTTCGCGATAAGTTCGGAACCGTTTATCTCAATTGGGCTAATAGCGTACCCTCGTTTGTTCCGCGCAGGTTCAACTGGAGATCCCCGGGTCTTTACTTCTCGCTTAGGAACGTGGTAAAACGTGAGGCCATTGGATTATTTAAGCTGGTGCTGCTGTTCTTTGTGTTTCAATACCTGCATGAGCTGCTAACCAACAACTGGAATTACCTCCAGCTAAGCAGGTGGGGTAAATTTTGGTTTGTCTTTTTTATAGTTACCGGTGTATTTTACCTAACCATCAGAACCCTTCGGAAAAAGACAAAACTTCTGGATGTTGAGGGGCGCTAGGGCACAAACACTTTTAGTCCCTTGTTAACTACCGTAATTTTAATTTTTCGGCCCATGATGGTGGGTTCACCATCAAAGTGAACCACATCCTCACGCTTACGCTTTATTACCACTTTTGAGGCTTTGCCGGTTTGAATTACCGTGCTTTTATCAATCATGCGCGTAAAAAGCATGGCACCAATGGCTGGTGCCTGCAGCAGGTTTATAGGTGACATGATAGCTACGTCCAGTAGCCCGTCGTGCATATCCGCATTGGGAGCTATGTAGGCATTGTTGCCGTACTGCGAGGCGTTTGCACAGGTAATTAGGAATGCCCTTACCTTCATCTTATCGGCATTGTCTATCTTCACCTTGTACTTTTTGGGCTTATACCTGATAAAATCGATTATGGCCACCTTTACATAGTTAAAAAAACCTCGCCCTTTCTCTTTTGCAAACCGGTACCCGATGTGGGCATCAAAACCTACACCGCAGGTGCAAAAGAAAGGTATTCCGTTAACGGTTCCGTAATCCAGCTCATCAACCTTCATGCGGTTAATGATTTGAATAGCCTTTTCAGCATCAATTGGTATTTTAAGGTGACGGGCAAGTCCGTTACCGGAACCCACAGGTACAATGCCCATCACGCAATCGGTATTCACAATGGCGCTTCCTACCTCGTTCACGGTTCCATCGCCGCCAACTGCCACAAAGTACTTGTACCCCTCGGCCATCTTCTCCTTGATAATGAGTTGGGCATCACCCTTTTTGCGGGTAAACATGATTTCAGGCTCAAAAAGGTTGGCATCTACGGTGGTGTTAATTTTGTGCAGTATGTTTTCCTTCCCTTTTGTACCTGAAATGGGATTTATCACAAAAAGAATTTTTCTGCGATACCTTATGGATTCGGAATTATTCATTATTGCTAGGATTGACATTGCAAAGGTATACATTTTTTGTTCGTCAAAAGGTAGATTTTACGCTTGTTTAGCTACATTTGGGTATCCAAATGTTGTTTATGAAGATTATCTGCATTGGACGAAATTACTGGGAACATGCCATGGAGATGCAGGCCGATGTGCCTGTAAACCCGGTATTCTTTATTAAACCCGATAGCTGCCTGCTTCGCAATAATCAGCCCTTTTTCTACCCTGAGTTCACAGAGGATCTGCATTACGAGTTAGAGGTTGTGCTTCGGATAAACCGCCTGGGGCGGAGCATCAAACCCAAGTTTGCGCATCGCTATTTTGATGCGATTACTCTTGGAATAGATTTCACAGCCCGCGACCTGCAGCAGGAATGCAAGCAGAAGGGATTACCCTGGGAGATAGCCAAAGCCTTCGACCACTCTGCCCCTGTTGGCCCGTTCATTCCAAAAGAGGAGCTGGGCAATATTAACGCCCTGGATTTCCGACTGGAAATCAACGGCAGGGTTGTTCAGCAGGGGAACACCCGCGATATGATTTTTGGCTACGAAGAACTGATTGCCTACGTTTCCCGATTTATCACCTTCCGTACAGGCGATTTGATATTTACCGGAACCCCTAAGGGAGTAGGGCCTGTGCAGGTAGGCGATAGGCTTCAGGCCTACCTGGGCGACAGGTTGATGCTGGACTTCTTTGTTAGGTAATTACTTTCGCAGGGCAAATTCCGATGCCGATTTTCCGGCCAGCCAACCGGTGGAGTAGGCTATTTGCAGGTTGTATCCTCCGGTATTCCCATTCACATCAATTATTTCGCCTGCAAGGTATAATCCCTTAATCAGTTTAGAACCCATGGTTTGGCTATCTATTTCGCTTTGTGGTATTCCTCCCGCTGTTACTATGGCCTCATCCCACCCCCGGTAGCCAGTCATAGTGAAACGGAGGTTTTTGAGAATGTTAACCAGCCTTTTTCTTTCGTCAGCTGTAAGCTGCGAGGCTTGCATTTTTGGTTTCACCCCAAGGAAACCGGCAATTGGTTTCACTAGCGGCTGTGGTACCAGGCCACGTAGTAGCATATCAATGCTAAAATAGCCTGTTTTCTGAATATCTCGAAGAATCCGGTTGTTCAGCTTAGTCTCGTCGAGTGCAGGCTTTAGATCGATACATATGGTAACGTTTTTGCCTGCACGGTAAGCATCAATTGCTTTTAGGCTGATACGGAGTATGGAGGGGCCATCGAGCCCGCATTCCGTGATTTCCACTTCGCCAAACTCCTCGGCTTCAAGGGTCTCTCCCACATAAAGTTTAGCTGCAACGTTTTTGAGCATTAGCCCTTTTGCTTCTGCCAGCAAGGGCTGAGTTTCGATTCCGGTAAGAGCAGGACGCAGCTCGGTAATCGAATGTCCAAGATTTCTGGCAAGTTCATATCCATCGCCGGTTGAACCCGTTGCCGGATATGATTTTCCGCCCGTAGCCAGAACTACCGATTTACAGGTAAACTTTCGGATGCGATTCTCTTTTACATGCAAACACTTTACCCCAGTTACTATTCCGTTTTCAGCCAAAATTTCGGTTACTTTGCTATGAATATGAATATCAACGCCTTTTGATTTTGTCCAACGCTCAATGGCATTGGCTACATCCCAGGCTTTGTTGGATTCCGGAAAAACCCTTTGCCCACGCTCGGTAACCGTGTTTACCCCTTGTTCATGTAAGAGTTGTATGATATCCTTATTAAAAAAATAGCCGAAGGCTT
>CALBBQ010000031.1 GCA_937926785.1 uncultured Bacteroidales bacterium | reverse complement strand
CACAAACTTCTCGGGAAACGTTACCGGATAAGCAATTCAAAAAAAATTTTTATCTTGTTTAGCAGCTGGGCAAAAGTTAAAATCGGTACAGTATAATCTTCGCACTTTTTTGAGATTCGGTTCTTGTCCGGTTCATTTCAGCTGCTTATCGAAACCGAACCACAAAAAGTAAATCCGGAAAACAGTTAATGAAAAAGCCCTGTTTGGTTAAACAGGGCTTTTAAAACGTAATAAAACATCAGGGAACATTTACCGTAGCTTTCGCCATTTCGGACTGGCCTCCATCGGTTGTCATCACTACAACTCCATAGGTAACTTTTCCTTTACCAGGTGCTGAGTCGACAAACGTTCTTGTGTTGGACTTCAGAGCCTTAAGCTCTGAAAAATTAATTCCATCTGTTGATTTATAGATAACAAACCAGTATGAGTCCGACACGGGTTGCGAGTAATCCCACCTGAGTGATGTGGTGCGGTCAGTTTGATTGTAAACTGCCACAAACTGCCTAACAGCTTCGCGCTTACCCGAATCGTATGGCCTTGCATATACCGGATTTGACGGTTTTGACTTATTACCTGAACTATCAACACTAACAAGGGTATAGTAGTAAGTGGTTTTGGGTTTTACATTAATATCAACATACTCAGCTATTCCTGGTTTCAGACTATCATGTGTCATCCATTCACTTTGACCTTCTACCTTTCGCAGGAGGTACTGCTTAGCCACATCACTACTTGGGCTACAGTGCCATTTCAGCGTTACCGATTTATCGGTGACAGATATATCTTTGAAAACTGCTTCAGCCGGGGGGATCTTATCAGGTCGACGAACCTTTAAAATTGCCGATGGCTCAGAATTCTGGTACCGGCTATTTACAGCCACCACACGGTAGTAAATGTTGCGCGTTAGCGTGTTTAAAGAGATGCTATCCACATAAAGGGTGTCGGCGATAACATAACCGGTAACCGGAATAAACTCGTGTGTAGGATCGTTCGCCCTTAATATCCGGTAACCAATCACATTTGGATTTTTTACTGCTTGCCAGCTAAGCGTAACCCTACCCTCATTATCTGTTTTGGAGTTTAAGTTTTTGGGTGATGCAGGAACTGGCGTTTCAACCAGCGATGCAAGAACTGGTGCTGAGTAGTTTAGGTTACCAGCAGTATCAACCGAGGCTACCATATAGTAGGCCTCAAAGGTATCAGCCAAATCATCGGAAAACTCCTTGGTATGCTTAGGTAATGGTTTTGTGGTTATAAAATTAAACCCTCCATTAGCCGATAAACTTTTTGCAATCATGAACCCCTTGAAGTCTGCCGTGGGATTGTTCATTTGCCATTGCAGCTTAATTTTACCGGGTCCAATCTGCTTGGGTTTAAGTACAATTGGAGCTGGTGGAGGGGTTAAATCGCGCGACATGGCCCTAACCTCAACCGGCATGCTTAGCTCACCAAATGGAGTTACTCCGGCTATCTTGTAGATGTATGTTTTATAGTTCACTGTTCCGGTATCAATGTAAAAAGCCTTTCCCGTCGATTCTGTTTCTGAACCATTAGTAAAAACCATTGGCATAGAATTTTTGGGAAGAAAGGTTTTCCCACCATCATCGGACCGCCAGAGGTAGTACCCTGTAAAGTTGCTGTTGGGATTGTTACCCCAGCTTAGCTCAATTGAACGGTCTCCGCTTCGGTAAGCTAAACCGATAGGCGGTTCAACACGTTGAACAGGTGAGGTTTGCACCATAACATATGAAGTATCAAAAGCCATTTCGGGTGTCAGTTTTGCCACATAAACCCTGTACAGGTACCTAGCATCAGGTTTCACCGCTTTATCAACATATCTTAATCCAAGAGCATTGGCGGTAATGGGATCGTTATCAGCCGCAAAAAGAGCAAAAGAGTAGCGGTTGGTAAGCTCATCGGCAGCATTGCGCAGCGAGCTAACACCTTGAGCGTTCAACGGATTGGGGTTAAATGCAGCACCATACAAGGCTTGTGCAGCAATTGCCGAAAACTTGTTATCCGGTCCGGCATATGTCTTCCAATCGTTAAGCGTCATTGGGAAAATCGGTTGCTGCTGCAAAGGTTTGTAGAGCGAGTTCGAAATCTCAACACCCTCTGCAAGTTCGAGTTTCTCAATGCGATACCCAATTGAGTTAGCAATAAGCCATCCACCTGGAGTAGCGGGTGCCCAACGTAGTACTACCGAATCGGTGCTTGCCCTTGCTATTAGCTTGATGTTTGTTGAGGGTACAAATTTTGAACCTGCTTTCTGAGGTTTAGCATTGTATGAAATAAAAAGCATGGCTACCAAGATGTAACAACCCCAGTTAAAAATTTTATGATGTTTATTTATCTTTTTCATTGTTCCTAAAAGTTGATATTATACTGCAAATTACCGTAAATCTCTCTGTAGTTCTGGTTAATCACCCCATAACCTCTGTAGCTATTATTAGTTACAAAGAAGCTTAGGTTACCATATTTTTTCAGGTTATAGGTGGCATTTATTCTGAACACGAATTGAGTGCTACTATCGTTAACCTTAACCCGGTTCAGCCCCATGCTGGCCGATGCGCTCAGCTTGTCCTTTAAAAAACGTTTCCCCACCGTTTCGCTGAAATGCGTAATGGTTGAGCTAAACAAATCCATAGTGGTATTGCTATGCAGAATGGTTGAGGTGAATGAAAGCGACGATGGGAGACTCAGCATGTGTATTAAGGTAACACTGTTCGAACTGACATTGTTAGTTTTTTGGGTGTACACGTTTTTATCGGCCGAATTTTGGTAGCTATAGGTTAGCATCAGGTTATTGTTTCCACCGAGAGCATTAAAGTTGATCCGTGGGGTAACCGAGTATGAATCGAAAACGTTGGAAAGCCTTAGTGTGTCAACTTTGTGTCCAGACTCTATCTGGTTCTTACTATACAAGGCATCAATACCAAAACTATTTGTAACCTGATAGGTTGCATTTAGCATTCCGGTAAACCGGCTGGTTGTAGCTAAGCGGTTATTGCGCAGGTTATTATACCTCACTCCCACCTTTGACCTAAGCGTCAACTTATTGTTCATCAGCCTAACCCGCGGCGAAAGGGAGAACTCCATCAGATCGTTTGGTAGTAAAGAGTAACCAAGGGTCTGAAACCCCGGACCAATCCATCGTGCCCCTAACGTCATCGACCAAAATCTTGATGGTGTTAAATCGATGGTTATATTACCGGCACCATCGGCCCGCGAAGAAGCATTGGGTGTGAAAAGCATTGATGGTAGTTTGACCTTAATGGCATCAATTTCACCAGCATTCACATTTGAGGTGAATGCCGATACAGCCCCTTCGGCCCTTACGGTAACAACCTCTCCTATTTTAACCCCAAAATCCAATGATGTTACAAGATTTTCGGCTGGTTTCACCCTTACCGAATCGGCTTTCACTGAGGTTGAGTCGTCCTTGGCATGAAACAGGTTGATGTTGAAGTATGTTTTAGCCAGATTTCCATAACCCAAGGATAGCGCATAGGCAGTTTGTCTGTAAACTTCGGGCGTAAAACTAACCCGGTTGGGCTCAACAGCCTGCCGGCTTCGCCCATACAGTGCCTTAAGCCTGAAATTGCCGGGGGTTAGCTCAAACCCACCACCAAGCATTCGCAAATCGCCAAAAGTGAGATCGGAAATTCGAGTCGAAAAGTAACCGGCATGCAGGGTAAGCCAATTGGAAATTTTGGGGCTTACTCCAAACTGGTTAAAGGGTTGCTGGAATTGGGTCTGCCCGGTGGTAAAGTATAGTTCAAAAGGTAGTTCTACCTGCTCCCACAACGATACATTTGCCCTTACAATTCCATACTGCATGTTTCCGGGCTGGCGGGGTTCTATACCATTTGAGGAGTAAAAGTTACTGGCCAACGTAGCCGATACCTTTACATCCACTTTTGGCTTCTTATCATCTTGAGCATTAACAGGCAATACCGTTAATGTAGCTACCACAACCAAGGCTGCTTTACATAAATTATTCATGGCTTTACCTGCTGTTGGTTAGTAAATAAATGGTTTGCTAACGGTAATCACATCCGAATCCACAGCTCTGCAGCCGGAGTAGTTGTAGAAGAAGTTCATTGGATAGCTTCCCCTTAACATCATCTGGTAACTTCTATTTACTATGGTATTTAGCCTGCTTCGGTTAGCTCCGTTGAGTGTGATTAACGGATTAGAAAGCACGCTGAATGCTCTATTTCTTAACGTCAAGAAATCGGCAGGGACAATAATACCATGGTTGTAGGTTAGCCTGATATAGGGTGATGTACCCGATGATGCTTGCAAAACATTCAGGTTTGCCGGCTGATTACCGGGGGCAAAACCGCCTGAAACCGAACTTGCTGCACCGGTTCCACTTGCCTGACTACTTCCTCCTGTAGCAACACCCAGAACCTGCGAAGCAAACTGTTCAACCCCCACCCCCTGAGTGTTAAAGCTGATATCAATAAAGTTAAGGTTCGGATTGGAAAAATACTCGTCGTACTTCACTGTGCCAGACCAGTAACCACGCGATTTCATCCATGAAATCTCATCGTAAACATGCGGATTAGCAAACTGCTGATGCCATTGCGAATTGCGTTCCCATGCATTTATTTTTACCAAAGGTCCAAACCTGTTGGCATTTCCTGATGATATCCACGTTATAGGTGAAAAATCGCAGTAATCAAAATATTCCTGACCCTGATAGGTTGCGGTATGTTTTTCGAAGTTACCGTTTATCTCCGAGGTGGTTGACACATGGCTAAAGCTGGCAAGCTTTTGGCTAAGCGTGTTAAAACGGCTGGTGCTAAACCAAATTGCAAATAGTAACCGTTCTCCGGCATTCAGGTTTGAACTCTGGTTAATTGTTCTTCGTGCTACCGATACTGTTGAACCACCTCGGTCGTAAATGGTTCTTTCACCTAAAGTTAGCGTTGTCCTTTGGTTTCCGCCAACCAGCTGCTGCCCTAGCTGAAACATACGCTCAAGTTGAGGATCGTTAGGAATCTCCTTTCTAATTAACTGGAGATAGTACGACTTGCCATTTACCAGATTAGGGATATCAAACGTTAACGTTGCTGTTCCGCTGTTATACGATAGTGGAACATCTATAGAATTCGTGCCCATATCGGCAGGCATGAACCGGGCAATAAACTCCACATTATAGTTCTGGCGGGGCTCAAAGAGGTATGCCATGCCGGTTTTAAGTTGAAGCTTTCCAGATCGACATTCTCCCTGTAGGAAGTAACGTTGACCGGTAACCGGGTAGCTGAAGGCTACATCCTGATTTCTGATATGATCAGGCATTACACCCGTACGGAATGTAGCTGTAACTTCCTGTTTAATAACCTGACCGTTGTTTTTAGTTGCAGGTTTCCACACACCGTTAATCAGCTCTTCGCCATATACCGCCGCAGTAACCCGATATCGGGTTTGGCTGTTAAGCATCTCGTTGGGCTTGAAGTAAGCCGAAAAACCTTCGGAGTCGATATTGATCCGACCCTGAACCGTTTGGTTTGTAGTTGCGTTCACTACTGCCAATTTATCGAGCTTAACCCTGAAGGTTCTTACCCTGGTTTGCCCGTTACCTGTCATCTCATTAACCTGGAAAGGCTCATCGATTTTGAAGTTGAGTGCAACCTGAGCCTCAGTTGAAACATCAACATCGGTTTGGCTATCGGTGGGGCTTATGTCTGATATTAAATCGATACGGGAAAGCGGATTATCACCAACCATCTGGCACTGCTCTCCCATGCTGAAACGATAGTTGCAGTATCCTTTAACGGCACCGCCCAGGATGCTGTAGTTGCCTCCTAAAGCACCACGTATCCATGTGGGGTTTGGCATTCCTGCCTCGAGCATAGCAGCAGTATTGAGCTTTAGAATCTCATAGTTGCCGCTGGTAAACCAAACATCAACATGCATACCTATGGATGCGTTGAGGTAAGCATAAACCTGACCACTTGCATACCATCCGTTTATGCCCATCTCGCCACTACGACCATCGCAAGTAATTCCATTATACTTAAGCATGGCCATATCGTAGCCGGCTTGTGCGGCTACATCGCCGTAAAATATCATGTACTGCTGACGACCAGTGCTAAAGCCTGTGCTTGCTCCCAGTGCAACTCCATTGCCGGTCTCAATCATAGGATTTCGGCTCTGTGTGTATCCGGGGAAGTTCTGTTGAACCTCAGCCGGCAAAGGAGGTGGTGCGGGCAGTTGCTGACCAACCATCAGGTAAGCATCGGTTCTGAGCCAATCGGCAAACGTTAGGCGCATCCGATTGTTAGGCTCACCAAACTTAATGTACCACAAATCCGGGGCAAAATGCATTACCATTTGTCCGCTCCCGGTTAGGGGTTGGTAATTTATGGTTGCATTGAACAGGCCATGCAGCGTTTGTTCAGGAACGCTATAGGTGATATCGGCATCGGCCAGAATTTTTGCTTTGCTTCGTTCTGTAATTCCGCACAGCATGTAGCCATTTCCGGTTAAAGAAACGCTGCTCAACCCGCCACCATTCTGGAACTGTGCCTGTAAACCAAAGTCGCCGTTAAAAGTTTCGGGCGAGGGGTGCGTTCCCATTACCACCTGGGCAGACAGCCCTAACGATGCACTATTATCTGGAACATAAGTGTAACCCGAATTGGTCTTTGAGGGATTCTTGGTGCTATCTGGAGCAGCAGCCTGCTCGGCCAGGTTGGTTGTACCCGAACGACGCATCTTATACCATGCCCCACCTCCAAAACCATACACTCCAAAGTTTGTGAATATAGGCACGCCTAAGGGCATGATGGTTTTAGCATCTACGTACCAATAGCGGAAGTTGTTTACATTTCCGAACTGGGCAGTTGCTGCAACAGAAATCTTATCGACAAAGGAAGCATTCACAACTCCACGGAACCCATCGCCATAGGTGGCATCAGATTGGTAGATGCTTAAACCACCGCTTAGCTTAACGGCGCCAATGTCGGCGTTTACGCCAACCGAATCGAGCTGGACACCATCGTAAACAAAACGGTGCGGTCCTTGATCGGTAATCAACTTGCTCCATAGAGTTAAGCGGGTAGTTCCGCTTATGGCATTGGTACCCGACTGCAATCCCACGTTAAGGTCGAAGCAAATTCCGGGACTAAAATAACCATCGCTGAAGCGGGTTTTCATTGATACGTTGTCAATGTTTATTGGGAAACCGGCCAGAGAGTGTTGCGGACTGGCAAAGTCCCAGTTTCCCTTCTCTATCCAGTTACCCTCGTTGCGTATCTTAAACCCTTCAACCTTGACACCCTTTAAGTCTAACTTCGAAAGAATGTCATTTTTACCTTCTATACTCAATGTCATATCCAGCTTAGCTTCGGCCTTTACATCCGATTTGAAGTACTTAATGGTGATTGACGACGTGGGTTCAATTTTAAATTTTGCAGGGAAAAGCTTCAAGTCATAATCCTTTTGATACCCTTTCTCGGTATCAACGGTTAACTCCATGTTATAGTTATTATCGATTGTATTGGTCTCGGAGTTAACGCTTCGGGAAATGAGTCCGGTGTAAATGAACAGGGTATCGCAATGGGGAACTTTTATTTTTCCCTTGAGCTTTCCATCAACCAACGAGCTGTTCACCAATGCAATGTTAAGTGTATCTAAGCTTCCGGCCCAGCCCCCAAAGTTTCCGGTTTCCTTCCTTATGATGTTTTGGCCGTACAGCTTACCGGTTATTCCATTTCGGTCAATCAGGATGTTGGTTACTGTGATTTTCGGGTTAGCGTCATCAAAGGTTTTCAGCTTGTCGGGTAGGATAACCTCAGCCTCTTTGATGTAAAACCCTTCCCAGAGGTTTGTTTTATTGCCGGAGTAGCCTGCGGGGAACGATATTCCCTCCGGGTTTCGTAGGGATGACCAGTCGAACACCATGTTGTGCACCTTCATCTTGAAACCCGGAACCTGCGTGAATTCGCAATCGTCCATGGTTGCATTCAGAATCCACTGCCAGGTGTTGCCACTCTTCTCAGCACGTCCGGCAAAGTATGCCCTAACATTCTTCAAGGAATCATCGGGGTTGGCCATTTTGAGCCAGCTTTTTGGAAACTCCACCTCTGCTTTTACCTCCAGATGATGAATCCCTTTGCAATCCCATTTAGCATAGGTACCGGAATCGGTGGGTGTGGGCGATTTGAAAAGGAAGCTCCAGCTGTCGGCCGATTGGTAACCGAAATCGCGAACCAGGTAAAGTTCGGCCCGTTTCATTCCGGCCAGGCCGTCCTTATGGAAGCAAAGGTTCTTCACGCCTAAGCCAAACCCAACGTCGGGGCCAAGCGAAGGTAAATCTACCCAACTTGCAGCGTTAAGAACTGCCTGTGTTGGGGTAAACTTCATGGCTATAACGGCCACAGTAGTTTTGTACCCGTCAATATCCTTATCCAATCCGATGGGCAGGTTAACGGGATTGCTACTACTAGTATAAGCACTTACCAAGCGACCAAGGTCCGAAGACCACTCATGAATAGCCTTTAGCTTAGCATCGGCCATGTTCAGAACCTTCCCTTCATAATCATTGCCATCAGCCTTGTTGTATGGTGCTGCAGGATCAATCTTTGCATACACCTCACCCTGGAAAACCTGGTTATCGCTATTAACCTTTATGTTTGAGAACTCCACAAGAATTGGAGCGCGTAGGTAAGGAACATCAATTGAACCCTCACCCGATAGCGAAGCCGGAGTTCCGCTAACACTAATCAACTTCATCTCGAAGTTACCTATTTTAAGTACGCTGTCCTTGGCAAGGGTTTGGGTTCCGGGAGTGGTATTTGTTGGTGCTTCAGCATAACAATTTCCTGAGCAGGGATTCTCATCCTTATCGGATGTTTTTATTTGGAAAACACCCTGATTCGAAATCACCGAGTCGGCCTTGCACTTACATCCATCCGTTCTGATGGAATCCTTGTTGAAGTTCAACCGGAAATTCCAGGTGTAATATGTGTTATCATCACCCTTAAACTCTTTAGAATCTGCATCGCCGTTAACAAAAGGTATATCCCAACGGGAGTAACCGTTCATATCTGTTGATAGCTTATAAAGCTTAGTGTTCTCGTTTCCGGAAAAGCTTTCATCGAAAACAGGTTTTTCTTTTTTAGCATCGGCAATGCTCTGCGACTCGGAAGTCATCTTCCAAACTCTCAAACGGCCACCGGTTATGTATTTTTTGTTTAGATCTGGTTTGATGGTAACGGCAAAAGTGGGTTTATCGCTGCTTGTCCACTTACCATTGTTGGTAGGTCGGTCAACATTCATCTCAAAACACGAGGGTAAGCTGTCCGGCACAACCCTAAAACTTACGGGGTTAGACTGTAAATACTCTTCTCCTAAGTGGTTCAGGTACTTCACCCGCCAGAAATACCTGCCGGTATCGAGTTGCTGACTCACCTGATGCTTTTTAGCGGAAAATAAATCTGCACAATCGCTTCCGGTGCTAAAGTTTCCGGAGGTGGGCAAGGTAATGGTGTGCTGGTAAACAAGCGAATCGAATGTTGATTTTTTAGATATTTCGAATCTAATCCTGGCCTGTGCATTTGCGATGGCATTGAATCCGTTGAAGGACGGAATGCTAAACACATTTGTATTTGGAAAGTTAAGCTGCCCGGGCTGCTCCACATCGAATTGGAGCTCCAAAGCTTTGTTGCGAACTATTGCAGTATCTGCTTTGGGTTTAAGATTCTTTGGGGTTCGTAATCCGGCAGTAAAGGCGGTTTCACGCGATTGGATGGTGACCGTTTTGCCATCGGTTTGGGTAACGGTTGCCTCAACTCTCCAAAGGTGTTTTTTCCCTTGTCGCAGCGCAGCCATAAAGGGGTCGATTGCTCCGTTTGAATAGTTGCATACCACCAATCCGGCCAATTCAGGGGTTATAGGGGGTTCAAACTGTTGAGTGCCATAGTAAATATCCTTTTGGTAGGTATAGGAGGCGGATGTTCCCTCTTCGCGAACGTACACCTTCAGGGTAACTTTCTTCACCTTAGAGTCAAAGGGCGAAATCCGTGCAATTAGCTGCGGATGAAGCCAGGGAACGGTGTCGCCAGCAACAGGGTAAACATTTTCAATTGCATACTCTTCTGTGGGTTTTCCAACTCTGAAAGTTCCAAGTTCACTCCTACCCTGGTTTGCACCAAGCGGCCTTCCGTTTGCATCAAAAGTCTGAACCATCCATACATACTGGGAAACCTGTGGGTAAAAGTCAAATTGTAAATCTCCGGGAATGCTCTGGTAGAATGTGGTTGCAATATTTTTCTTTTCAAAAAGCACAGGATTTGCATCAATCGCAGTGCGGGGGTTCTGTCCCTGAAATACAGGGCACACCTTTAACTTGTAGCTTGGCTGCACAGCCCCCGGGTTATAGTTTGTTACCGGAGTCCACCTAAAAAGCGGAATGGGCGATGAGAGCATTTCATCGTCTGCGGGTGAAATAATTGCAGGGGGTTCAGGAATTTGGGTAAGTATGTTGATGCAGTACTCCCCGCCACTGGTAATATTCCTTCCAAGGTAATCGTGAATGGTAACACAAAGCTGGTAATTTCCTTCGGGTATTGAATTGGTTGTAAGAACTGTTCGTTCAATACTTTTATCGTACTCAACTGCATTCGCATTAAGTACCTGACTTCCATTCAGAATTAAAACCGAAGGGGGCTTTAAAATGGTAAACCTCGGCAAGTAGCTACTACCTGCTTTAGTAGTAGCTATTACCTTGCCGTTACCGTTGGTTAAAGTAAAACCTGCCGTACAGTTGGGATACTCATCGTTTCCCAGGTTGGTTAAAACAACCTGAAAAACTGTAGGGTCGTTAACCCACTCGCTAATTTCCGTAGGAACTGGATTCCGTACAATTAACTTAACATCGATCTGTGCAAGAAGCTTTATTTGTGATACTAGCAGCAGGGCACAGGATAAAGCAGTGATGATTTTCTTCATTTTCGCACTGAATTTAATAAGTTTTAAATGCTTATTGTTTTTTGATACCTAGATTTAATTTCGACAACTGATACAAAGCGTATGCCATAAGTAAAATTATGTTAAAATAAAATACTTGTCAACACAGAATTAAAAAACATTTCAATTTTCATTAGCATTAATCCTTTTTGATATTAAACTGTCCTAATTTTACCATACATTTAATAAGTAAAACATGAATCATAGACTAAGAATTTCCAGTATCATACTACTGTATAGCATTCCTTTCGTTGTAAACTCTTGCAGTAAAGCAGAAAAAGTGAGCAGGCAAACCGATACCCGCAGCGACCGTCAGCCTATGATAGTTGACGGGATAATAGTGGGGTATGCCGAGTATGAGCGAACAATTACAGTTCCGGGCACCATACTACCCAACGAATGGGTGGAGCTTCGCTCCGAAATGGCCGGTAAAATTGTTGAGCTGAACATTTCCGAAGGAACACAGGTAAAGAAAGGCCAACTTCTGGCACGAATCAACGATGCTGACATCAGGGCGTTGCTGCAACGGCGTGTGATTGAGGAAAAATTAGCAGCTGACGATGAGCAAAGAAAAAAACGCATGCTTGAGATAAACGCTATCAGTGTTCAGGAGTACGAAACCTCGCTCAATAAGCTCGAAGCCATCAGAGCAGATATTGCGCAGTCAAAAGCGATGTTGGAAAAGGCTGAAGTACGCGCCCCGTTCGATGGCCGAATTGGTTTGCGATATGTAAGTCCAGGAGCATTCGTATCGGTAAATACAACCATTGCCACTCTCGTTCAGGATAACCCTTTAAAGCTTGAATTTGCAATACCTGAGCGTTATGCAAGTTTGGTTACACCCAACCTGGATGTAAAATTTACCGCCGGGGATGGACAAACCCTTTACCCTGCAAGGGTTTACGCCACCGATGCCCAAATTGACCCGGAAACACGATCATTAAAGGTGCGAGCAATAGCTCAGAACCCAGATAAATCTCTTATACCCGGCTCTTATGTTAGGGCTACATTGGTGTTCGAAAAAAGCCCCCGCTCCATTCTAATACCCCCAAGAGCCATTGTTCCCGACATGGACATACAGAATGTATTCGTGTTCTCCGAGGGAAAGGCAAAACGGGTTCAGGTAAGACTTGGTGAAAGAACGGGAACTACAGTTGAAGTGATTGACGGACTCAATGTTGGCGATAGCCTTATTGTTTCGGGCTTAACATCAATTCGCAACAGCATGCCGGTTCGGATTAATATCAGGCAGAACTAAAGTTTAAAACCAGTTAAAGGTTACGCACGTGAACATATCATCAATCAGCATAAACAGGCCTGTACTGGCTTCGGTAGTTTCAATTGTTATTGTGCTATTCGGTGTAATTGGTTTCGCCTACCTCGGCGTAAGGGAGTACCCCAGCGTTGACCCTCCGGTGGTAACGGTGTCCACCTCATACGTTGGGGCAAACTCAGCCGTAATTGAGGCTCAGATTACCGAACCCCTCGAAGCGCAGATAAACGGAATTGATGGAATTAAAAGTATCACCTCATCAAGTTCCGACGGCCGAAGCAACATAACGGTGGAGTTTGAGCTTGGGGTTAATATGGATAACGCTGCAAACGACGTTCGCGACCGCGTATCGCGCGCAATAAGAAACCTCCCACCCGATGCCGATCCGCCAATCATCAGCAAAGCTGATGCTAATGCGGAAACCATACTAACGGTTACTATCCAAAGCACCAAACGCGACCTATTGGAGCTAACCGACATTGCTAATAATGTGGTTAAAGAGAGGCTGCAAACCATAGCAGGGGTTAGCTTAGTGAACATCTGGGGTGAGAAACGTTATGCCATGAGGCTTTACCTTGACCCGAAAAAGTTGGCCGCATTCAATGTTACCCCCTCCGACATTCGCAACGCGCTTGTACGTGAAAACGTTGAACTGCCAACAGGTATGATTGAAGGCTATCAAACCACCCTCTCTATCAGAACGCTTGGCCGATTGGAAACACCTGAGGAGTTCAATAATCTGATCATTAAGTACACCAATAATGTTCCGGTCCGGGTTAAGGATGTTGGTAAAGCCGATTATGCCCCTGAAAACGAACGAACGCTCCTGAGAGGCAACGGTCTAATTCCTATGGTTGGAGTTGCCCTAACCCCTCAGCCCGGCGCAAACTACATTAATATTGCCGATGAGGCTTACAAACGGGTTGAACTGCTTCGCCGGGAACTACCCGAGGATATCTCCTTAAACTATGCTTACGACTCAACCATAAACATCCGAAAAGCCATTTCAGAAGTACAGGAAACCATACTCCTGGCATTCATACTGGTGGTGCTGGTGATATTTATATTCCTCAGGAACTGGCGCACAACGCTTATCCCCATTATTGCCATACCGATTTCACTAATTGGTACATTTTTCATAATGTACCTATTCGGATTCACCATAAACATACTTACCCTTTTAGGAGTTGTCTTGGCCACAGGTATAGTGGTTGACGATGCCATTGTGGTGATGGAAAACATCTACTCAAAAATTGAGAAGGGGATGGACAACTACAAGGCAGGATACTCGGGTAGCAAGGAGATTTTCTTTGCCATCATCTCCACCACCATTACGCTGGTTGCGGTGTTTATGCCCATTGTGTTCCTGCAGGGGATAACCGGAAGGTTATTCCGTGAGTTTGGGATTGTAGTGGCATCGGCGGTAGTCATCTCTTCCATAGTATCACTTACCTTAACCCCCATGATGAGTACCCGCTTGCTCAGAGGAACACAAAAAGAAGGTAAGATTATGGGAGCTATTGGCCAGGGTATCAACTGGCTGTCGGACTATTACGGAAGAACTTTACAAACCTTTATTAACCGAAGATGGTTGGCGTTTGTGGTAATGGGGGTCTCTGCATTAATAATTTTTGCTATCGGAAGCCGAATACCCTCGGAATTAGCACCCCTTGAGGATAAAGCCCGTTTATCTATTAATGTTACAGCCCCTGAAGGTACTTCGTTCGAGGCTATCGACAGCTACATCTATGAACTTGCCTCATATGTGGATACTATTCCTGAGAAAAAAGCAATGATTGCCGTTTCATCGCCCAGCTGGGCAGGCAGCACCAACAGAGGATTTGTCCGTTTGCTATTAACCCAACCTAACGAGCGCAAACGCTCTCAGACACAAATTGCCGACCAACTCTCAACTTTTGTTCGTTCCAGGAACTTTGCGCAGTCGTACGTCATACAGGATCAAACCATCAGCACCGGGCGCGGAGGTGGTCTTCCTGTGCAGTTTGTGGTACAGGCCCCCAACTTTGAAAAGTTGAAACAGGTTGTACCTGAGTTTCTAGCCCGAGCCCAAGCCGATGAACGCTTTCAGGTGGTTGACGTAAACCTGAAATTCAATAAACCGGAATTGGTTGTCGAAATAGATCGCGATAAAGCCAGGGCTTCGGGTGTAACCGTTAGGGATATTGCCGATGCCCTTCAGCTTTACTTCAGCGGTCAACGATATGGTTTCTTTATCCGGAATGGTAAACAGTACTTTGTGATTGGGCAAGCCGACAGACCATTCCGCGATGATCCGGATGACCTCAAAAATATATACGTTCGAAGTTCCAAGGGCAACCTGGTTGACCTCGGCTCCCTGATTAAAACCACCGAGCAGAGTATCCCCCCCCAGCGATACAGGTACAACCGCTACATTTCAGCTACCTTTAGCGCTGCTCCTGCACCGGGCTATACCCTCGGACAGGGCATTCAGGCCATGCGAGAGATATCAAAAGAAATACTTGATGAGAGCTTCTCAACAACCCTAACCGGCATATCGCAGCAATTTGAGGAAAGTTCAAATAGCCTGTTCTTTGCATTCTTCTTAGCCCTAATCCTGGTTTACCTGGTACTGGCCGCCCAGTTCGAGAGCTTCAGGGACCCCTTAATCATAATGTTCACCGTACCCCTAGCCCTTGCCGGTGCTATTCTCTCGTTATGGCTATTGGGTCACACATTGAATATCTTTAGTCAGATAGGCATCATCGTGCTAGTGGGTATTGTAACCAAAAACGGTATTCTGATTGTGGAATTTGCCAACCAGAAAAAAATTACGGGAATGAGTAAGCATGAAGCCGTCATTTTTGCAGCCCAACAGCGCCTTCGCCCCATACTAATGACCAGCCTGGCCACAATATTTGGTGCGCTTCCCATAGCTCTGGCTTTAGGTGCTGCGTCAACCAGCCGCATTCCAATGGGTGTTACCATCATTGGCGGGCTGTTATTCTCTTTAATACTGACTCTTTACGTTATTCCGGCACTTTACACTTATATATCGACTAAAAAACCTAATGTGATTCGACATGATGAAGAATAGATGGGGTATTAGATTTCGTGGAATCGGCATTGTTATTTTTCTCAGCTCAATGCACAACTACTCATTTACCCAAAGTGCCGATACTCTTAAGCTATCCGAAGCTATAAGGATTGGCCTGGAGAACAACTTTTCGTTACGCATTGCACGAAACGATGAGCAAGTGGCACGAAATAACAACACGCTGGGCAACGCAGGATTTCTACCTAAAGTTGACCTATCATCTTCAGCCAGCGGTTACAGCTACAACATCAGACAGGAACTTGCCAATGGCAGTACCAATGAGTATGAAAGGTATCGCAGCAATACGGTAAGCGGAGGCATTCAGCTTACATGGACACTCTTTGACGGATTCGCCATGTTTGCCAATCGCAACCGCTTGGCTTCACTTGAAGAACTTAACAGCATGAACTACCAGCTAAAGGTTGAAGATGTAGTATCGGCCATTATTTTGAACTACTACACCCTTTCGGCAGAAAAGCAGCTGCTCGATATCTACAAAGAGATTATGAAGCTCTCGGCCGACAGGTTAAAGATTGCACGCGAAAAAGCAGCCATTGGCACCAGCTACCAGCTTGCTGTAATGCAAGCTGAAGTTGATTACCGAACCGATTCGGCACAGGTTTTACGCCAGGAAAATAGGTTAAAAGACATTTCGATATCGATTAATAAACTTTTAGGAAGAGACCCCACAATCCGATTCGAAGTGGAAAAAAACATACCGGAAGTTAAGCTGTATGATCTGCCCACAGTTGCTGAAGCGTTAAAAGCCTCTAATAAGGAGATACTAATATCAAAGCTGAATGTTCGGCTAAAGGAAATCGCCTTGCAAGAGGTTCAAGCCGGTCGTTACCCTCGGGTAACCCTTTCATCGGTTTACGCCTATAGTCAGACATCCACACCTGAGGGTAGCACTTTACTGAACCGGAACATTGGCCCGTCTTACGGACTAACCATTGGTATTCCCATTTTCAATGGATTCAATACCAACCGGAACATCTCAAATGCAAAAATCTACCTGGAGAATCAGCTTCTTAGCTATCAGGCACAGGAAATGAACCTGATTGCAGAGGCTGTGAAGCTAACTAATAGCCTGACATTAGCTAACAACCTGGTGGAGATTGAAAAAAAATCAGCATCTCTCGCCAAGCAAAATTCTGACATTTCCATTGAGAAGTACCGCGTTGGGCTGATCAGCGACCTGGAATTGCGCGATGCACAAATTCGTTACCTTAACGCCGAATTCCGTTACCAGAATGCGTTAATTCAGGCCAAATCGGCAGAGATAGCGATTCAGGTGCTGATGGGAAACCTGCAGATGCCTTAATGGTTGTAGAGGTTTGGGTCGCGAAAGGCGAAAATTCCGCTTGCAAGTTCAAGGCGAACCCTTGATTCTTCGTGGTTCGGGTTTACCTCTAAGGCTTTCGAGTAAAACGCCATTGCTTTTGTTTCTTCACCTTTACGGGAGTACAATCGCCCCCAACAGTACAAAGTTTCATCGCTGTTCCGATCGAGACCCTTCAAGTATTCTTCGGCCTGTTCCAGATTGCCTTCAAGCAACAGCTCCTCAAAACGGTCCATACTACTCATTTAGAATGTGTAACCCGGTGTAACCATAAAGATTATTACGTTCAATGTAATCCCAAACGTCATCGGGTACATAACCCAGGGCATCCTTACCTTTGGCAATTATTGAACGTATGTAAGTTGACGATATGCCAATGATTGGTGCATCAACCAGGCTAAATCGGGATGACGGGAACTCCTGCTTATAGGCCTGACAATCGCGTGGATAAACCAGAAAATTGTAGGACGAAATGAGTTCTGGGTACGATTTCCATCTATCGAGTGTTTGAAGTGTATCTGAACCAATGATGATTACATATTCATTCCCAGGATAAAGCTCTTTTAGACGCTCAAGTGTATCGATTGTAAATGAAGGACGCGGCATGGACATTTCCACATCGCAAACCTTCAATCTTTGGTTAGTCTCATGAACTGCAAGGCGAACCATATTGAGCCGGTGAACCTCCTGCTCCAGGTCGGACTGGGCCTTAAGGGGATTCTGCGGACTTACCACGAACCAAATCTCATGTAAATTAGAAAATTCAAGAATATACTCGGCAATGACCAGATGTCCCGTATGTATGGGGTTAAACGACCCAAAAAATAGTCCTACGTTTTTCATGGCTAATCTTTTATAAAGCTTTTCACAATGCGTTCAGCTTCTTCAAAAGCTGTTTCAACTTGATTGTTGGTAAGTATGTAATCGAAAAGGTTAGCATAGGTCATCTCCTCCTGAGCCTTGCCAATTCTGATGCTTATTGACTCCTCGGTTTCGGTTCCTCGCCTCATCAACCTATTTTTCAGCTCCTCAATGGAAGGTGGCATTACGAATACTGCCAACGAATTTTTTGGGAACTTACGCTTTAGGTTAATACCGCCTTTAACATCCACATCGAACATCACATGATGACCCTTTGCCCAAATACGCTTTACCTCAGACCATAAAGTTCCATAGTACGATCCAGGGTAAACCTCCTCCCACTCAACAAATTCGCCATTTTCAATTTTATCACGAAATTGGTCAACGGTCAGGAAGTAGTAATCCGTCCCATCAACTTCGCCATTACGAGGTGGCCTACTACAGGCAGAGACAGAAAACTCCAACTCCGGAAATTTCTCCAACAAATGCCTCACAATGGTAGTTTTTCCTGCTCCCGACGGGGCAGAGAATATG
This sequence comes from uncultured Bacteroidales bacterium, assembly GCA_937926785.1. GTDB lineage: Bacteria > Bacteroidota > Bacteroidia > Bacteroidales > Tenuifilaceae > Tenuifilum. The sequence goes on along the minus strand of CALBBQ010000031.1, from coordinate 44,970 downwards.
AGAAGCTTACCTTCCATTAAACTATCTTTATAAAATATTCAACGACTGTTCCTTAATCTTTTCCAGTTCATCCTTCATCAGCACAACCAACTTTTGAATATCGGCGTTGTTGGCTTTCGAACCCAATGTATTTATCTCTCTCCCCATCTCCTGAGCAATGAAACCGAGCTTCCGCCCAACAGGCTCTTTCTCATTTACTGTTTCGGTAAAGTAGCTACAGTGCTGCCTTAATCGCACTTTTTCTTCGGTAATATCCAATTTTTCAAGATAGTAAATAACCTCCTGCTCAAACCTATTGGCATCAATCTGAACATCAGAGGCCAGCTTACGAAGTCCATCGGTTAAACGTTGCCTTACATCCTGAATACGCTGCGACTCATAGGGTTCTATCTGTTCAAGGTAGTTTAGAATTAAAGCAACCCGTTTAACCATATCGGTTTGCAGTATGCCACCTTCTTTTGCCCTAAACTCAGATAGATTTCGAAGTGCTTCATCGCATGTCTGCAAAACTATATGCAACTCGTCGGAAGCAATTTCGTCCTTTTCTGCCTTTAGCACATCGGGTAAACGAAGAATGGTGGGTACAATTTCGGACGGGTTTAGCTGAATCCCGTTGTTCTGTGCAATAACTTGAATCTGCTTATAGTAGGTACTAAAAACCAGCTCATTAATGGGAGTTACTTGGATTTCGGCAGTTTCTTCAAAGCTAACCGACATATCAATCTTCCCACGCTGAAGCACACCAGACACCCGGTTCCTGATCTCCATTTCAATTTCTCGATAAATTGATGGTAGGCGAAGGTTAAGATCGAGCTGTTTGGAATTAAGGGAGCGCACCTCAACAACTATCTTCTTGTTCAAGTATAATTTTTCGGCTTTTCCAAAGCCGGTCATCGAAATCAGCATGATATGCTATTTAAGTTTTGCATTCTGCAAAAATATTGAAAAAGAACAAGAGGTTAACAACAATTAGCTGAAAAATATTAAGGCAGAAGCATCAAACAAAATCCCACTTTCAAAATAAACTAATACTTTTGCAGGGAAATTTACAACATAATGTGATGGGCTATAGAGGATTACTAACAATACTGCTTTTAGTATTGTCAAACACATTTATGACGTTAGCCTGGTATGGCCACCTCAAGTTTAAGGATTTGAAATGGTTTGAGAACCTCAGCCTGGTGAGCATTGTACTTATAAGCTGGGGAATTGCACTGTTTGAGTACTTCTTTCAGGTACCTGCAAACAGATTGGGATTCAGAGAGAACGGGGGCCCATTCTCGCTGGTAGAGCTCAAGGTTATTCAGGAAACTATCACCCTTATAGTTTTTATGGGTTTTACCCTTTTTGCCTTTAAAACTGAAACCATTAAAACCAACCATATCATTGGATTTGGGTTTCTGATTCTGGCCGTTTACTTCATCTTTAAAAAATAGAAAAGAAAGAAGGAGGCCGAAAGACCTCCTTCACCCCAAACACTCGATTTTACTTTGAAAATCGAAAACATTCCTTAGTAACAACTAACTAACCAATTCACTTTACCGCCGGAATGTTCTTATTACACCATACGCAAATATAAGGCCAAAAAAGCTTTTCACCAATTCTGAAAAGCTAAAAAGTAATAGTAAGCCAATAATTTATAGTTTACCCTATTAGGCCATATCTTCACAAGCTAAATTTGCCATTTAATCAAAGAAAAATTGGAAATCTTGCATTGAATAATCATTATCACCTATATTTACGTGACTAATGATTACGGATAATAAATAATAATGAAACCTTTAAGAATAGAGGCTGAAATTGATTCACCGGAAATATATTTCAATCCTGAAACAAAGGTATTTTCAATCTCAGGCATTTCGCATCCTGAAAACGCCAAGGAGTTTTACCAGCAGGTAATTGATTGGCTCGACGAGTTCTATGAGTACATGAAGAATCAGGAACCCTGCAAGATAATCGTTGACCTTAATTTTCGGTATATCAATTCAACCTCTTACAAATATCTACGTGATGTTTTACGAAAAATCGCCACTTTCAGGAATGCTAATTTCGACGTTGAGGTAATCTGGAACTACCATCAGGAGGATGATGAGCTGCTACACGAAGGGGTTGTGCTTTTTGAACTACCTGATATTCGGCTGCCCTACAAGTGTATTCCCTACAGCTAGCTTCACGCTTTGCTAATCTGAGTAAAGCTTTAGGTTTTCAATCCGGGCACAAATACTTTTCAGAAGTTTCAGCAGAACATCCATATCTTCAGCCTTTACAATGGTCTTCAGCCTTCCACTCTCCTCATCAAAACGTAACATCTTTTTTATTTCTGCAGCATCGTACCCTGTCATAACCGAAAAACTACGGCAAATTTCATCAATGGAAACCGTTCCTGAAATCAGGTTGAAATTATAGAGCATAGCGATTAGCAAAGCCACGGACTCATGAGAAAGCACAATGGTATTAGGGCCAATGGATGTTTTACTTTCAGTTTGATTATCCACACGAGCATCAAATTCGGCCTCCAGCACTTCGAGCTGTAACTCTTTGAGCACCTCAACCAGCTCCGGGTAAAAACGCTGTTTAATGTATAGCACCTCGGCATACCGCTCATCGTGCTGGCCCCGTTCTATTGCACTTAGCTTTATGTTGATGAGCCTAATCCATGAATCAAGCTCTACCGGCAGGTAGTCGTCCAGCGGTAAAGCGCTTACCTGTTCCTTGACACGCGCAAGAAATGGATTAAACTTTTGCAGAAAGAACTCCTCGATAAGTAATTCGGAGTGTTCTACTATATTGTCGCTGTTAAAAAGCTCTTCGGCCTCTTTCCTGAGCTGTTTTATAACAGCTATAATTTGTCCTATTGCTCTGGCTCTTTCCATCGGTTAACAGCTATTTTTGCATATGTTTGTAAAACTTCATGGGATTAATATATTGAGCGAAATATACATGTAAACATAGAAATTCGAGTCGTATTTTACAATGAATATCGATAATCTTTTAAAAAAAGAAACATTTACCAAGGACGAGCTGGTGTTCCTGCTGAACTGCGAAGGCGATGCCAAAACAAAGCTATTCTCTCATGCTGCTGAGGTCAAAGCCAGGTATGTAGGCCGCAAGGTTTACTTCCGCGGACTTATTGAGATGTCCAACATATGCAGGAAAAACTGTCTGTATTGCGGCATTCGGGCAGGAAATAAACAGGTACACCGATACACGCTTACCGATGAGGAGGTTTTAGATGCTGCTCTTTTTGCCTGGAAAAACCGCTACGGCAGCATAGCAATTCAAACCGGAGAGGTTAGCACTGCAGAGTTTACTACCCGAATCGAAACCCTGCTCGATAAAATTAACCAGGCCACCAACCATGAACTGGGTATAACGCTCTCCTTGGGAGAGCAAACCGAAGAAACCTACCGCCGTTGGTATAATAAGGGAGGAATCCGTTACCTTTTACGCATTGAATCATCAAACAGGGAGCTCTACTCCAAGCTTCACCCAAACGATGGCCATCATGTTTACGATGAACGTGTAGAGTGCCTTCGTGCCCTGAAGCGTGTTGGATACCAAGTAGGTACAGGAGTAATGATCGGGTTACCATTCCAGACCCTTGAGCACCTGGCCGAGGATCTGCTTTGGATGAAGGAAATGGATGTTGACATGGTAGGAATGGGCCCTTACGTTGAACACCCCAGTACCCCGCTCTATCAGTTTAGGGATACGCTCCTACCCCTCGCCGAACGCTTCAACCTGGCACTGAAAATGACCGCCCTGCTTCGAATTCTTATGAAGGATATTAATATTGCAGCCCCTACTGCTCTTCAGGCAATAGACCCCCTTGGCCGGGAGAAAGCCATCAAGGTGGGTGCAAACATAGTGATGCCAAACATTACACCTGGCGCATACCGTAACGATTACAAACTCTACGAAAACAAACCCTGCGTAGATGACGCCGCAGATGATTGCAAAAGCTGTTTGGAAGCCCGCATTCAACTCACTGGCGATGAAATAGGCTACGGAGAACATGGCAACTCAAAGCATTTCTACCGCCGGAATCAAAAATTTTAAGCTTTTCTAATAAAATTGTACTGCGCTAATCTGAGTTAGAGATACCCAAGTATGCATTGGTGAATTATAGTTGAATGGGTTGATACACGTTAAGTATTGCTTATTTCCATCTTTTTTACTTTCAGATGATTTTAAAGGTAATTGCTTGATGCATTGGTCAAACAGGATGTTGTTAGGTTAATATGATTTTACCCAATAATAATGTAACCATGCAGCAAAGTTTAGACTTTAGTCGTATATTTAAGAATGTATAAACTAACATTTAACATGATGGAAAAGATGGAAACATCCCACAAAACCGACCTATCCAGGTTAATGATGGGACTGCTGCTGGTAGTGCTTGCCACATTGCTACTGCTCGATAACTTTGAAATTTTTCCTGTTGACTGGGGGCGATACATCTTCACCTGGCAGACCCTTCTAATTGTTATTGGTCTTTTAACCTTTCCCAAACCTGGTAATCGGATTTTTGGTACAGTGCTCATCGCAATTGGGGCATTCTTTTTAGCAGCAAAATTTTACGAATTCCCTTTATCTGTGAGCAAACTATTCTGGCCAGCGGTAATACTTTTTATAGGTCTTTCGCTTATTCTTGGTAGCCGCAGACGACACTGGCGTCCAATAAGAACCGGAGAAGTGAACGATAACCTGATTGATGATGTTTCCATTTTTGGCGGGTCGGAACAAAAATTCACATCCCAACAATTCAAGGGTGGCCGAATTACCAACATCTTTGGCGGCTCAACCATTGACTTGAGTGATGCCAAACTCGAACCCGGACAAAACTATGTTGATCTGCTTTGCATATTCGGAGGTTCAAAACTAATCATTCCCTCTGATTGGCGATTAAAAATTGAAGTAACATCGATATTTGGAGGCATCACTGATAAACGAAAATCTCCACAATCGATTCCCGATAATTCGCCCGAACTGGTTCTAAAAGGACTTGTACTCTTTGGAGGAATCGACATAAAAAGCAATTAATAGGGTATTTGCCAGAAAATAATGAAATGTAATTATCGGTGCAATAGCTGGGTTGCACCGTTTTTATATCCTAAAACATCAATTAAACCCATCCTACCCTGACCATTACCCTTGCTACTTTGGTATAATTCAGTTAGGTTTGCGTTAAAGTAAAAAAGTGTAAACGCAAAAAATATTTCGATGATTACCAGCGAATTAATTAATCCTAAGAGTATTGTAGTTGTCGGAGGTTCCGACGATGTTCAAAAACCAGGTGGCAAGGTTCTGAAAAACCTTATCGACAACCATTTCAAGGGCAACCTGTACGTGGTTAACCCAAAGGCCGACGAAGTTCAGGGTGTTAAATCGTATCGCGATGTGGTCGATTTGCCTGAGGTTGATTTGGCCATACTGGCCATTGCTGCAAAGTTCTGTCCCCCGGCAGTTGAGGTTCTTGCCACACAAAAAAGGACAAAAGCGTTCATCATCCTTTCGGCCGGTTTTCATGAGGAAAGCGAAGAGGGTGCCAAACTCGAAGAGCAAATCGTTGACACCATAAACCGTACCGGAGGATGTCTCATAGGTCCCAACTGTATTGGGGTTATGAACACCAACTATGCAGGTGTGTTTACCACACCAATTCCCAAGTTTAACCCTAAAGGGGTTGACTTTATTTCAGGCTCAGGAGCCACCGCGGTTTTCATCATGGAATCGAGCATCCCGAGGGGGCTAACATTCAACAGCGTTTACTCGGTGGGCAACAGCGCCCAAATAGGTGTAGAAGAAGTCCTTGAGTACCTCGATATTACATTCGATCCGCAAAACAGCTCACGCGTCAAGCTGCTTTACGTGGAGAGCATTAGTAAACCCGTAAAACTTCTAAAGCATGCCCAGTCGTTAATTCGGAAAGGATGTCGGATTGCCGCAATAAAAGCTGGAAGTTCATCTGCCGGGAGCAGGGCCGCATCAAGCCACACCGGAGCACTAGCCAGCAGCGATGTTGCGGTTGATGCTCTTTTCCGTAAGGCAGGAATTGTGCGCTGCTATGGTCGCGATGAGCTGGCCACCGTGGCATCAATCTTCATGCACCCTGAACTACAAGGCAAAAATATTGCGGTAATCACTCATGCCGGTGGACCCGCCGTAATGCTCACCGATTCGCTATCGAACAATGGCCTTGAAGTACCACCTATCGAAGGGCCAAAGGCTAAAGAACTGCTAAGCAAACTTTTCCCGGGCTCATCGGTAGCTAACCCCATCGACTTTCTGGCAACCGGCACAGCCGAACAGTTGGGCTACATTATAGATGCCTGCGAAAAGGACTTTGAGCATATCGATGCCATGATTGTTATATTCGGTAGCCCGGGGCTGTTCCCCGTTTACGACGTTTACGACCTGCTCGACCGTAAGATGAAGGAATGCCGTAAGCCCATTTTCCCAGTACTACCCTCGGTAATGAACGTGAAAAGCGAAATTGAACATTTCATAGCTAAAGGTCGTATCTTCTTCCCCGACGAGGTTTCGCTGGGAAACTCACTAGCAAAAATATTCCATACTCCAAAGCCATCACCTGAAAAACCTGAACTTCCTAAGGTTGATGAACAAGAAATACGCAAAATTATTGAAAAGAGCAGCAATGGCTATATGAGTCCCGATACCGTTCAGCAACTGCTCGATGCTGCCGGAATTCCCAGAGCAGGCGAAGCTGTAGTAACAACTGCCAACGAAGCTGCAAAAGCAGCTGAAAAACTGGGCTACCCGGTTGTAATGAAGGTTGTAGGCCCAATCCACAAATCGGATGTGGGGGGGGTAGTGCTAAATGTCAGTGATGCGGACTCGGTTCACAAAGAGTTTGAGCGAATGATAAGAATTAAAGACACCACAGCCATTCTCATACAGCCAATGCTAAAAGGAGCCGAACTCTTTGTGGGAGCCAAACGTGAGGATAAATTCGGGCACATGGTGCTTTGCGGCCTGGGTGGTATCTTCATCGAGGTTCTAAAAGATGTTAGGGCAGCCCTTGCCCCTATTGATGCCAATGAAGCGCTGAGCATGATTCACGGGTTAAAGGGCTACGGAATGATAAAGGGAGCAAGGGGACAGGAACCAGTAAACGAGCAAATTTTTGCTGAGATTGTAAGTCGTGTTTCGGCTTTGGTAACCGTTGCTCCCGAAATTTTCGAAATGGACCTAAACCCATTACTTGGCTCTAAAGACAAGGTTGTTGCGGTTGACGCCAGAATCAGAATTGAAAAGTAAAAACGCTTATGAGGCTTAAGGAGAAATGGAATGGGCTATCGGCAAATGAAAAAATGATGATTGGACTTGCCTTAATCCTGATCATTTTGATAGCCACCCGCTTCGACTACATCTGGGAACAGGTTAAGGCAGGATTTGAAAGATATTTTAACCGCTAAAACTCAACTGAAAGTGAAAAGAAACGACGTATATGTTCTGCTTGGAACATTCATGTTCCTGCTTCCATTCTTTGTATCGGAAACTGTTTATAGCATCTATGTTGATTTCAATGCCAACCATGGCATGATTACCAGCTTTCTGAAGTTTGCCCTGCTAGCCACTTTTGGCGAAGCCATTGGACTTAGAATCAGAACAGGAAGCTACAACCAACCCGGCTTCGGGCTAATACCCCGAGCCATTGTGTGGGGATTTCTGGGACTTACCATAAAACTGGCATTTGTACTTTTTGCCAGTGGGGTTCCAGCATTCTTGGCTTACATGGGTATAACCGATGCCCCTATGGCAATTAAAGGTGGCTTAACATGGGAAAAACTACTTGTGGCATTCTGCATCAGCCTGCTAATGAACGTAATTTACGCCCCAGTGATGATGACCCTGCATAAGATTACCGATACCCATATTGTTAGCAACGGGGGTACTCTTTTAGGACTAATCAAACCTATTCGGGTTGGTGAAATCATGACCAGTATAAACTGGAAAGTACAATGGGAGTTTGTATTTGCCAAAACCATACCCTACTTCTGGATTCCCGCTCACACCATTACTTTCCTTTTGCCGGCTGATTTTCAGGTGCTATTTGCAGCCGTTTTGAGTGTTGCACTAGGAATTTTCCTTGCCGTAGCAAGCCTTAAGGGTAGTGGCAGGTAGCGGTTTAATAAAAAAATGCTATATTTACCTCAACTGAAAAACGAATTAACATGAAAAAAAGAATTGGAATATTTTACGGTCCAACCGGTGGAGCAACCGAAAAGGTAGCCAAGCTAATTGCTTCAGAACTCCAAGGCGCTGCCGAAGTATATCCGGTAAAGGATGCAACCCCAAGCATGATTAATAATTATGAGATAATCATATTTGGTTGCTCAACCATAGGTAGTGAAACATGGAATGGAGAGGCATCGCGCTCGGATTGGGATATTTTTCGTCCTGAGCTCAGAAAAATCCAGGTGCAAGGTAAACTCTTTGCCTTTTTTGGCACCGGCAACTCGGTTTCCTACCCCCGAAACTTTGTGGATGGAATGGGTATTTTAGCAAAGGAATTAATGGCACAAGGAGCAAAAATTGTAGGTCAGTGGCCTACCGATGGCTATAGTTTCACCGATTCAGAAGCATTGATAGATGGGAAGTTTGTTGGCCTGGCCATAGACGAAGATTTTGAAGCCGAAAAAACCGCTACCCGGGTAAAACAATGGGTTGAGCTCTTAAGAAAATCGATATAGCAAATAAAAAAGAGCCTCTTGAAAGAGGCTCTTCTTTGTTTAGATATTTCGAAGTGTCAGGGAAGTGTATTCTTAAAATTTTGGTAACGGTCCACGTAGGTATTTCCCACCTTGCTGCCCAAGCTTTTCCACACATCCTCAATATTCTTAATTCTATTCTCGTCCGAGGGGTGAGTGCTTAAGAACTCAGGGATTTTTTGGGTTGAACCCAACATCTTCTCAAAAAATCCGGCCAGCTCGCGCGGATGGTAATCGGTATCGTACAGGTAAGTTACAGCATACTTATCGGCTTCGTACTCGTTATCGCGGCTGTACTTGAGCATGGTTCCACCCATTGCCAGTTGAGCAAGAATCTGCTCAAGCATAGTGGGGTTATCGCCCATTACTATTGAAAGTAGCATGCTAAAGCCATACTGACGAGTAAGCATCTGCGTGCTATGGCGCCTATCGGCATGGGCTATCTCATGGGCCATAACACCTGCCAGCTGTGCTTCGTTATCGAGAAATTTAATGAGCCCCGTATAAAAATACATGTACCCACCCGGGGCAGCAAATGCGTTCAGCACCTCATCGTTTCGGATTATCTTTACCTGCCAGGGGAAAGTCTTGGAATACCGCAAATCATTAGACTGCAGAATAGAATTCATAATCCGATTGATATGGTCATACGCAGCAGAGTACTGAACCGGGTCAAGAATTGGGTATTCGCCAGGATTAGCCATAATTGCCGAATCGAGCTGCGCGCCAAATTGTACATCCTGGTCAAGAGTGAAGAAATTAATACCATCGTCGGAGCAGCCGCTCAGCAGCACTAAACTTAATAAAACCGGAAGCAATCGTCTCATAACCAACCTTTTTTAGAATTTTCAAACAAAATCCTACCCACTCTGGAGTAAACAAAATTAATAGATTTGACAAAATTAATATCTTAGCAACTGCAATATTTTAATAAATGCAACACCGCTCCGAAAATAATAACAGATGGTATAAAAAGCTGGTACGCGTTTTTGTTATTTCAGCTATTCTTTTTTTTAGCATTACATTGATTTCTACCTGGATTTTTTCATATATAAACCCTGGGTACACCTGGCTAATGGTTCTGAAATTCCACTTACCTGAAGATAAGGGCGGTGTTGGTACACTAAAGCAACGCTGGGTTCGCATCGATGAGATTTCTCCCAATATGGTTCTGGCCGTTTGTGCTGCAGAAGATAACAAGTTCATGGAACACAACGGTTTCGATTGGGAATCGATAAAAAAAGCAAGAAAGTATAACCAAAAGGGCAAGAAACTTCGAGGTGCAAGTACTATTTCGCAGCAAACGGCAAAAAATGTGTTTCTTTGGCCCAAACGTTCATGGGTGAGAAAAGGGCTAGAAGCCTATTTTACCGTTTTAATCGAAACGTTTTGGAGTAAAGAGCGGATTATGGAGGTTTACCTGAACGTAGCCGAAATGGGAAAGGGTATCTACGGCGTTGAGGCAGCAGCCAGGGAGTATTACAAAAAATCGGCACTGCAGCTAACCCGCTATGAGGCAGCAATGATAGCCACTACCCTTCCGGCGCCGGCAAAGCGTAACCCTGCCAAACCCAGCAGCTACATGGTCAGCTATCAACGTAAAATACTATGGAACATGTATAATATTGGCAGTATCAACCTAAAACAGAAAGAATAATCGTAATCACTTATCCATGCCCAGCAACCTTATTCTACATAATGTTAAAACGATATCCTTATTCTTCTTTTTTATTCTTGCCACTTGTAATTTTACCTCGAAGGCTCAGTTTAATAAGCCATACTTCTTCTTTAGAGGTGAAGAGCTGATTTCAAAAGGCAACTACAAGGAAGCAATTCCAGTTCTGAATACCCTCATCGGTGCCGACTCAACTATCCACGAAGCATGGTTTCTGCGGGGCGTTGCCCGTTATTATCAGGGCGATTTACCCGGAGCACAAAACGATTTTAACAAATGCCTGAGCCTAAACCCACTTTTTTCCCAGGCCTACCAGTATAACGCCATGCTTTATCAGCAAACCGGACAGAACGACGAGGCCATCGAATCCATTAGGAAAGCCATAGAGCTCAGACCAAACTCAGCCCAGTACCTGTTCACCTATGGCGTTATTCTGTTCCAGCAGGAAAAGTTCCACGATGCCCTCACCGCATTTAACCGTGTCATTAACATTGACGAGCGCATACCCGATGCCTGGCTTAACCGGGGCACCACTCGTCTTATGCTATCCGACAGCACTGGTGCGATTAATGATTACTCTACGGCTATCAACCTAAACCCATTCAGCGCAGTTCCCTATGTCAGGAGAGGAGCACTTTATGCTCAGCAGAAAAACTTCACGCTAGCCATACATGATCTAAACCAGGCCATCATAATTGATAGTTCTCTTGCTCAGGCCTACTTTACCCGAGCGCTGGTTTACTACTACCAAAAGCAATTGAACCGGGCACTCGACGATTTAAGCAAAGTGCTACAAATTGAAAATCGCAACACGCTTGCATTATTTAACAGGGCGATTATACACTATGAAACCGGAAATCCCGAATCTGCAATCGACGATTTAACCCGGTTATCATCCATCATTCCAACCAATGTTTTGGTTCACTACTACCTTGCATCAATTCGCTATGAGCGCGGATACTTATCAATGGCAATGGAAACCATCAATAAGGCCATTGAGGTTTTTCCACAGTTTGCCAATGCTTACCTACTCCGGGCGGAGATTAAAGCCAGTAAGGGAGATAAACGAGGCGCAGAAGCCGACCTTGCCGAAGGCAACAGGCTGGCGCAACAGTACCGAAATAAGACGGATAACGATTTGAACTCCCTGATTGACTCCACCGGAAAGTTGAGACGGCTGCTTTCTCTGGAGGAAGAACTCGATATCACTTCATCTATAAGCACTGAGCAGCTTCGTAGCAGAATACTGACCATAATTTACCCCATTATAACCCTTAAAATAGATTACACCCAAAATGTAAAACCCCGGAGCTGGCAAAGTTCAAATATCAGGCAGCTTCTTGCCTCAACGGGGTGTAATAGCTACACCATCTATTTTGACTACGACAGCCTAAGCCAAAGTCCTATCCCTGAAATCATAAACCACGACTCCATTTCTGGCATTTGTTCTGTATTGATGTATATGCAGAAGAACCAGTACACACTCGCACTCAGAAAACTCACTGATGTTCTAAACGTTGATAGCTTAAATACGCTGAATAGGCTTACTGGTGTGCTTACTCAAATCAGAATGGCCCAGTTCATCGCAAACTTTAGAAACAAAAATGAGCAAAACAATAAGAGTAGCAAGCAAAATCAAAACATTAACGAATCGTACAGCAATGCCATTAACGATTTAAAAAGAGTTGCCTCTGAAAACGAACTTGAGGGAATTATACCCTACAACATTGGGGTTTTGTGCATGCTAGCCGAAAACAACAACGAGGCTTTGGACTGGTTTACCCATGCCATAAATCAAAATAAACTGATTCATGGCGCATGGTACAACCGTGGTTTGCTCTACCTGATTAACAACGAAACATCAAAAGGCTGCTCGGACCTGAGAAAAGCCGTTGATCTGGGCAATGCCCAGGCATCGGAGGTAGTGGCACGATTTTGTAAGAAATAAAAAAGCCCTGCTGAAAGTTCAAACAGGACTTGGTTTTGATCAGATGTTAGTACCTTTAAAAATACAAATCCCTCTCCCCTGCTTTGATGCGCTCAATTCTTCGACGAATCTCAGCGGTATTCTGATGTCCTTCGAGATCTACAAGGGTTTTCTCAATCAGCTTATAGCCTTTTTGCTGAACATCCGTGTTGGCATAGTCAACCAGGTACTCGGTAAGGGTGAGCAGCGCATTTGGAGTGCAGTAGCGCTTGATAAATCCGGGGACGGAAAATTCCATGAAATGTTCACCGGTGCGCCCTAAACGATAGCAAGCTGTGCAAAACGAGGGGATGTAGTTATGATCGATAAGCTCATCGATTATCTCGCCAAGGGAGCGGTTATCGTTAATCTCAAACTGCTCCTTGTTTAGGTCCTGATGCTCATTTTTAGATGTATGGTACGATCCCAGTTCAAGTTTAGTACCACCATCAATTTGCGACACACCGAACTGAATAACCTGCCTGCGGATATCTGCCGGTTCGCGGGCTGTAAGAATCATGCCCGTGTAGGGCACGGCAAGCCTGAGAATTGCTACCAACTTGACAAAATCATCGTCGGATACAAAGTACTTGTCGGTAATATTTAATCCGGAAGCGGATTTGATACGCGGGAATGAGATGGTATGAGGCCCAACGTTGTAGCATGCCTCCAGGTGGTTAGTATGACGAACCAGTCCAAGAACCTCGAAACGCCAATCGTAAAGGCCAAACAAAGCTCCTATTCCAACATCATCGAGTCCGGCTTCCTGGGCACGGTCGAGTGAGGTAAGGCGCCACTCAAAATCCTTCTTTTTACCCGAAGGGTGGTACCACGTGTAGGCTTCAGGGTGATAGGTTTCCTGAAATATCTGGTATGTTCCAATACCTGCCTCCTTTACCTTACGGAAACCCTCAATATCCAATGGGGCAGCATTTATGTTAACCCGTCGAATCTCACCATTTGCCTTTTTAACTCCATATACAAGTCTGACAGTATGGGCGATGTACTCAGCGGAGTACTGAGGGTGTTCACCGTACACCAGAATCAAACGTTTTTGGCCATTATCTTCCAGGGCTTCAACCTCCTGAACGATCTCCTCATCGGAGAGGGTCATCCGTAGCGCATTCTTGTTCTCTGCTCTAAAACCACAGTACTGGCAGTTATTGGTACACTTATTCCCAATGTAAAGAGGGGCGAACAACACAATACGATTCCCGTAGATACGCTCCTTAAGCGTACGAGCCCCTTGCAGGATCTCCTCAACCAGCTCCGGATCGGTCGTATTAACAAGAGTAGCTACCTCATCAAGGTTAAGCCGATTCTTATCGAGCGATTTGGCTATAATTTCGCGAACACGCTCCTTGGTGGGCTTTGCATGGTTAATATACTCCCAAATTTCATCGGCATCGATGAAAGGCTTCATGGGCTCATCGGGAATTCTGTACTTTTCAGGATTAAATTTCATGGCTCAATATAATTTAGCATGTTACACATCAAACCCATACTGAGCCTGATACAAAGAGATGATAAAGGAAAGGTTAAGCACCTTTCAGAAGCAGAGTTTTCACCTGAACCCCATCGAGCTTACCGATTGGGCCGGTTAGGGCGCCGATCTGGTCGGTTGTACCCTCCACTACAAGCGATATTACGCTGATACCCCGTTGCTGAAGTGGTATACCCTGCCGGGCAATAATCACATCGGCATGAGCCGATAGGATTTGGTTCAGCCTTGCTGCGCTCTCGCGATTCTCAACAAGAATAAGTGCCGCTCCGATTCTCTTTTCCATCAGACTAACTCCTTTGGATCAGACTCATTTTTTCTGAATCCTTGGTAACGAAGGTTCACCTACCTCAGATGCAGGATTTTCAAATCACTATTGTTATACGAAAAACACTAAGCAAAGATACATTAAAAAGACATTATGACGAAATGATATATATCAGCATTGCTAGTAAATTAACTCATCAACCTGTTTAGCAGCATTGGTAAGCTGATGATGAAGGCTATGGTTATCGGTAATGTCGAGTTTCTCTTGCACCTGCTTATGAAAATAGATGTATGCATCGCTGCTGTGGAGTGTACCGTCAAAGTTCAGAATATGCAGCTCCACATTACGTGAAACCATTGGATTTGTAACTTCATCAGAGATATCGGACCAGATAATCACCATTGCCCGGTATGCAGCATTGTTCCATTCCAACGAGACCGCGTAAACCCCTTCGGGGGGAATCAGCTTGCCTGCCTCTTCAATTTGAACGGATAAAGTTGGAAAGCCCACTTCAGCAAAAAAATGGGAGCCCTTACCCAATGCTCCAATTATCATGTAGTAGTGATCCAGGTAAGCGTTTGCGCGCTGAATTTTCCCCTCGAGCAATGCTTTTCGGATGGTTGTTGAGCTGACCGTTTCCTGTTGAATATCCTGTTCGGGAATCTCCTCAACCATGAAGTTATAGGCCAAACTAAGCTGCTTAAGCTCCTCGTAATCGCCCTCGCGGTTGTGGCCAAAGTGATGGTTAAAGCCCACCACAATGTAACGGGCGTTAAGCTTACTGATTAAGAAATCTCGGATGAACTGAACCGATGAAATTTTTGAGAATTCAAGGGTAAACTTAACAATGATAAGATGATCGAGGCCGGTCTTGCTTAGCAACTCAATCTTCTCGCGTTGCGAGAGTATAAACATCAGGTTTTTACCGGCCGTTTCGGGGTAAAGCACCTTGCGGGGGTGCGGGTAAAAGGTAATAAGAACGGACTCGCCTCCAATGCTACGAGCAATCTCGTTTATTCTATTAATGATTACCTTATGCCCCAGATGAACCCCGTCGAAAGAACCCGTAGTTACAACCGGATTCCTTATCGTATTAATGTTGTCAAAACCATAATGCACCTGCATGGTGTAAGGTAAGCTATTTGGCATAGCGGGTTTTCACGAAGTAAGCCACCTTTTCCATGGAAGTAATCATATCGTACTCCTCAAGATAAACTGTGTCCGGAACTACTAGGGGTACTGTGGTAAAATTAAGAAT
Organism: uncultured Bacteroidales bacterium; assembly: GCA_937926785.1. Taxonomy (GTDB): domain Bacteria; phylum Bacteroidota; class Bacteroidia; order Bacteroidales; family Tenuifilaceae; genus Tenuifilum. Next base: position 29,567 of record CALBBQ010000031.1, on the reverse strand, counting down.
GCCTTTTATTCCTGCAGCCACAAGCTGCTCGGCAACTTGGGGGGCAGAATCGGGTGGCGAGGAAATGATGGCGATGGATATGTCGTTACGAGTGATAACATCAGGAAGTTCCTTGATATGGTAACAGTTAACCCCTGCAATGACACGGTTCACCTTGTTTGGATCGATATCAAAAGCTGCAACAATGTTTAGCTTAGGACGCTTACCGTTGAAGTAGGTGGTGATTGCCCGGCCAAGGTTCCCCATTCCAATAACAGCCACGTTCAGTCCGATTTCGTGATCAACGATATCGCCAATAACCCTGACCAGTTCCTGAGCATCGTACCCTTTTTTCTTCATGCTGGAATAGCCAATGAGCATTAAGTCGCGCCGAACCTGCACTGCAGTGATATTATGCAAACCGGCCAGTTCATGGGAATAAATATGGGTTTTCCCTTTTGCCAGGCAGTTAAGAAGGGTTCGGCGGTACTCGCTTAAACGCTCCACCGTCTTTTCAGGGAGGTTCGCTGTATTCATACATTTCCGTTTCTGTCAATACAACACAAATCTATTCAACTTTTTTTTAGAAAACAAGCGCATGTTTCAAACTAGCCTATATGCCATCATTCAAAGAAGCGGAATTAATTGTCGGGAACTTTACGGTAAAGGTAGAGCCAACCCCCGCTTGGCTATCGACTTTGATGGTAGCGCTGTACATATCGGCAATTCGCTTAACAATTGAAAGACCCAAACCGCTACCCGTTACATTTTTACACAAAGGATTTTTGATGCGCGAGAACTCTTGAAAAAGTTTTGGAATGTCGTTTGATTCAATACCTATACCGGAATCGGATACACGAACCTCAACCGAATCAGTAGTTTTGCTGATACTACACTTAACCCACCCTCCCTGACGGTTATACTTGACCGCATTAGATATAAGATTATTGAACAGAATCTCCATATCGTCGGAGTCGGCGAGCATGACTACCGATTCTGTGCCATCGAGCGTAAGCGATATATCGCGTTGTATGGCCAGGGGTGTCATGGTTTCAATGGCAGAACGGGCTACAAGGGTCAGGTCAATTTCTCGTAGGGTTCGCTGCCGTTTTCCGGATTCAATGTGGGTAAGGTCAAGTAGGTCCATTATCAGGGTGCGCATGGATTGAATACGCGACAGCGAGCGATCGATGAACTCCATGTAGCTATCGATACTTTCGCCGGCTTGCTTCTCCTGCATCATCCTGAGGTATCCTTCTATTGCATTGAGTGGAGCTTTGAGCTCATGCGAGAGGACGGTCAGGAACTGAAACCTTACCTGTTTCCCTTCTCGGTGAAGCTTTCGCGTCATCCGACGCAGGAAGTAGTGCTTTGTGATATTCTCAATTGACGATTTTAGCTCCTGTGGGGTGAAAGGCTTGGGAACAAAATCGTAGGCACCAATGTTGGTGGCTTTTACTGCCAAATCGAGCGAGGCGTATGAGGTGATCATCATCACCAGTATTTCGGGATGGTTACTATTGATGAACTGGAGAACCTCGACCCCCTGAATACCCGGCAGCTTGTTATCGAGCAGGGCGATAGCAGGGGTTGATTTAGAAATGATCTCGATAGCCTCCTCTCCTGTTGAGGCTTCAATCACGTTAAAACCGATATCATCCTCCAGAAAGGGGTAGCTTACGGTGAAATTTCTCAGAATACGGGTTACACCCGAACGAATTCCAGGTTCATCATCTACTACAAGAATATCAATTACTTCCATACTAAACCTTAAGTAATTTCAAGATTTCCCTGTAAAGCTGATCGGGACGGATTCCCTTTTCCAGGTATAAATCGGCTTTTATCCATTGCCTTTCCTGCTCACTGGAAATACCAAACGACATACCCGTTTCAGCCGAAACGGCTGTGGCAATGATAACCGGAACTTCGGGATACATTCGTTTGAGCTTATAGCTTAGGATAAAACCGCTATCCTCGTTTTCCATCATCAAATCAAGTATAGCTAAATCGGGCTTCATGTTTTTTAGGACATTTTCGGCTTCACGTTGGCTCTCGGCCGTAACCACATCAAAGCCCATCTTTTCGACATGATGCCTGAGCTGGAAAAGGTAATCGGCATCATCATCAACAATGAGTATCTTTTTTTTATCGGTTGCCATAAGAAGTACATTTTTACACGTTATTCTCGGTATTCAAATCGAAATCGGCTTTACGGGGTAAAACAATTCTGAAAGTGGTTCCGGTAGGCCCCTTTTGGGGGTTATTGTTGGACTCAACTTCAATTCTACCCTTATGCATTTTTACAATGCCGTAGGTAGTTGCTAGGCCCAGCCCCGTTCCTTTTCCAATGCCCTTGGTGGTGAAGAACGGGGTGAAAAGCTTGTCCATATTTTCCTCGGGAATACCCTCGCCCGTATCGGATACGCTGATGATAACCTCCTGATCGTTTCCATCAATCACTATGGTTAGGTTCCCACCATTTGGCATGGCCTCAATGGCATTTTTATTCAGATTGGTGAGCACCTGCATCATCTGCTCGTAATCAAGGTCGGCAAGCAGGTTTGATGTTCTTGACACTACCTGTGTTTTAACATCTTTGGGTATTACTACCCCTGCTATACTGTCGTCAGCCAGGTTTTTAAGATTTACTTTGTCAACCTTAACCTGGTTCTTTCGGGCAAAGTTCAGCAATCCACTAACAATCTTTTTGCAGCGTTCAGCCTGAGCCGAAATAAGCTCAAGATCGTTCCGGAGAGGGTCATCGGGCTTGCATTCGTCAAGTAGAATGTTGCTATACATTAACACCACACCAAGAGGGTTGTTGAGTTCATGGGCAATCCCTGCCGATAGCTGCCCCATATGGGCAAGTTTTTCGGAATGCTTGAGGGCTTGTTGCATTTTTGCAAGTTTCTCGTTTGAAACGGCAAGGTCCTTGACTGTCTCGTGAAGTTCCTCAATGGCGTAGGGTAAGCACATTTCCACCTCTGCAAGGCCTTCGACTATGGCAATGGCATGTTCCAAACAGGTATCATAGCCGCAAGCACCACAGTTCAGGTGATCGCGGGGTGAGAACTTCCCCATCTTAGCCAGCACACGGTTTATCTCCTCCTCAGTTGGTTTTTCGATACGCTTGTTGTCGGGTACAAAGCTTTTAGACAGGTCAAGGTCCGAAAAGTCAGCAATGGCTTGCTCCCATCTCTTTAGCTGAGCAGGAGCAACCTTATTGCGAGCATACGAACTTATGTAGGTTTTTCGCTCAAAACGCTTGCCACCGGGCGACATTCCAGGCCCCATGATACACCCTTCGCAACAGAGCAGTTCCAGGTTCTGCCCTTTCAAACTTCCGGTTTCCCACTCCTTGATGGCTTCCTGAAATCCTATACGACCCTCAGCTACGGTTATGTTTCCTTCAATCAAATCGTCGAAAATGTTTACTGTTTGCATAAGCCCACGGCTTACAGGGAATATTGCCCCTCTTCCGGCATGGGGTGGGTCAAATTCGGAGGGGGGAACGCCATCAGGGGTAAGGTTTGATTGCTCAAACAGAACCCTCAACTCACGAAATGTGATGGCTTCGTCAATCTCATCAGACTCATCCTTTTTTGCAATACATGGGCCAATAAAAACCTGCTTTATATTCCCATGGATTTTACGCACCACCCTACTAATAGCCACCATAGGCGAAACTACCGGGGCCAGATTCTCAACCAGTTCAGGATGATAGTACCGAATGTAGGTAACAATAGCAGGACAATCGCTTGATATGTACCCCCTACCCGATTTATCTTCGAGCAAGGATTTATAGCGTTGCGCAACCAAATCGGCCCCAAAAGCCACCTCAAACACGTGGCTAAAGCCTAAAGCCCGAAGCATTCCTACAAACCTTTTGTAGTCGGTTATCTCCGTAAACTCGGCAGGAAAACTTGGAGCAACCAATGCAGCAATTGGCTCGCCGCCATGCAACATGCTTTTTACCTCGTTGCGGGTTAGCAAAAATACCTTAGCATCCTGGCTGCATACTTTAACACAATTACCACACCCTATGCAGCGTTCGGCAATAACATCGGCTTGACCATTAATAATTTTAATAGCCTTTGCGGGGCACTCCCTGACACATGTATAGCAAACCCTGCAAAGCTCTTTAATGGTGTAAACAAGTTTTCTCCTCTCCTCACTCGTAGCCATGCTTTAGGCACCTATTAGTTTACAGTAAAACATCTCTTTTGGAATACCTGGTTTTTAAAAGTTTACCGGCAAGTTCGCCTCCTGGCTCGCCTACGAACTCCTGATAAACTGCTTGAACAATTGGGTTCCTGGCAGCACATTTAATCCCATCGGCCTCGTCAATCTCAAGGATTGCCTTTGCTCTCAGCTTAACCATCTTTTTATCCGGCTCATAGGGTTGGCCTCCCCCGCTCACACAACCGCCCGGACAAGCCATAACCTCTATGTAATCAATCGGTGTTTTACTATTTATGAGTTCAGGAATAATGTTATGGATATTCTGCAGGCCATTGATAACCGCAAACGTAAAGGTTTTTTCGGCGCATTTAAACGAAAAGGCTTTTACTCCCTGCCCCAGCTTAACTTCGGTGATTTTACTTTCTACCAGATCTTTCCCTGTTAGTTTAAAGAATATCAATCTGGCTAACGCCTGTGCAGTACCACCTGATATCCCAAAAAGTTTGCCTGCCGAACTTCTGATATGGAAAGGCTTATCGGCATGCTGCGACTCAATATTCTGAAGGTCAACCCCATAAAGCTTAATTAACCGAACTAGTTCACGGGTTGAAATAACTGAATCCACATCGGATAAACCGCGGGTTGTCATTTCCTCGCGCTGGGCTTCGAACTTCTTAGCCAGGCATGGCATAACCGATACCGAATAAACTTTAGATGGGTTGAGTTCATTTGCAGGGGCAAAGTAGTTCTTAATGAGCGACCCCATGACTTGCTGAGGCGACTTGACCGCGCTAAGTTGAGGAATTAGCTCCGGGTACCACTGTTCCACAAACTTAACCCATGCCGGACAGCACGAGGAAAGAACCGGGAGTTGGGTTCCATTTTCCTTTCTTTTCAAAAGTTCCTCAGCCATCTCTGTTGTGGCAATATCGGCTGCCGAAGCGCTATCGAAGATATACTTAAAGCCTATTTTACGTAGAGCGGCATAAAGCATTCCATTGATATCTTTCCCAGGTTTCAAACCAAACTCGGCAGCAATCGATACAGAGATTGATGGTGCAACCTGAACAATGGGTACGAGTTCTGGATTGCTGAGGGTATCCATTACCTCGGCAACGTTTTGCCTTTCGTACAAAGCTCCGGTTGGGCAAACCATAACGCAAGCCCCACAACCAATGCAATTTGAGAAGTTGAGGTCGCGCGACATGGTGGTACCAACATACATGTTGCAGCCACGCTTTACAAACTCAAAGGTCGAAACAGACTGGATCTCATCGCAAACTCTAACGCAGCGACCGCAAAGTATGCACTTTGCCGGATCGCGGACAATACTTGGACTGGACAAATCAAGTTTCTGAGAAAAGGATTTTCTTAACACCTTCCGTTCCCTGATATGCAGCTCGGCTGCCAAGTTTTGAAGCTCACAATGCCCATTGCGTTCGCAGTACAAGCAGTCGTCGGGGTGATTGGAAAGAAGCAGCTCAACCAGAGTTTTTCGGGCACGCACAACCCTGGGCGAGTGTGTTTTAATTTGCATACCTTCCTCCACCAGGTGGGAGCAGGATGTAACCAAATTATCGCGCCCCTCCACCTCAACCACGCACAACCTACATGCACCTGTGGGTGATAGTTCTGACATGTAACAAAGTGTAGGAACCCGAATCCCGTTTCGGTTTAATGCCGAAAGAATGGTTTCGCCCTTTCGTGCCTGTATTACCCTACTGTTTACTTCGATACTGACATTCATGACCTTGCATCTTTACTTGAAGAAAACTGCATCAAACTTGCATGTCTCCTGGCATATCCCACAACCAATGCACCGCTCCTCTACAATAAAATAGGGCGATCGTGGTGTTCCGTAAATAGCCTGGGTTGGGCATTTACGTGCGCAAGCTGTGCAACCGGTACATTTTTCTACATCGATATAGAACGTGCGCAAATCGCGACAAACGCTAGCGCGACACTTACGATCGAAGATATGCTCCTCAAATTCCTCACGGAACGATTTTAACGCTTTAAGAATGGGTTTGGGGGCTGTTTGCCCAAGCCCGCAGAGCGATGTATCGCGCATCACTTCGGCTAGCGTTTCAAGCTGAATTACACCTTTAAAACGCTCAAGGGTGTTATGCCCCTCGTTGCTGAATGGCCTACGCGATATGTTGTCGAGTATTTGATACATCCGATTTGATCCTTCCCTGCATGGAATACACTTTCCACAGCTCTCGTTTCGGATAAAATGCATGAAATACTTAACTAAATCGACCATGCAAACGCTATCGTCCAGAACCTGCGCCCCACCCGAACCCATGACTATGCCTTGCGATGAAAGTTGTTCAAAATCAATGGAAATCATTAATTCCTCGGGTGTTACGCTCACCCCCGATGGCCCCCCTAAGTGTAACGCCTTAAAAGTTCTTCCTGGTTTAGTTCCACCTGCAAGGTCAAGTAAAACTGACAGGGGCTCGCCCATGGAAACCTCAACCAAACAGGTTTGCGAAGCCATGCCGTTTATTGAGAAAATTTTTGTCCCCTTTGAGGCTGCGGTTCCTATTCCTGTGAACCAATCTGAGCCATTTAGAAGTATATCGGGGATGTTGGCCAAAGTTTCAACGTTGTTTACAACAGTTGGCTTCCCCTTCAACCCCATCTCAGTGGGATAAGGAGGTTTAATGCTAGGCATTCCCCGTTTCCCTTCAAGGCTTCGGATTAATGCGGTTTCCTCGCCACATACGTAGGCACCAGGTCCTTGTTTAATAACGATATCAAGCGAGAATCCGCTGCCCAGAATATCGTAGCCAATTAATCCCAGTTCATATGCCTGATCAATTGCTTTTTGCATGCGCTCCTCAGCGAGCTGGTAACGGTTCCGGATGTAGATGTATGCTTTTCCCGCTCCAATAGCATATGCACTTAGTATAACTCCCTCAATCACCCTGTGCGGATCGCTTTCTATTAATAATCGATCCATAAAACCTCCGGGATCGCTTTCGTCGGCGTTGCAAATCAGGTAACGTTCGTTTGTAGCCTGTTTTAAAGCCTTTCGCCATTTAATTCCGGTGGGAAAAGCACCCCCACCGCGGCCACGCAACCCGCTTTCCTCTACAATTCGACAAACATCATCGCAGGTATGCTTACGCAGGGTTACGGCCAATGCACGATACCCGCCATGGGCAATGTACTCAGCAATACTCTCTGGATTGATAATTCCGGCGTTACGAAGCAGGATTCGGTTTTGCTTTTTGAAGAAAGGAAGTTCATGACGGTATGCAATCCCATGCCAGGGTTCATGAATGGGGGAATAGTATTGAAATATTGAACTTTCAGTAGATACATAGTTGTTAAGCACCCCATCCAGTATGCTGCTCACCTTATCGCTTGTTACGTTACTAAACGCCACACGTGTTCGTCCTGGGAGTTGAACCTCAACTATTGGCTCAGAAGAGCATAAACCATGAGTTCCAACACATACAACATCTGCATCTATCGAATTGTCATCGAGGTATTGCTCAATTGTCGCCTTGGTTTGAAGTGCTCCAGCCACAACCGATGAAGTGGTAATTCCAACGAAAATTACAGGCTGATTCACCCGCTCACGGCGTAAAGCTGCAAGCTGGCCTGCGACCTCTACGCTCCATCCCCCATCGTGAATGTTCGGTATTACTTTCTCGGTTAGAAAAGAAGTAATGGCATTTGAATCAATGCGTGGCATAGCTTACTCTCGAATTTTTTCGTTCAGAATCTGTTTTAGCCTCTCAGGATTAACCTGGCCATAAAACTCATCGTTAATTGACACTACAGGGCCATGCTCACAGGCTCCCATGCAGGTTACCACTTCAAGGCTGAACTCACCATTTCGGGTGGTTTGGCCATTTTTTAGCTTGAACGATTCCTCCAGGTAAACCATATTCCATTTAGCACCCTTTAGCCGGCAGGATGTACCATTGCATAAGCAGATATGGTTTTTACCCTGAGCCTCGAACCGGAACTGGTTATAGAATGTAGCCAGTCCATAAATTTTTGAGGTTGGGATGTTCAACCACTGGCCAACCCTTACAATAGCCTCCTCGCTCAGATTTCCTATTTCCTTCTGTATATCCTGCAATACGGGTATCAAACTTTCGGGGCCTGAATGGCTGTAACGCTCAAGGATTTCATCTATTTTTTTTTGATCTGACATAGTAATTATCTATTGCTACAAATAGTGTTTACCTTAAACAAGCATGAACTATGAAAAAAACATGTAATACCCGCCAACACCAAATCAATCGTATTATTCTGATTATCAATGTATTTAAAAGACAACTTTATTGTTATTCACGGAACAATTTAATAAAACATTATTTAGAATGTACCAAAATACTAAAATATTCCACTATTTAAAACAATTTCAGATAAAATATCAAATGTAAAAAAAGGGAAACTTTTATCATTTCATAAGCATTCTTACGCTATATTAGCAACAATCTTTAACTTTAAGCCTTTCTTTGTTATTGAAATAACATTGGTAGGGATGGACAGAAGACCAGAAGTAATGATATGTTTAGGGAGTTCATGTTTTGCCAGGGGGAATAAAGCTACCCTCAAGGTGATCATGAGGTTTCTGGATGAGCACAAGCTAAAGGACAAGGTGAACTTTCATGGCGGGCATTGTTTTGGCAATTGCGCCGAAGGCCCCAACATCAGCATCAACGGAAAGCTATACACCGGAGTGGATGAATACAATATAATCGATATTCTAACCAGTGAACTGTTATAGTAGAAACCGACATGTCGCAATTATTCAGCATAAATGAGAACACCTGCATCAACTGCTACGCCTGCGTAAGGGTTTGCCCGGTTAAAGCTATTGAGGTTAAGGCAGGGCAAAACTTTGCCAGGATAATCGAAAGTCGATGCGTAGGATGCGGGAGCTGTCTTAATATCTGTCCGGTTAACGCTGTAAGCTACCGGTCGTCGAAAAAAGAGGTTCTGGAGTTGCTAAAAGGCGATGCCCCTGTTGCTGCTATATGTGCGCCCAGTATTTCAGGAGAATTTGTTGATATTACCGACTACCGTAAGTTTGTGCAGATGATTCGGCAACTGGGATTCTCCTATGTTTGCGAAGTAACTTTTGGGGTCGATTTGGTGGCGAGAGAGTACAAAAACCTCTTCGACAACTTTAAAGGAAAATATTTCATTACCAGCATGTGCCCGGTGGTGGTGTCGATGGTTGAGAAGTACCACCCGGAACTGGTTCAAAACCTGGCACCAATAATCTCACCGATTGTGGCCACGGCAATGGCCGTTAGAAAAGAGTACGGCCAAAACGTTAAGGTAGTACTTATCGGACCCTGCATCCAGAGCAAGGAAGAGATTCAGCTCTACGACGATGACCGTAGAATTGACGAGAACCTAACCTTTGTTGAGCTGCGTGAACTATTCGATGAATTCAACATCAAGGAGGGTAACGTTGAGTACTCTGAGTTTGATGAACCCATTGGATATAAGGGATCTCTATTCCCCATCGGCCGGGGTATTCTGCAGGCTGTTGATATCAGCGAGGATTTACTAACCGGCACAGTAATAAGCACCAATGGGCCAAACAATACCCTTCAGGCACTTGAACAGTTCGAAAGCAGCATAGAGCTGATTAACCGCCACTTTAACCTATTCTACTGCGAAGGTTGCCTCATGGGCCCCGGAACCTCCAAGGGAGGGAAAAAGTTCATCAGGCGAACCATGGTTACAAACTATGCCAATAAGCGCCTCAAAACCTTTAACCGCGAAAAATGGGAACAGGACATCGATAAGCACAGCAAGGGGAATTTCATCCGCGGATTCAATATTGATGACCAGCGATTACCGCCCCCGTCGGAGCAAAAGCTGGAGGAAGTGCTGAAGGTGATCGATAAGGAGTTTGTAGGACGCGACTCAGGTTGCGAAGCGTGCGGTTATGCTTCGTGTTATGATTTTGCCTCGGCAGTTGCCTCTGGGCTGGCACACACCGACATGTGCCTAAACTTCACCCTTAAAAACCGACAGGAATATATTAAAACCCTGCGCGCTACCAACGAGAAGCTTGCTAAGACCCAGGAAGCCCTCAGGGAGTCGGAGAAAAAAGCTCGAGCGGAGCAAGAAGCAGCTCGTGAAGCATCGGAAACCATCACCACCATGCTCAAGAAGCTCCCATCGGCAGTTGTCCTTATCGACAAAAAGCTAAAGATACTGCAAAGTAACCAAAGCTTCATCGATCTGCTGGGCGACGATGCCCTGGAAATCAACGAAATCATTCCCGGGCTAGTTGGTGCCGACTTGAAAACCCTCCTACCCTATAACATTCACAACCTTTTCACCAATGTTTTGCAGAATAACACCGATATTCTCAACCGTGATGTTCAGCTAAAAGACAAACTGTTGAACCTTTCCGTTTTCACCATAAAACCCAATGCTATAGTAGGAGCTGTCATTCGCGACATGTACGCTCCGGAGGTACAAAAGGAGGAGGTTATTAAACGAATCACCGAGGTAATAGACAAAAACTTGGCCATGGTTCAAAAGATTGGCTTTCTGCTGGGCGAAGGGGCATCGGAAACCGAGCAGATGCTCAACTCAATCATCAAAACATACCGGGAGAGCGGCAGTAGCAACCAAAATACCTAGTTTAACGTCAACAGCATGTCCAGTAATTTTTTTATAGAGGTTAGCTGTCAGCAAAAAAATCACGATGAGGAACGTATCTGTGGCGATGTATTTTACTCCCGACGCCTACAGGACGAGGAGCGGACCATCATTGTATTATCCGACGGGATGGGGCATGGAGTAAAAGCTAACGTACTAGCCACTTTAACCTCTACCATGGCCCTAAACTTCACCATTGAGCATAAAGACATTAATACCATAGCGGAGATAATCATGAACACCCTACCGGTGTGCTCCGTCAGAAAAATGAGCTACTCAACCTTCTCCATTGTCGATATAGATCATCATGGCGAAACCCGTATTCTGGAGTACGATAACCCCCAGTGTATGATAATGCGCGGCACTGAGATTCTTGAACCGGAGTGGCAGTGTATCATTTTAAACAGTGAGAAGAACGCAGGCAAAGAGCTAAAGTTTTGCTCGTTTACCCCGCAGAAAGAAGATCGAATCATACTCTGGACCGATGGCGTCACCCAATCGGGTTTAGGAACACCCGATTATCCGTTTGGCTGGAGCGATGAAGCCCGAGATTTTGTAAGGAAAATGGTGAAAAACGAGCCCGATATCTCGGCCCGCAAGCTTAGCTCCAAGGTGGTTAACATGGCCTATGTGAATGACGGATACCATCCAAAGGATGACACTTCGTGCGTTACCATATACTTCCGTAACCCCCGAAAACTACTCATATGCACCGGTCCCCCATACGAAAAAGAAAACGATGCCAAACTGGCAAAATTATTCGATACATTCGATGGGAAGAAAGCCATTTGCGGTGCCACAACAGTTGATATAATTGCCCGCGAGTTAAAGCTCGATGTGGTTGACAGCCTGGAATTTACCGATCCTGATCTACCTCCCATCAGCCATATGAAGGGCGCCGACCTGGTAACTGAAGGAATACTTACTCTGAGCAAGGTTAACACCATACTCGAAAGCTACAACGAAAACACCTACCTTGGGAAAGGACCCGCCGACGAGCTGGTCAAGCTCATCCTCGAAAGCGATAGTATCGACTTTGTAATTGGAACCTGCATTAATATTGCCCATCAGGATCCAAACCTTCCGGTTGAACTTGAAATTCGCCGAACCGTTGTAAAACGAATTGCACACCTGCTGCAGGAGAAATTTTTAAAAGAAGTAAAACTTCAATTTCTTTAGCAATATCGATACATTTACAACTTTTGGGATTTTTTCCGTAACACATTTGTTATAATTTGTTGGCCTCGGGTATTGACTTTCATTAACATTTTTGCAATATTTACGTTAAAATCATAGATTAAACGCAATGCTATGGACTACTTTCGACTAACTCTTTCAACCATAACCTTAACCATAGCCTTGACATCGACGCTTCCGGCACAGGACTGGAATGCCATTTTCGCTCTAGAAACTGATGCTGAGTACTACATGGCCGAAGGAAATTTCTCCAAAGCAGCCGATACCTACGCCAAAGCCCTAAAGAAGTTTCCTGAAAGCGCAAACCTCATGTTTAAAACAGCCTACTGTTTACTCAAAACAGCCGATAGGAAACTAGAAGCAATAAACTACCTGGAGGAGGCCGTTAAGAAGATATCGGATAAATACGATGCCAAAACGTTAAAAGAACCCAACGCACCGCCAGAAGCACTATACCATCTGGGCTTGGGGTATATGTACCAAAATGATTTGGACAATGCCATTCGTGTTTTTAAAGAGTACCAAACCTATCTGAAACCAAAGGATACCGAGGCTATGCTTAGAGTGGAGCAAAGCCTTAAAAGTTGCGAAGTGGCTAAAGCGTTGCAGGCATCGCCAATTGGGCTAAAAGTGAATAGGTTGGGAGCCGATTTTAACAATGAGAATGATAATGTAAATGCCGTTATTTCAGGCGATGGTAGTACATTAGCCTATACAACCCGAACATCAAGCGGGAACAAAATATTTATCTCCAAACGCGAAAACGATCAATGGGGCAAACCTTTGGATATTACGCGTAATTTGGGAAGCAAAAACCTTACCACATCATTCCTCTCATATGAAGGAACTGAGCTCTACCTGATTGATAATGACCCAAAAAACTCTGAAATTGTTGTAAGCTTCCTGCAAAAACGCAAATGGTCATCGCCGGTTAAAGTAGCTAAGCCAATCAACTCCAAATTCAACGAAACCCATGTTTGCGTTACCCGCGATGGCAACACGGTTTACTTTACCAGTGATAGAAAAGGAGGTCAGGGTGGATTCGATATATGGGTTTCAACGGTGCACAATGGCCGATGGAGCGATCCCATAAACCTGGGACCCAACATCAACACTCCATTCGACGAAGCTACTCCTTTCCTCACTCCCGATGAAAAATACCTTTTCTTTAGCTCACAGGGACACAACTCCATGGGTGGATTCGACGTATTTTACACCAATCTGCAGGGAAGCCCCAACGTAAAAAATATTGGTTATCCGCTGAACACAACCGGCGACGAGGTCTTCTTTTTCCCCACCAGCTTAACATCCGGTTTTATCCAAAACTACAGCATTGAAGGATATGGGAAACTAGATATTACTGAAGTTGAAATAATTCCTTTGGTGGATGTTAAGATAAATCTACTTCTGGCTGATAATGCCCCAACCGACAAGCCCTATAACATCACAATCATCAATAAAACAGATGGACAAATTGTTGATCAGCTCACTGCAAAAGGGAAAAACCAGATCAGTAAAAAGTTAAAACCCGGAGAGTACAACGTGATTAGCCAGGGTATTGGATTTGAGGAAGCTCAAAGCCCACTAATCATTCCCCAGAAGCCCGATAAATCGGAGTACCAGATTAGCCTTATGCTTAACCCTACAATTATTAAACAGCCTATAGCCCAGAATGAAGAACCCATTCAAGAGCCCAAGGTTGAACCTACACCCCCACCTGCCATTAAATCCAGTGAGCCCGAATCCAAAAAAGAACCTCAACAAACACCAGCCGAACCCCCAAAGACAAAGGAACAACCTAAGTCAGTTCCTGTAAAAGAATCCAGCAAAAAACCTGAAAAGCCAGCACTTGAACCCAAACCGGAAAAGGCCATACCACAACAACCTAAACCCACTGCGGCACCAATGCCCACAATGGATTTCAAAAAGTCATCCGAAACAAGGGCTTTAGACAAGGCCACATACTCCATCCAACTCCTGGCTTCAATTCAACCGGTTGATTATAACTACTTTAAGTTGGACAGTATAAGCATAACTATTTCGCCCGAAGGTTATTACCGCTACAGTGTTGGTAATACTGATAACGTTCAGGAGATTGAGCGTTTGATGCAGCAGGTTAAAGCCCATGGCTACGGCAATGTGTGGGTTAGAATTAACCGCGAACATCCTGGATACACCATCCAACTTGCTGCCTTGCAGAAACCCAAAAGCATAAAGCAATTCGAAGGTATCACCGATGTGATGGTTTACCGTGGTCGCGATGGCTTATACCGTTACTGTGTGGGCAAATACTCATCGCCCGAAGAAGCCTCGGCCGAACTAAGTAAAGTAGTAAATCTAGGTTACACCGGAGCATTCGTCAGGGTGTTAGGAAGATAATTTTGAGAATACCATATAAAATAGGCTGCCCAGCGGGCAGCCTATTTTATTTCACCTTATGGATGTTTGGAAAGGAACCTTCAGGGTTATCGAAAAATTTCGCCCTGGGTTGTAAAAGCCAACCTCCTTTAGTGTGGAAAGGTGATCGACATACTTTTTATCGAAAAGGTTAGAAACCGAGAAATTAAACTCAAAGGGTTGCCTGCTTAAATTAAAGTTAGCTCCCATTGATAGGTTTACAACACCGTAGGCCGGTGTAGGAGTCTCATCGGGTGCAGTATTGTTCTGAGAGAATGCGCCGATTAGCCTTGTCAAAAAGTAAGGCTTTTGAAGAAATCCCAATTTTCCCCCCATAAAACCGATCTCAACAAAAACCTTACTCGCAGGGATAAAAGGGAGGTAGTCACCCCCTTTCTTTTTTCCGTAAACCATTGAACCATTTGCCCCAAAGTGCAACCATTGAACCGATTGAGGATGTAGGTGTAAACCCAGTTCCGACCCGTATAGGTAAGAGTCGCTTTGATAGTATTGGTACTCAGGCAAGCTGTTGTTTTGTTGACCTGTAGGACCTATGTAAATATAATTTGAAATGGTATTTGCAAAGCCGGCTATATCAATTAAAAGGTGATCAATGTGATAATGTGCGCTCAAATCGTATTCAAAAGATTTCTCGGGTTTTAGCATTACATTCCCAAGCTCATAGCGTGCCTCATGTGGGCCATTTGAAGTGAGTTCGGCCAGGTTTGGGTTCCGATATGCTGCCGCAACATTCAACCTGAATACGAGTTCTTCTCTTGGCCTATATGTTGCCCCTACAGAACCGGTAACGTTCTCGTATTTTTTGTTTAGCTTGGGCCTGTAGCCCGTCTCATTTATAAAACCTACCTCATCGGATTCTAACATTTTAGAATCGAATCTTAAACCTGTCTGCAAGCGTACCTTTCCAAAGGCTTGCTGGAATAACCCAAAAAATGAGTGGTTCGTAGTAAATGCGTCGGGCAAAAGTATGGTTTCCCGATTATTGAGGTTACTATTCCACTGAGCTAACCCCTGAAAACCAATGATGAAGTCTTTGCTCTCCGTTGAGGGGAGTACAACCCTAGCCTCATACATGAAGGTTGTTAAACGCATTTGCAACTCATATTCTCCCGGTTCCCCGAGATGTGCCAGTTCAGTTGATTGCAACGATCCATTTACATCAACCTTTGCTCTGCCTAGGAATAATTTTGACTGAGAGGAAATGAGATGCGTACCCAGCTGTTGGTAAAAAACAGAGGGTTTTCGGCCTCTTGCTGTAATTTCCTGAACTGCCTCTTCCTCAACAAGTCCAAGGTTTTGCCGGTTAAAATCGTAGTAAATGTTTGAAGACAACATTTTCCAATTTAATCCAACATTTAACTTGATGGAATGCTCAGCAAAACGAGAATTTGGGACGAACCGGCCACCTCCCTGATAGTAATCGGCATGTGACTTTTGGCCAACCCTAATTCCCCCGTGAAATTGACCGGTAGATGCCTTGATTCCGATGTTATTAACTACCCCGAGCGAATTTGAGAACGTCTGTAAGGTATAATCACCCTCCAGCATTCCCTCGCTTGCAGGGCGTTCCTTAATAAAATTAAGGACTCCGCCAATTGCATCGGAGCCATAAAGCAACGATGCGGGTCCCTTTATCACCTCAACCGTCTCAATACCAAACTCATCGATGCCCAAGGGATGATGACTCGAGTACTGGTAGTTCTCAAATCGAACTCCATTGCTGAGAACTAAAACGTCGTTCATTGAAAGCCCCCTAATAACAGGTTTTGCTACCCCAGTGCCTTTACTTATCATATCAACACCTGGAACCATGGTAAGAGTCTCCATAAAATTTGGCGATGGCATTTTATGCCGCTCATTCAAACGCACAACATCAATTTTTACCGCGTTTTGATGTTGTGTTGAGCCATAACCCGCCGAAACCACAACAGATTCAGCCTCGATGCTTGCTTGTTCCAGATTGACATTTAAAATTGTCTCACCACCGGTAAAATTGACTGATATAATTTGGTTGGCGTAACCAATATGAGAAACCTGCAAATCGAAACGTCCGTTTGGTATTCGAGTGAGTTCGTATTCGCCATTAATATTCGTTGTGGCTCCTTTTACTAAAATGGGGATATACACATTTGCCCCATGAATGGGTGAGTTTTTTTCATCTGTCACAATTCCTTTTATCGTGTTTTGAGCATTCAAAACACCGGTAAACAATAGGATATATAATGGAATGAGTTTTACTATTCTCATGGCTGTAGATAATTATTATCGTGTTAAGATTAACTAAATACCAGAAAATCAGGATAAATGATTTCTGATACGAAGAAATGACTTAGAAAAAAGTTTAATGTGAAAATTATATGCTATCTAGAGGTGGCCCACGCGGGTTTGTTAAATCAGGAATGCTACTCCCAGTATAGCTAAGCAACTTATCTGCTACAAAAGATGTTACAGACACATATACCGACAAAACCGGCAACTTGCAATGAGGTGAAAAAACTGTAAGTTCATACTGGAAAACCAAACATGTTTCATGATAATCACTCAGCTGCGCGGCACAGCCATGATCACAATAATGCGTATGGTGGTGATGAAAAAGAGAGTCTCCCGTTTTTGAGATTAGCGGGAAAAGAAAAAGAAATAGTAATAGGTTAGATACCTTTGGTTTTGTTAGCACGGGCTTGAAAAGTGTTTCTTAGGAAGTAACCCAAAACTACTCATCTTGTTCAGCAGTGCTTCTATTCCGTTTGGGTTACTTCGTATCCGCCATTTACGAGAACATTCCGTAAGGTTGAATCATAAACCTGCACAATACTATCATTCACAACACCTAACTGCAGCGCTTGCATCTTAAATTTGTACCCCATTGAATCGCGAGAAACTAGCACATATGCAATTTTCCTGTTATTTACAATGTGCAATGCTGAAGCTGGCAAAGCCCATCCTTCAATGCTGTTAGTGTATATCCTGACATGCACCAACATGCCGTTTACTAAGTCTAATCCAGCCCTATCATCTATTGAAGCATAGCACTCCACGGCTCTGTTTTCGGTATTGGCATCAGCACCAACTAGGGTAACGGTTCCTTTTAGTATCTTTTTTTCGTGTGGAATGAAAATGTCAACTCGTTGACCGGGCTTAAGGTTTACTACTTGCTCAATGAAAGCGTAAAACTTAAGTTGAAGGTTTTGGACGTTTATTAACTCAGCCAAAGGCTCATTTGTAGTTACAGCCTTACCAAGCGAAACATAGTTTTTTGATACTACACCATCTATAGGTGAGTATAGATAAGCCTCATCGCTGAGCTGTCCATTTAGCACGTTCTCAGCTTTAAGACCGAGTCTTTTGAGCAGCAAAGCATATGATTCCTTTTTCGCTTCAAGAATGCGATACTCTCCTTCGGCCTGTTCTAGCTCTTTTCTGGAAGTAAAAGATTCGCCTGCAAGATTTGAAAGCCGTTCAAAGTTTGCCCGAGCTACTTTATGCTGATTGTATGCCTCCACAAACATGGTTTGCAAGTTTACTATCTCGGGCCCCTCTATGGTAATGATTACTTGTCCTTTATGCACCCTTGCCGATGGGGAAAATCTGATGCTCTTAACTACTCCATTGATTGGAGATGTAACTTGTGCCAAACCATCTGGCTTGGGCTCAATAACTCCTTGTGCTGTAATCCATTCGTTAAACTTAGATTTTTTCGCATCACCAAGTTGCATCTTCATCGCTTCAAACTGAGCAATTGAAACGATTACTAAGGAATCGCCTTTTTCAGAAGTTTCAGCCACTTTTTCATTACTGTTACCTGAACATGAAAGCACTATTGGTAACCACAAAAAAAGTAAATATTTTCTGATTGTTGACATTGGTTTGGGTTTTATAGAATTTATAACTTACGATTAAACTTCCAGAACTTTAAACCTTCAAAACTCTCAAAAACAGAGTACAGCAAAGGTAGTGCAACCATGGTGAGCAAGGTTGAGGTAATTAGCCCACCAATAACAACGGTAGCCAATGGGCGTTGCACTTCGGCACCAGCCGAAGCGGATATGGCCATAGGTAGGAATCCCATAGCGGCAGCCGATGCTGTAAGCATCACAGGTCGGAGTCTGTCACGTGTGGCTCTCATTATTCGTTCACGCAAGTTTTCTACACCTTGCTCTTTAAGCTCTTTTAAATGCTCAATAAGCACTATCCCATTAAGTACTGCTACTCCAAAAAGCGCAATGAATCCCACAGCAGCAGAGATACTGAATGGCATTCCTCGCAGCCACAACATTAAAATTCCTCCAATTACGGATAGGGGAACTGCTGTATACACCATAATGGCATCCTTAAGCGAGTGAAAAGCAAAATGAAGGAATATGAATATCAGAGCAAGTGCCACAGGAACAGCAAACAACAACCTTTGGCGAGCATTCCTCAGGTTCTCGAACTGTCCACCATACTCTACATAGTAGCCAGCAGGTAGGGTAAGTTTAGAATCTAGGATTTTCTGTATATCCTTTACGACAGATTCCAAGTCGCGATTTCGAACATTCACACTAACCACCACGCGCCTATGGGTGTTATCGCGCGATATTTTTGCAGGACCCTGTGCATATGTAATATCGGCGAGCTGGGTTAAGGGAACAATGGCTCCGTTTGGCAGCCTTACGCTTAAATTTTTAACATTATCTATGCTATGCCTGAAATCATCAGGAAGCCTAACCACCAAATCGAAACGTTTTTCACCCTCAAACATTACCCCTGAAACAGTTCCTGCAAAAGCCGTTTGAACTATTCGATTAAGTTCATCAACCGTTACAGCATACTGCGAAAGCCTTTCTCTGAAATACTTTATGCTGATTTGAGGTAATCCTGCTGTTTTTTCCATGATGATATCGGCTGCACCGGGTACTCCATCTATCAAACGTTTTACTTCCACTGCCTTTGTATTGAGGATCTCCAGATCCTCACCAAATATTTTGATGGCTAAATCGGCCCTTACCCCTGTAATAAGTTCATTGAAACGCATCTCAATGGGTTGTGTAAATTCATATTCGACATTTGGTATTACCGACAATGCATCCTTAAACTTGCCCGCAAGTTCTTCCTTATCTTTAGCACTCACCCAGTATTTGCGTGGTTTTAGTTTTATTATCATGTCGATTTCTTCCATCGACATGGGGTCTGTTGGAACTTCGGCTGCACCAATTCGGCTAACAATTTTATCCACCTCGGGGAAACGTTCGATGAGGATTTTCTCCATCATGGTCGTTAGCTCAGTAGTACGGGTTAGCGAGGTTCCGGTTTTCAGAACTGGCTGTATCACAAAATCTCCCTCATCGAGAGTGGGAACAAACTCCGCACCCAGGCGGGTGAAAACCCAGCCGGAAAACAAGAGCATGGCTAATGCTGCCCCAAGCACCCATCGTTTATGGCCATATGCCCATTCAATAACAGGTTTATACGACGATTGCAGCAGCCACATTATCCAACGGGTTACCGGCCACTCCGTAACATGTGGACGAATGAACAAAGCGGAAGCTACGGGTAGCCAGGTAAAGCCAAAGAACATGGCTCCAAGCAGTGCAAAGCTGAACGATAAAGCCATAGGCCGAAACATTTTCCCTTCGACCCCCGATAACGACAGGATTGGTATAAAAACAATCAGTATGATTAACTGACCGAAAATTGCGGACTTCATCATCTTTGTAGCCCCCTCAAACGACACTGAGTTGAAGATGGACTTTTTCCCTTCGCTATCGGAATCAGCTACCTGTTGAGCTTGAATGCTTAGCTTCAATGCAATGTACTCAACAATGATTACAGCTCCATCTATGATAATACCAAAGTCCAGTGCACCCAGGCTCATCAGGTTTGCATCGATACCCATGATATACATTACCGAAATGGTAAATAGTAGAGAAAACGGTATAAGCGATGCTATTACCAATGCTGCTCTTAGGTTCCCCAAAACAAGCAGAACGACCAGGAAAACTATGATGCAACCAAAGATGAGATTCTCCAGTATAGTAGCAGTGGTTTTGGAAATGAGCTCGCTGCGTTCAACAATTGGATTGATCACGATGCCTTCGGGCAGATGTTTCTGCACCTCTGCCACCCTCTTCTTAACCGCTTCAATCACCTTATTGGAGTTAGCGTTCTTAAGCATCATAATTTGGCCCATGACCTTCTCGCCCTGGCCGTTTGCCGTAATGGCACCAAACCGGTTGGCATGGCCATACCGAACCTCTGCAACATCGGATACCCGAATGGAAATACCTTTATGATTGGCTATAGGAATAAGTTCAATGTCCTGTATAGATTTGAGCAGACCCTCGCCCCTAACAAAGTAACTCTGGTTGTCGCGTTCAATATAAGCGCCACCGGCCACCCCATTATTTTGCTCCAGAGCGTTGAGAACATCCAGAATTGACAAGTTGTACTGTGCCAGCCGCTGGGGGTCAACGGCTACCTCGTACTGCTTCATAAATCCACCCCAGGTATTCACCTCAACCACCCCAGGTATGCCTGAAAGTTGACGCTTCACAAACCAATCCTGAATTGTTCGTAAATCGGTAATCGAGTAACGTTGCTCATACCCAGGTAAAACGTCTAAAACATACTGGTAAATCTCACCCAGCCCTGTTGTTATAGGTCCCATATCAGGCTCGCCAAATCCTTGTGGTATGTTGGCCGCTGCACTCTTCAGCTTTTCTGCAATCAGCTGCCGGGGTAGGTATGTTCCTAGGTTGTCGTCAAAAACTATTGTAACCACCGACAGCCCAAACTTTGAAACGGACCTGATTTCTTTAATTCCCGGTAGATTTGACATTTCCAGCTCAACAGGGTACGTAATAAACTGCTCAACATCTTGAGTTGACAGGTTACGGCTTGTGGTAATAACTTGTACCTGGTTATTTGTAATATCGGGTACGGCGCCTACCGGTATCTGAGTCACGGCATAAATGCCAAAAAAAGCAATGGTAAGCGTTAGTAGAATGATTATTAACTTGTTTTGCAGGCTAAACCGGACAATTCTTTCAATCATCTTATAAATGTATTTATGTAGATGTGTTCATAAAAACCAATTTTATAACAATTTGTTCGATACGGAAAGGTTACACTTTAACCCCCATAACCAGAACATCATCGAGCTGTTCGTAAAACCCTTTCCATTGGTCAAACGTGATGGCCAATATGTGTTCGACGTATGAATAAGGTTGACTACTGTTGTCATAAAGCAATGCTTTCAACCTGGATGAGGAAAACTTTTGGGCACTTTCGGCACCAAACTGGTCGCCAAACCCATCTGTAAAGGCAAAAATCATGTCATCTTTGTTTAAGTATAACTTATGCGATGAGTACTGAACCTTACTAATTTCCCAACCAATTCTATAAATATTTGGTTTAAGCTTTATGAGTTCGCCTTTGCTAATCACGTATATCGGCATTTTGGCACCGCTATACTCCATTTCAAGGGTGCTATGGTCAATAATGGCTAAAGCCAACTCCATGCCATCGTGAATATTTTTCTGTGACTGGCTGAAAAACTCAACTACGTGCTGGTTTGTTCGCAACAGTATTTCCGATGTATTCCGGAAATTACACTCGCGCACAGCGGTACGTAGTGCATTCTCGCAAATCACACTAACTATGGCACCAGGCACACCATGCCCGGTACAATCGGCTACGGCAAGTATTGAGCATCCATCGTTGTGGCAGAACCAGTAAAAATCTCCACTAACAAAATCCTTTGGTCGATAAAACACGAAGGCATCGCTAAAATGTCTTTTTATATCATCTAACGAAGGGAGCATAGAACCTTGCAAAAACTTAGCATACTTAATGCTATCGGTAATTTGACGGTTCTTTTCATCAACAATTTCAAGCTGCTCCCTAAGTTCAACGGTTCGCTGCTCCACCATGGCTTCAAGCTCCTCCTGCTTCTCCTTGAGCGATTTAATACGGTGGCTTATGAAAAGAAATGTGAGAGCGACAATACCAGTAATTACAGCTATCCTGAACCACCATGTGGACCAGAAAGGGGGAGCGATGTAAATGGGTATTGATACAACCTCATTTGACCAAACCCCATCGGCATTGGCTGCTTTTAGGTGAAAACGGTAGGTGTTTCCAGGTGGTAGATTGCTGTATATTGCTTGCCGGTTACGGCTTTCAACCCATCTGTTCTCTAGCCCCTCCATGTACCAAGCGTACTTTACGAGCAGGGGATTTTTGAAGCTTACCCCTATGAATTCAAAGGTTAGATGGTTTTGGTTGTAACGCAACCTAAGCTTATCGGGTAAACCTGTTATGGGGTCAACAACATCGTTATATAAATTCCAATTCGTTTTCTGAGAACGAAGCATTATATCAGAGATGCTTACTATTGGGGGCACGGCATTTAGCTTATCAAATTCCTTTTGGTAACGAGCTAACCCACCGTTGGTTGCCAGCCAAAACCCATTCTCACCATCGCTTAACACCCCGTTAAGGTTTGTTTCTAAATCGGGCAAACCCTCATCGGGGCCATAGTGTCTTACTTCGAGACGTTCATCTCTAAAACTAGAAAGGTTTATTCTATCTAATCCCAGGTTAGTACCAACCCACAGGGATTCTCTGTCGGCATAAAGGATGTATATGAGGTTTGAAGCAATTCCGTGCTCCTCCCTTATCTGTTTAAGCCCTTTCTCAGAGTATTGGAAAATTCCGTTATTTCGTGTGCCAAACCATATATTTCCTTCACGATCCTGAGCTATCGTTGATATTTCCTCGCTGGGTGAAATCAATGGGAATTGAACTGTTTTACCTTTCTCCAAATAGAAAATTCCATTGAAACGAGTACCTATCCATAATCTATGCCGATGATCATCTAACAAAAGTTTTTGAATGAAAACACCGCCGGTATCGGATGGAAAAAGCTTAATCAATCTAAAGTCTCTTTTGTTTCTTGTTACAAATAATCCTTTTGAGGTGGCTATCCATAGCAGTCCCTGCTCATCTTCAAGGATGTCATCAATACGAAGCTTTTCATTGGGCAAAAGTGGCAAACGGACAAACGAGTAGCTATCGGTTTTAGGGTTGTAGAATGCACGACATAGGCCAGCATTACTTGTTCCCACATAGATTGTTCCATCTGACGATTGAAATATTTTGCCCACATAGTTATCGGGCAAAATATTTTTTTTGGTGTATTGATGTACTTTTTTGTCGGTGATAACAGATAACCCTTCGCCAATGGTTCCTGCCCATAATGCTCCGTCGTAAGTTTTGCATAAACCCCAGATTTTATTTCCAACAAGCCCATCGGCAGTGGTATAACTTATGAACGCCTCACCTTTAATAATTGCAATTCCGTTATTAGTGAGGACCCAGAGGTTTTCTTCATGATCAACAAAAAGCTTACTGGGGATATCGGGCAACCCGTTTCTGGGGGTAATCACTCGTTTAAAACTTCCATTGAGGGTATCAATTGAAAATAGCCCATAATCCTCGGCACCTATCTCTTTGGCAATTAACCAGAATCGGGTTCCTACTTTAGCAAGCTTAATGATATCAAGATTATCGGCAACAACGTGAGAGTACCTTAGTAGCTTACCATCAGCAAACCTGTATAAGCCCGAAGAGGTACCCAAATAAACTGTTCCATCTGGCGACATAGTTGTTGCATTAATTGCAAGTGGATTGTCAGTTGGGACAGGAAATATCTTTTCGCCATTTAGCAAGTATAGATTACCTTGGTATCCAATGAGCGCCTTGTCGTAACTAATTTGATGAACAAAACTTGTTGTTGAACGATCTTGAAAAATGGGGCTAATACTCAATCCGACATTGGAAGGTAATGAGTAAAAATGATAAAATAAACCCGAATCGGTATGATATATCTTAAAAACGCCCTTATTGCTAAGCGCCCATACACCTTTGTCAGATTTACCTAGTGCTGTAACCTCACCTAAATGCGCGGCGCTGATACCTGTAATTGTACTACCCCGAATCAAATTAACTCCATGTGCAGAGCTCGTCCATACATTTCCATTCAATTCAACAACAACATCGGTTAACCGGGTGTAGTTTAGCCCATCACGGGTGGTTATATAGGTAAAATCAACTCCGTTGTATGAACATAGCCCACCGCCTGTGGATAACCACACCCTGCCCTGAGCATCCTGATCAATACCGGTAACCAACGAATGCTGAAGGCCATCTTTTACACCAATGTATTGAATATTATAGCGCTGGGCAAACGAAACCAGTCCAGAAAAAAGAAGCAACCAAGTTAAACTTAGCTTCATTCATAAACTTTTATCATGTTAAATTTAAGAATTTTAGTATTCAACTCCTATAATCCTAAAAAAAAACTGCGAAATGAATGCTATTTAGTAATTTTGCGAGTTCCTAAAAAGCATAGAATGGAGAGGGTTGTTGTAGGTCTGTCAGGTGGGGTTGACTCAAGCGTTGCCGCTTATCTTTTAAAGCAGCAGGGGTATGAGGTTATTGGTATGTTCATGAAAAACTGGCATGATACAACCGGTGTGCTAAAAGGGGATTGCCCGTTTGACGATGACAAACAGTTCGCCGAAATGGTTGCCCGCAAGCTCAACATTCCGTTCGAGTTCGTTGATCTCAGCGATCAGTACAGGCAACGAGTTGTGGATTACATGTTCGATGAGTACTCTAAAGGCCGAACCCCAAACCCCGATGTGCTTTGCAACCGCGAAATCAAGTTTGATGCCTTTATGGATGCTGCATTAAAGCTTGGCGCAAAGTATGTGGCAACCGGTCACTACAGCCAAAAAGAGGTTATTTATATAGATAACCAACCCGTTTATAAACTACTTGCAGGAGTTGATTCCAATAAAGACCAAAGCTACTTCCTATGCCAGCTCAACCAAAGTCAGCTGGCCAAGGCGTTATTTCCAATAGGGCATCTGCACAAACCCGAAGTTCGAAAGATTGCTGCAGAATTGGGTCTAGCCACTGCTGAACGCAAAGACTCCCAGGGCATATGTTTTGTTGGCAAGGTCGATTTACCCGTCTTTCTTCAGCAAAAGCTCAAGGCCCGTAAAGGAAACATCATTGAGATACCTGCCGAGTTTTACCAACATCTCCCCGAAATTAAAAACAATGATTTGATATCAATGTCAGCACCGTTTCATTACAAGCCTTCGGATGGAAAGGTTGTTGGCACGCACCAGGGAGCCCAATTCTTTACCATTGGCCAACGAAAAGGGCTGAATGTTGGAGGCAAAGCAGAGCCACTCTTTGTTATTGCAACAGATATTGAAAACAACATTGTATATGCCGGTATGGGACAATCACATCCAGGACTCTACCGTATGGGGCTGTATATGAATTCCAATGAGGTGCACTGGGTACGACCCGATTTAATGGTTAAACCCGGCGAAACTCTCAGCGTGCTTGCAAGGATCAGATACCGCCAACCTCTTCAAAAAGCAACTCTTCACCACACCGATATTGGCTATTACCTGATTTTTGAAGTTCCACAACGCGGAATAACTGCCGGCCAGTTTGCTGCCTGGTATATAGATGATGAGCTGTTGGGTTCCGGCGTGATTGCACAATAATACTACTTACTCTACATTATTATCTTTATGCAAAAAGTATTAAATTTGCTTAAAGATAATTGTTTTCATGAACACTTTGGCTAATAAAAACCTCCTTCTCCCATGTACCCTGCTTCTTTTTTATTTAACACAACCATTCTCACTTTTTTCTCAAAACCCACTAATCATTTACAATTACGATAAAAAGGATTACCAGGCAGGCAATCAGAACTGGTCCGTTTGCATGGGACACAAAAATGTTCTTTACTCGGCAAATAATTATGGGCTTTTGTACTACGATGGTGCAACATGGAGACTTAAAACACTTCCCGCTAACACCACCATTCGATCGGTTTTAGCCATAAATAATCGGGTCTACATAGGCACATTTGAAGACTTTGGGTACTTCGAAATTAAGGAGAATGGCATAGGAGATTACATCTCCTTAGCCAAATACTACAGAAAGGATCTAAAAAACGAGGAGTTCTGGAGAATAGCTTACCTCCAGGGGAATGTGTTTTTTCAAAGTTTTGGCACCATCTACTATCTAAACGAGGCCGATAAGGTTGAAAGGTTACCCATAAACTTTTCAGTTCTATTGCTAATGGAAGTTGGAAATCAACTTTTTACCCAGTCAATTCAAGGTGGATTGTATCGGGTAAGTACTTCGGGGCTTACATTTATTAAGGGTAGCGAGATCTTTGGTCAAACTGAAGTAAAATCGGGGGTTGTGATTCAAGGTGATACTATTTTTGTTACCACGACGATGGGCTTATACAAGTTTGACGGAAAATCGTTTTACCCATGGAATACCAATATCGACAATGAGCTCATAAAATCTAATCCAAACGTTGCAGTATCAGTAAATGATTTTATAGCAATTGGTACAATTCTAAATGGAATTTACATTATCAATAAGAATGGTAAGATTTTACACCATATCGATTCAAAATCAATCCAAAACAACACAATTCTATCAATAGAAGCAGATTCGTCTGGCAACCTTTGGGTTGGTAAAGATAAAGGGATTAGCTACATAAGTTTTAACTCTCCTATTACAACTTACATCAACGAAAGCGAAAAGTATGCCTGCTATTCTGGCACACTTTTCAAATCGAAACTTTACTTGGCTACTAATCAAGGAATCTACGAATATGAACAAACCCCAAATGATTTCTTTGTTAACAAAAAACTTATTCAAGGCACTCAGGGGCAAAGCTGGTTTGCCAAACAAATAGCCGGAAAATTATACTTTGGACTAAATAATGGAACTTATATATATGAAAACAATACTTTAACAAAAATATGTAATGTTAGCGGAGGGTATAACCTTGAACGTTTAGGTTCAGAGCATGAACTCTACATACAAAGCACATACAGAAATTTAGTAACCTACAAGCTTGAAAAGGGGAAACTACGGGTTGAAAATATTATTCCAAATTTTTTATCTCCTATCCGTTTTTTACAGGTTGATTTTCAAAACTACATATGGCTAGGACATACGGTTACGGGTATTTTCAAAGCCCAAGCAAGTAGAGATATTTCATACATTCAGAAAATTGACACCATTGGAATTCTGCATAACCTAAACTTCTCAACCAACAGAATATACAAGCTGGAAAATAGAATCGTTATCCCATCGGAAAAAGGAATACTTCGATGGGATGATATCTCCCTGCGTTTTATTCCATTTAATGATCTGAATATTCAACTGCAGGGCTTTGAGACCTGCAAAGCAATCATATCGCTACCCGGAAGCCTCTACTGGCTTATTAAAGATGATGAGTGGGGACTTTTTGAGATACGGTATGGACAAGTTAAACTGTTGTACAGAGTCATACCCGATGCATATGGCATTGAACTTGTTGAAGGGTATGAAAATATCGTGGCCATTAACGATAGCACCCACCTCTTTTGCCTGGATAATGGGTTTGCTCTACTCAACTTGGATAGAGTGCAAAAACTATCGGACTCGAACCAACAACCAACAATAACTGAAGTTAGCGCCTGGAATGGGTCTGATACCAAAACAATAGTCGAAGCGAATTCCAAAGGGATTTTTATTGTACCCTGGAGAAAAAACAATGTGACATTCTCTTTTACCTCAAAAGACATCATCGGTATAAAACATTACTATCAGTATAAACTCAAAGGGGTAGATAAAAGCTGGAGTAATTGGGAAACGAGCACAAATGTCGATTACAAACGATTACCTCCAGGAAACTACGAATTTTTAGTGCGAACGCTGAACCCTAAGGGGCAACTGTCGCCTCCTTCTAAAATTAATATCGAAGTAAAACCACCCTTTTTGGCATCGTGGAAAGCTTTTCTAATTTACCTACTATTAGCAATTGCTATCACTGTGTTCACAAGAGTTTCGTACCGTCGAAAAGTTCGAAAGCAATACGAGCAGAAAAGGAAAGAAGAGCTGGAAAAGATCGAAAGAGAAAAAGAAGAGCAAGAAAAAATCATCATTAAGCTCCAGAATGAAAAACTCCAGACAGATATCGAATACAAAAATTCTCAACTTGCCCTTAACACAATGGCTATAATCAGGAAAAATCAACTTTTACAGGACATTGCTACTGAACTAGAAAACTTAAAAGACGAACTTGGCTATCGCATCCCAAATAAGTACTATAACCGCATTACTAAATTAATTACACAAAATATCGAAAGCGAACACGACTGGAAAATTTTTGAACAACTATTTGATCAGGCACATCACGACTTCTTCAAAAGATTAAAGGAAATGTATCCAGCTCTTACTCCCAGCGATTTGAGGCTGTGTGCCTACCTTCGACTTAACCTATCTTCCAAAGAGATTGCTCCACTATTGAATATTACAATCCGTGGCGTTGAGGAACGCCGCTATAGGCTCAGAAAAAGGCTTGAACTCGGAGCCGATGATAATCTCAACGATTTCATTCTTCGATTCTAAACCTTCTGCAAGCTCCCACATAAAAGGTTCACTGAATCAATTTTTACAGAACTCTCGGTACACTTCTTTATCCATATCATTTTGCAAAAACTAAAACAGGATAACACTAACTAAACTCTTGATGGCAAATTCACATAGAAAGGCTTTACAAATGGAAATTAATAATACTTGAGATAAATTGATTCCAGGTTAAGCCATAGACTTGTCTTGAAATGTTGGAATTCCTAACAACCAACTTTCCACTGAATAATGCCCCTTATACAAAAGTTCTCCCATATTTAGTCTCAAACCTCTATCTTTGATTCGCACTTATTCCTACCTAAAAACCAAAATAGTTTCTAAGCCTACCACCATACCACTGGTTTCTAACTCTGAAAATTTATATAAAACAACCGAACATAATCTATTGATTACATGTTATTTACATAAGTAAAATTTATATATGATGTAGGTTTAAGCAATCGCCACAAAATGCTTTTTTTCTGCAACGTTATTAATGATGAACCTAAAAAATGGACTTTAGAAACTCCCCACTATAAATTTGAAATCGCAATCGTTTTCGCAAAAAAGTAGTTTCTGCATAACCCTTAAACTAAATGATATGCAAAACCTAAGTCCACTCAAAACATTTGTTAAGTCATTGCTTT
>CALBBQ010000030.1 GCA_937926785.1 uncultured Bacteroidales bacterium | reverse complement strand
GGTGTTTTATTTTTTTTGCAACCGCACAACCCATGACAGACAAGCATTATGACAGTTCAGTGCAAACCAAAAAAGGTTAGTGCAACTTGACACGGAGGACAGAACGCCATCTGCTAACAGCGGTTTTGCAAAAGCGGGGGTGCAGTGCTTCGGTTGACAGTTTTTTTGTATAATTGAAGTGCGGTTTTTCAAATGAACGGTAGTGCGTAAAAGCCCCGCCTTCGCAAAGCCGCAAACCGTTAAAATCAACCCGAAGTTTATCAAAATTACGAATAGCTAAACATTTCCCCCGGCCATTAACTGGCCGGGGTTTTTGCTATGTGTACGCTTTAAGGAAAGACTGAATATATTCAGCTGTAGAGTGTTTAGCGGTGCCACGACTTGGCGCGCTGCACAGCATCGGCCCACTTGCTTTTCATCACCTCCAACACCTGAGGCGACATGCCGGATGTAAAGCGGGTATCGAGCAGCCAAAGCCGGCTGAGTTCATCGAGGCTGTTCCAGTAGCCGGTTGCCAGGCCGGCAAGGTAGGCCGCACCCATGGCTGTGGTTTCAACCACACGGGGGCGTATAACGGTTGTACCCAACACATCGGCTTGGAACTGCATGAGCAGGTTGTTAGCCGAGGCGCCGCCGTCAACGCGAAGCTCGGTTAGGTTGATTCCCGTATCGCGAACCATAACATCGAGCACATCCATGGTTTGGAAGGCAATGCTTTCCAGCGCGGCACGCGCTATATGGGCACGGGTGGTTCCTCGCGAGATCCCCACCATGAGGCCCCGGGCATACTGGTCCCAGTGGGGTGCTCCCATTCCGGTGAAGCTTGGAACAAAGTAGAGGTCACCGTTGTCGGGCACCTGGCGTGCCAGCTCCTCAACTTCGGCACTCGACCTGATGATTCCCAGCCCATCGCGCAGCCACTGTACCACAGCGCCACCAATGAATATGCTCCCCTCAAGTGCATAACTGGTTTTGCCGTCCACCTGCCAGGCAACGGTTGTAATAAGGTTGTTCTTGGAAATGAAGGGTTTGCCCCCGGTGTTCATAAGTATGAAACAACCCGTTCCGTAGGTGTTCTTCACCATTCCGGGGCTGGTGCACATCTGTCCGAACAGGGCGGCTTGCTGGTCGCCGGCCATGCCGGCTATGGGAACCTTTGAGGCAAAGAAGGTGGTGTTGGTATAATCGTAAATCTCGCTCGATGAGGCAACGCGCGGCAATACGCTCTCGGGAATCTGAAGTAGCTCCAGCAGTTCCGTATCCCACTGCAGGGTGTTAATGTTGAAGAGCATGGTGCGGCTAGCGTTCGACACATCGGTGACATGGGTACGACCTCGTGTAAGTTTCCAAACCAACCATGAATCCACCGTACCGAATGCCAGCTCTCCCCGCATGGCGCGTTGGCGGGCTCCCGGCACGTTGTCCAAAATCCACTTAACTTTAGTGCCGCTAAAGTACGCATCGATAACCAGTCCTGTCTTCTGCCTGATCCACTCGGTAAGCCCTTTTTCCTTCAGCTCATCGCAAAGGACTGAGGTACGCCTATCCTGCCATACAATGGCGTTGTAGATGGGCTCGCCGGTGGTTCGGTCCCAAACAATAGTGGTTTCGCGCTGGTTAGTAATGCCTATGGCATGAAGGTTTTGCCCGTTAATACCTATCTTTGACATAGCCTCGGCAGCTACTGCCACCTGCGACGACCATATCTCGTTGGGGTCGTGCTCCACCCATCCGGGCTGAGGGAAGATCTGAGTGAACTCCTTTTGAGCCATAGAGCGGATGTGCCCCTCACGGTCGAATATCAGAGCACGGGAACTGGTTGTCCCCTGATCAAGGGCCATGATGTACTTTTCCATGCAGATTGAAGGTTTTGGCTGGTTAACGATTAATTTTTGGCGACAACAAATTAGCTAAGAATGTAATTCTGTGCAACAGACATGTAGCTTTCTACCTGCTGCTTCTCCCAATCCTTATCCTTGCCAAGCTCCTGAGCCATAATGGAAGCCACCTGTGGGGCAATACGCATGCTCTCGCGGGCATCGAGCAGCAGAGAGCGGGTGCGGCGGGCCAGGACATCCTCAACGGTACGGGCCATCTCGTAACGTACAGCCCAAATCACCTGTGCCTTATACAGGTTAAGAGATTCGCTCAGCTTGGGAGCGGAGCCGTTCAGGCTCTCGTTTAAACGAATGAGCTCTTCCCTATCGGAACCATAAACGTAGAGGGGGTCGGAGTAGTCCTCCACTTTGGCATAACCATGAATCCTGAGGTTACGGGTTTTAGAGCTGGTACGGTTCCAACCCTTAACCTTTTCCACCCTATTGACCATGTCCTCGGCCATGCGGCGGAACGTTGTCCACTTCCCGCCCACCATGGTAAAAAGCTGCGAGGGGGTAACCACTATCTTATGGCTGCGCGATATCTCCTTGGTTTTTTTGGAATCGCCTTTAGGTGCAGCCAACGGACGGAGTCCAGCAAAAACGCTGAGCACATCGCTCCGCTGTGGGGCTTTGGTCAGGTATCGGCCTGCTGTGTTTAGAATAAAGTCAACCTCCTGCTCCAGGGCTACCGGCTCAAGCGACGCGTTGGGTATTGGGGTATCGGTAGTACCCACCACCACCCGGTTGTGCCAGGGCACGGCAAACAGAACCCGACCGTCGTCGGTTTTGGGAATCATCATGGCATAGTTGCCGGGAAGAAAACTACGGTCAAGCACCAGGTGTACCCCCTGGCTTGGGGCAATGGTTTTAGGCTGCCCGGGGGTATCCATCTGCAGAATATCATCGGCAAATACGCCGGTGGCGTTTACAACCGCCTTGGCCTTAAACCGGTATTCTTTCCCGGTTTCTGCATCGATAGCCACTACCCCATCGACAAGGCCCGTGTGGCTATGGGTAAGGCTGGTTACGTTCATATAGTTTAGCACAATAGCGCCATGTTCAACAGCAGTTTGGATAACGTTAATTGCCAGGCGGGAATCGTCGAACTGACCATCGTGGTAAACGACCCCGGCAGTAAGCCGCTTTGGGTTGATGGTAGGAATATGGCTTAAGGCTTCTCTTTTGGAAACCCGCAATGAGCGGCCTAAGCTGTAACGTCCGGCCAGCATATCGTAAAAGGTAAGTCCAACCGTGTACATCAGCTCATCGAACCACCCGAAAGTGGGTATCACAAAGCTTTGGTTCTTAACCAGGTGTGGAGCGTTCTTCAGCAACCTACCGCGTTCAATGCAGGCCTCGCGCACCAGCGCAATATCGCCCTGTGCCAGGTATCGGACGCCGCCATGTACCAGCTTGGTACTCTTGCTCGAGGTCGATTTGGTGAAATCGTTCTTCTCAAGCAGAAGCGTGCGGTACCCGCGTGTAATAGCCTCTAAAGCGATTCCTATACCCGTTGCTCCACCGCCAATTATAATGAAATCGAATGGTTCATTGGTGCTGGCAGCCCTGTTAAGCATCTCTTCCCTTTTCATACATCTTAATCTTAAATGATTTGCCATGATTCGAAACCTATTTCCTGCAAATATAAAACTTTTTGTAATTTATCGTAAGCGTTCGTAATTTTTATATACATTTACCGAAACCAAACAAAAGATTATGATACCATGGTAAAAATGCTCAGCAAGGAGATTGCGTTAACGGGCAGTGTGCTGCATTGGTCTTATTTTGGTGCATAATTACCATTTTAGGTAGTTTGATTTAAGAGATTTTTACTAAGTTTGAAAAAACATCAAGGGATATGATGCCAAGCATGGCTGAGCGCCACAAGAAAATACTGGAAAAGCTGAAGCTTACCGGGTACATCTCGGTGAATGAGCTAAGCGATGAGCTGGGGGTTTCAGCTGTTACCATCCGAAAGGATTTGAAGCTACTAGAAAGTAAAAACCTGCTGTTCCGGTCGCATGGGAGCGCATTGCTTCAAAACCCTTACATAGCCGATAGGCATGTAAACGAGAAAGAGCAGCTTTACGTTGAGGAGAAAAGGCGGATTGCGCTTTACGCTGCCGGCCTCATTTCCGATGGCGAGAGCATTATACTGGCCTCAGGCAGCACCATCAACGAGCTGGCCAGGCAAATCGAGCCAAATAAAAAAATCATCGCCCTGTGCGCATCGCTGATGGCTGCACGTGAGCTTGCGGTAAAAGGGATTTCTGAGGTTATTCAGCTTGGTGGCCTGGTAAGGCAATCATCGGCATCGGCAGTGGGACCGTTCGCCGAAAAGATGCTGGAAGGCTTCCTTTGCAGCAAGCTTTTCCTGGGTGTAGATGGCATTGATACCGATTTTGGACTTACCACCACGAATGCGCTGGAAGCATCGCTTAACCAGCAAATGATAAGGAGCGTGGAGAAAGTTATCGTGCTGGCCGACAGCTCAAAGTTCGGCCGACGAGGGTTCAGCCGAATATGCCACCTCGACCAGGTGGACCAGCTCATCACCGATACGGGCTTATCCGATTCCAGTGCTAAGCTTTTGGAAGAGCGAGGAATTGACGTGGTAAGAGTGTAGTAGTGCTACTCCTCATTCTCGCTGCTAAAAAGCATATCTATCTTTGACAGGCTCTCCTTTTGCAGCTCCAAGAAACGAGTAAATCCTCCTTGGCTTACCGCATCATAAAGGGATGGGTTCATCAGCAGCTCATCAATTTGGCAGGCTATAGCGTTTGGAGTAAGAGAGTTCAGAAACAACAGGTGCTGGCCATGCCTGAATGTTTCCTTCAGGTTTTCCCGGCCACTGGTTACCACCACGCAACGCTCCGACATGGCTTCGAGGATGACCAGCGGAAAGTACTCAATCCGCGAGGGAAGAATAAAAATACCTGCCCTGCTGTAGAGCTCAAAGCGATGTGAACCATACACCGGACCTATCACCTCCACCCTATCGGCAATGTTGTGCATTTGAATTCTTTGGATCAGCTCTTCGCGGTCGGGTTCAGATACAAATGCTCCCGCAAGCGTGAGCGAGAGCTCCGGATTCTTTTTGCTGAGCATGGCAAATGCATCGACCAAATCCAGATAACCCTTATGCCTGAAAAAATTGGATAGGAAAAGGATATTATTCCTATCCTTTTTGTGCCGGGTAAAATCATTAACCTTTACAATGGCATTTGGGATTACGGTGATCTTGCTTCGTTCTAATTTTAGCGGTTCCAGCTCATTTTTTGCCAAAAGCGGAGTAAGATGAACCAGCTCACAGTTTCGGAAAATAATACCGTACATTTGCCTGATAAGCCGGCGGTTCTGATAGAACTGGACCAACCCGGGGCGATGAAGATGAATAATTTTCCGAGTACCCGGCGAACACAGTTTGCACACTGCCAGGTATAAGCTATCGCGAATTAGAACCAACCCCAAAGGTACCATTGAAAAGTAGATGATATTTGGCCTGTACCTGAGCAGCTTCCATGCGAGCTCAAACAGAACAACAATTGCCCTGAGCAACTTGCGAGGTTTGAACCTTTGCAAATCGGAGAGCGAGCGGGCAAAATTAAGTTTAACAAGATAGCACTGATTTGAAGGATTCCGGTTTGCCCTATCGTACACCAGCTTGTTCATGAGGCTGGCTCCATGAACCGGCGGTGGCAGCTGGACAATAAACAGAATCCTGCTCATGAGAGATTGCCATTAGGGAATTACAATGGGTTTGAACACATATCCCTTTTCGGTTAACTTTTCGAGCACCCGAGGTAAAGCGTAACGTAGGTTACGTTCCGCTTTCAGGGAGTCGTGAAAAACTACTATTGAACCGGGCTTGGCATTATCCATCACAAAACGATACACCTTACGAGGCGAAACCCTTCGGCTGTAGTCCATACTCAGCACATCCCACAGGATGATTTTATACTGATGCCTGAGCAGTTTGAACTGGCGGGGTGTTATGCGCCCGTAGGGCGGACGATAAAGGTTACTGTTAACAAAGCTGTTGGCATATATTATATCCTGAACGTACTGTGTGGTATCGGTACCCCAACCCCGAATATGGCTATAAGAATGATTTCCAACTGCATGCCCCTCTGCGACTATGGTCTTAAAAATTTCGGGGTGCATCTCGATGTTCTTTGCCAGGCAGAAGAAGGTGGCTTTAGCGTTATACAGCCTGAGCTGTTCGAGCACCCAGGGCGTAACGCCTGGCGTGGGACCATCGTCGAACGTGAGGAAAATCCCCTCGGTCTCGAGGGGAAAGTTCCAGATGATATTCTTAAAAAAACGCTGAAAAAATCGCGGGGGGCTTAGGTTTACCATAAGCTACTTTTCTAGTACTGAATAAAACCTACCGAAAGTTTCGGAGAGCTGCTTGGCATGCTCGCCACGCTCATAGTTTTCGGCAAACTGAGCGAGCTGGTAAAGGATTACCATGTTGAGCTGAAGCTCATTCCCCACCCAGCTCTTCTGGAAATCGTTAAGGTCATAAAGCATGTACGAAACCGCCTCGCTTGCCTGTTTCATCATCAACTTAGAGTACTTTAGCGCACTGTCAGTATCGCCTGCGCGGTAGTAGCCCTCAATAATCGGCAGGGCAAAATAGTTCAAGGGTACGGTTGATGGAGGGATTAGCTCCATGCAACGGTTTAGCACCTTTATGGCAGAATCGGCCTTGCCCTCATCGACCAGCGCATTGGCAAGCCGCGCGAACAGGTTGCGATAGTTCGATACGATACGCACCTTGTTCTCATCGAGGTAAACCTTTGGGTCATTTAAGCTTCTGAAACGATAGCGTTCCATTAGATTCTCCCACATGTCGCGGGTGTTCACTTCACCGGTACCCCATTGCCGCTTTGCTTGTATGGGCAGGATGCGATACATCATCCCCTCCAGGTGAAAATACTTATCGAGCCCCAGGTACGTCTCGCTGCTCACTGTGGTAGCGTAGTAAATGGGTCGCTGCCAGCGGTTGGTAGCGAGCAGATCCAGAATTACCTGACCGTCCTTCAGCACGATGTCCCTATTCAAGGTCCAAACCATGGTATCGACGATTCGAGAGCGATAGGTCTCAGGTAAATCGACTTTTTGCAGTACCCCTTCCCTATCGATAGGCAGGTAGAGACTCTTTGATGGAATGTAGTTAATGGTTTTTCCGGGGTTAAACGGCGACTGAATCCTGCTATCGGGGCTATCGGATAGGATAAAGTCCACAATACGGTCGAGGTTAAGGGGTTCCTTAATCTTATCGTAAACCACAATGGCATCGCGGTCGCCGGTGAAATACTGTGCATAGGTCATTCGCAAGGGTAAAGGATCGCTTTGGTAAGCTTTTCGCTGCATCTGCTCAATGTACCACTCACCACGCAGGTAGCTCAGGTTGGCCACCCTCACATCGGTTCTGATGCCCTCAACCTCCTGGGCATACCATAGCGGGAAGGTATCGTTATCGCCATAGGTAAACAGTACCGCATTGGGCTTGCAGCCGATGAGCATGTTGTAACCAAAATCTGCGGGGACATAGCTACCTGATCGGTCGTGATCGTCCCAGTTCTCTGAGGCCATAAGAACAGGCACTGTCAGTGTACATAGTGCACCAGTGGCAACCGCAGCGTAGGGATGATCTTTAATCTTTTTAACTAACTGGTAAACGACAAGAACGCCTAAGCCAATCCACATGGCAAAGGCATAAAAGCTTCCGGCATAGGCATAGTCGCGTTCACGTGGCTGGTAAGGGGTTTGATTCAGGTAAACCACAATGGCAATACCTGTCATGATGAAGAGGGTCATCACTACCCAGAAATCATTCCTATGTTTCCGGTAATGGAAGATGAGCCCTGCTATACCCAGCAGCAGGGGAAGCAGGTAGTATTGATTATGTCCCTTATTATTCCTGTAGATTTCCGGCAGCTTATCCTGGGGCCCAAGGCGGGGGTTATCAATAAAGGGAATCCCGCTAATCCAGTTGCCTTTGGTTACTTCACCATGCCCTTGAAGGTCGTTTTGCCTACCGGCAAAGTTCCACATAAAGTAGCGGAAATACATGAAGCCCAACTGGTATCGGAAAAAGAAAAGGAGATTCTCGCTAAAAGTAGGTACATAAATGGTTTGAGGTACATTATCTCTGGTAAATCGCTTCACCGGCCTGCCCTCAAAGTTTGTCCATTTCTTATAGGCACTTATATGGCTTGCCTCGTTGTTCCACATTCTGGGGAAGATCATTTCGAACTGGGGGTCGAATCGGTAGCGATCCTTTGTACGGACAAACACGTAACGACCATCCTTAGGTGCATAGGTTGGCTCGCCCTCCTCGCGGGCAACCGGCAGTGCGCTGAACACCTGCCCGTACAGCAAAGGCCTGTCGCCATACTGCTCGCGGTTCAGGTAGTAAAGTAGCGAGAACATGTTGTCGGGGCTATTCTGGTCCATGGGTGGGTTTGCCGACGAGCGAATCACAATCACCGCGTAGGAGCTATATCCAATCAGCATCACGGTAAGGCCTACAAATATGGTGTTCAGTATTACCCTGCCCTTTTTGTGCGTTAGGTAAATACCATAAGCGAGGGAGCCAAGCAGGGCAACAAAAAGGAAAATCACCCCCGATTTGATTGGCAGTCCGAATGAGTTAACAAAAACCAGCTCAATCTTTGAAGCTAACACAACAAAACCCTGAATAACCCCATACATGATCCCTACCAAAAGCAGTGCAGAAACGGCAAGGGTATAAATCAACCCCTTAAGGGAGTAGTTAAACCTACGGAAAAAGTAAACTAAAGCAATTGCAGGAATGGCAAGTAGGTTAAGCAGGTGAATGCCGATGGAGATGCCCATCAGGTAGGCGATGAGGATGAGCCAGCGGTTGGCATGGGACTCATCGGCCTGCTCCTCCCACTTCAGTATGGCCCAAAATACAAGAGCGGTAAACAGCGATGAGGTGGCATACACCTCGCCCTCAACAGCCGAAAACCAGAAAGTATCGGAAAAGGTATAGGCTAGTGCTCCCACAAACCCCGACGAAAGAATGAGAATTACCTGAGTGAGGGTAAACTCCTTTGTATCAGAATTTACTATCCTGCGGGCTAAGTAGGTAATGGACCAGAATAACAGCAGAATGGTAAACGAGCTTGCCAACGCCGACAGGCTATTAGCCAGTATGGGTACCCACTGGGGCGAAGGGGCAAACAGGGTAAAAAAACGGACCATAAGCATAAAAAAAGGCGCCCCCGGAGGGTGTCCTACCTCCAGACGATTTCCACTGGCTATGAACTCACTGCAATCCCAGAAACTGGCGGTAGGCTCAATGGTTAGCAGATAAACCAGCGTGGCAATGGCAAAGGTAAACCAACCCATAAGGTTGTTATACCGTTTATACTGTTTAAGTGAGAAATTCTTCATCGGGTTGTGATTTTTATTTATTTCCCAATTTAAGGTTTTGCCCCCAAAGGTATCAAAATTTAACATTTAGATTAGTTAGGTTTGCTCCGATTCTTTAATTTTATAGCCAAAACTGAAAACTAATGAGGCTGGTAGATTTTCAAAATCGATTAACCATAAAGGGATTTATAGCTTTAGCTATTCTTTCGGTAGCTGTTTCCTGCTCAAAGGAAGATGAAATTATTTCCCAGGTCAATAAGCCCGATTCTGTAATTACTCAACTTATCGGAAACATTAAGGCCGATAGCATTGCTGCAACCATTAGCATGCTTGAAGGCATGACAACCCGCTTTGCACTTGCCAATAACCGCCGCGATGTAGCAATGGCTATAGCTAACAAGTTTAAAAGTTACGGCTACACCAACGCCCGGCTCGACTCATTCCCTTTAAATCTGACCTATAAAGGGACCTACTACGAAACCTGGCAGTACAATGTTGTAGCCGCCCTACCGGGTAACGAATACCCCGACAGTTTGACCATTATGGGCGGGCACCACGATTGCATACTCCGAAGTACCGAGACCCAAAGTCCATTTAACATTGCTCCGGGAGCCGACGATAACGCCAGTGGTGTGGCTGTAACCCTTGAGGTGGCCCGCGTGCTCAAGCAGTCAGGTTTTAAACCCAAAACTACCATCGTTTTTGCCACCTTTGCGGCCGAAGAGCTGGGACTATACGGAAGCGCACACATGACCAACAGGCTATCTGATACCCTGTCCAGGGTAAAGTTTATGCTCAACAACGATATGGTTTCGTTTTGCCCGGTTACCGATTCTACTTCGTGGTACCTGAATATAATAGATTATCCCAACTCAACCGATTTCAGAAAACGTGCACAAAACAGTTGCTCGCTTTACACCTTACTCAAAACCGTTAACGACAACACCTACCGGCAATATAGCGATAGCTATAACTTCTACCTCCGTGGTTATAGGTCTCTATTCTTCATTTCGCAGCACGACGACCCCAACTACCACAAGCTAACCGATTTGGCCTCAAACCAAAATGAGCGTTTTGCACGCGAAGTGGCAAAACTAAACTGCGCTTTAATTATTGAAGCCAATAAGTAATTTTTTAAAAGAACTGTGTAACTTTGACAGATAAACTCTTTAACGTATAACCTATGAAACGAATAGCATTATTACTTGCAGGAGTAGTAATTATTGCCATAGCCTCATACCTCCTGAT
Organism: uncultured Bacteroidales bacterium; assembly: GCA_937926785.1. Taxonomy (GTDB): domain Bacteria; phylum Bacteroidota; class Bacteroidia; order Bacteroidales; family Tenuifilaceae; genus Tenuifilum. The sequence goes on along the minus strand of CALBBQ010000030.1, from coordinate 33,070 downwards.
GAAACCCAGAATTGCCGAGAAGAACTTTCAGGCAGGGCTTCAGCTGATGGATTCGGCAAAATACGAACTGGCACTCGAAAAGTTTAACCGTGCTATTAAGCTTAACCCTAAGCGTTTTGAATACTACTTCAAGCGAGGTATAACCCTTGCAGCCCTGAACAACGATTCAATGGCTATTGCTGATTTCACTACCGCTATCGGAATAGATTCCACGGCGTTTGCCCCTTACCTCTACCGGGGAATTTCAGAGCGAAAGCAAAAGCTATACAACCAGGCCATGGCCGACCTTAACAAGGCTATTGCCATAAACGATTCCAGCTCACAAGCATATTACCAGCGCGGATTACTAAATGCCGCACTGATGGAGTTTGACCAGGCCATTAAGGATTACAACCGCAGCATTGAGCTCGATGGTAGTAATCTTGAAGCCTTCTACAGCAGAGGCGAATCGCTAGCTAACCTGGCCGATTTTAAAGGAGCCATTGCCGATTACGACAAGATGATAGAAGGAGCCAATGCTAATCCCGAAGCCTACAAAAAACGGGGTATTTTTAAGCTGAAAATTCAGGACTATGCTGGCGCAATAGCCGACTTAGAAACCGCAGCCAAAGATTTACCCAAGGATGAGGAAACCCTTTACAACTTAGGCGATGCCTACGCCAATGTTCAGCGTTTCGACGACGCAATCCGGGTTCTGGACAAGGCAATAGCCATCAACCCTAAACTACCTTTAGCTTATGGCGTAAAAGGCGGCGCTTTGCTTCGCAAGGGGGAATTCAAGCAGGCCCTTATCACTTTCAACAAAGCAATTGAGCTTAAGAACGATTACATGAAAGCCTACTACGGTCGAGGTGTTGCAAAAGCCTTCCTGAAAGATTACAAAGGCTCCATAGTTGACTTCAACAAAGTACTTGAGCTTGACCCAAGCTACGTTCAGGCCTACTACAACCGTGCCATATCGAAAGCCATTATGGGGAACCACAAGGAGGCCATTCCTGATTATGATATGATTATTAAAGCCGACCCAAAAAATGCTGAAGCTTACTATAACAGGGGTATTTCCAAGATGAATGTTCAGGAATTCAAAACCGGCTGCGACGATTTCCGTAAGGCTTTGGAGTTGGGCTACAAACCCGCCGAGCAGATGGTAAACATCTACTGTCCAAAGGAAAATAAATAGAGACAAACAATCTGATATTTACATAATAGCCTGAAACCCTTCAGGCTATTTCTTTTTCCACCCTATGAGCTCCCCGTTATATACCAGCCTGAGGGTATAGCTGTACTCCAAGAGCCCAGACTTTAAATTGTAGTAACCCTTTACATTGGCGCAAACAAGAAAGTCAGCAGCAATTTGCTTTTGGTACTCAATGCTTAGGGTGGTGAGCATTCGATTTCGCTCATTAAACTCAGAACCAATAGTGGAGAGCGAGCCGTAAAGCTCCTCGCCCCGTGGGTTAATAAACCCATCTGATATCCACTGGCCAAGCTCCATGGTTGTGCTACCGCGATGAATCAGCAACCTGGGATGGGCTGCAAAACCCACTTTGTACTCGGTTTCGTACGAAGGAGAGAGATTTGCAAAAAAGTAGAAGGATGAGGCAAGCGCAACCAGGGTTCGGGTTGACGTATTGAGCCGATACGCAGGCGATACACCCAGGTTAACCAATGTCTGTATGGGCAGATTGGTGCTATCTATTTGCCCACCCTTGTGCATGGCCAATGCATGAAAAGCGTTCGAGAAACCATCCGATGTTTTCCAATCCTTATACAGATGCGAAAAACCAACCGTGAACTGCTCCTGAAAAGGGCTTCCGATTTTAATGTAACGCTCCCAGTTTATCCACAAATCCGCTTTGGAGTTTTCTCCGCCATAAAGGAACTGCACTCCGATTTCCGGTTGGTTCAGGAAAACACGTTCCGGTTTGTAAAGCGGCTCGGGAAGGTAGTGGCTGTGGTGCGAGTAAAGCGTTCCTGCAATTAACGTAACTTTTTCGGATAGCTGCACGGCCGTCGAGAACAACGGAACTAATCGCTCAAGAGTATCGGCACCGGCCAGGTATAGTGCATGAAAACCCGCATGTATGTTATACCTGTTCGCCTTAACGCTGAATGTGGGTTGCAGAAAAAAACCGGGATGGGTATAGCCTTTTTTAATATTCCCGGTAAACTCTTTATTATCGAAAAACGTTTGCCCATAGAGGTTTATACCCACCTGTGTGCTATCGGTTTGGGCAAGAGCGCCAGACGGGAATGAGAAAAAATAGGCGAAAAACAAAAAATAATAGGGCAAGCGTTTCATTTTTTTTAGCATCATTTAGTAATTTGGCAACAAATATCATAAATTAAAAGAAAGTATCTATAACTTCGGCCTAACAAATCAAACTAAACACTAAAACCATGAGTTGGAAAAGGAAGCTAAAAGTAATTGGTATAGTAGTAGTTGTGGCCCTGGCAGTTTACCTGGCTTTGCCCCAGAACCATTACATTGTGAGGGCACTGATATACCAAAAAGTGAATATTGACGACTACAAGATATTTAATAACCGAACCGTAAAAGCAGGCGAAGCCCAACCCTGGAAACTTCATCCGGCCTACAATACCTACAAGCTCAACGCGGAGCAGCTCCAATACTTCAACGATTTCAGAACAGTAGCCTTCCTGGTGATCAAGGATTCATCCCTACTGTTTGAGTCGTACTGGGATGGGTACGGAAAGGACTCCTACTCCAACTCGTTTTCAATGGCTAAGAGCATAGTAAGCCTACTTGTTGGATGTGCGCTGCAGGATAGCGCTATTAAAAGCATCGACGAGCCCATTGGCAACTACCTGCCTGAGTTTAAGGTGGGTGATAAATCCAAAATAACGATAAAGCACCTCCTGACCATGAGCTCCGGGCTGAGCTGGGACGAATCGTACAGCACCCTATTCTCGCTAACAACCAAGGGCTACTACGGCAACAATTTGCCTGGACTGGTGCTCAATCAGTACGTGGTGAATGAGCCCGGCAAAACCTTTGAGTACCGCAGTGGCGATACCCAGCTCCTCTCGCTAATTATCGAAAAGGCAACAGGTAAAACACTATCCGACTACGCCTCAGAAAAAATCTGGACTAAGGTGGGTGCCGAACACGACGCACTTTGGTGTCTGGATCACAAGAACGGGGTTGAAAAGGCATTCTGCTGTTTTAACAGCAATGCCAGGGATTTTGCACGCTTTGGGCAGCTGGTTTTGAATGGTGGCAAGTGGAACGGTGAGCAGCTGGTACCTGCCGCCTACCTGCAGGAGTCGTTAACCCCGGCCAGCTACCTGTTCGACCCAGAACACAATAAGTACGTTGACTTTTACGGCTACCAGTGGTGGATGATTACCATCGACGGTTTAAAGGTTTGGTATGCCCGTGGCCTGCTTGGTCAGTACATCTTCATTATCCCCGACCTGAACACGGTGATAGTTAGGCTTGGGCATGTCCGCAACAGCAATAAGATTGACGGCCACCCGGAGGATGTTTTCAAGTACATCAGGTTTGGAATTGACATTTCAAATAACACACTTATTTCCAATGAATAGCAGCAACTTTATACGCGACAGGCTAAGGGTAAAGCTACTTGCATTCCCATCAGCAGAGATATCGGTATTCGACAGAGCCAAAAAGAAGTACATGGGGTTGTTCAATCCCGACGAGATGGAGTTTGTGAACGATAAACCCGATGTGCTGATGTTCATCACCGGTGGTTCGGAGCATTTGGCCATTGAATCGGTTCAGGAGTACCGGTTCTACCTGCTGCTGGCCTCGGCCGAGGGGAACTCATGGGCTGCAGCCACCGAGGTAAAGGCCTGGATGAACCAACACAACATCAGAAGCATACTACTCAATGCCGACGACCCTGCCACAGCCGACGTGCTAACCGAGTATTACCATGCACACCGGGGTATTCGGAATTTACACGGTCAGCGGTTAGGAGTGGTGGGAAACTCTTCGCCATGGCTGGTTGCCAGCAGCATCAGCCCTTACCTGCTCCACAGCAAGCTGGGCATTGAGCAGGTAGATATAAGCTGGGACGACATCATGTTTAACGAAATACAACAGGTATCGCCCGATTTCGCCTCGCTGTTCGGAATGGCCGGCGACCGCCAGGAACTGGTGGAAAGCGGGAAGATTTATGAAGGGCTTGCCTCACTGGTTCCCTTTTACCGGCTAAACGCTGTAGCTGTGGAGTGCTTCCCGTTAGTCAATAAAACGGGGCACACGGCTTGCCTTGCCCTTGCCAAGCTCAACTACGACGGAATACCATCGGCCTGTGAGGCCGACATCTGCAGCGCAGCAGCCATGATGCTCTCTGCTGAGGTATGCAATGCCATTCCGTGGATGGCAAACATTGCTTTTGCTGATGGCTCTGAAGTACTTCTGGCACACTGCACAGCACCGGTAAATCACCTCATTAACTTCAAAATTGACAGCCACTTCGAAACCGGCAAAGGTTACTCCCTGGCCGGGCATCTAAAAGGAGAGGAAGTTACCATTTTCCGGTTCGATAACACCCTAAACCGAATGTTTATAACCTTGGCCGAGGTAACCGACCACCCGAAGAACAGAAATGCCTGCCGAACCCAGCTTAAGGCAAAAATTAAGGAATCGGCTGGGCGGTACTTTACCGAAACGCCATTTGGGAACCATCACCTGGTACTCCCCGGCAACTGGACGGAACGGCTAAAGCTCGCCGTCCTAATTGTTGGTATGGAGGTGCTGGAGTAAACGAACCTTATCTCCCGGCTAAGAAAGTTCTTTGTTCATTGATAGTAGATTTGATAGCTAATAGTTGGTGGGTTTTAGATGTTCGGGGTATCTTTCGGCAACCCTACACCCCATGACTGCAGTCATGGGGTACCTGAGCCAGCCAATTTAAGCGATGCACGCATGAGCCACCCCAATGAACCAGACCAAACCGTTGCAGCGCAACGCAGTAAGACATACCAAGAGGCGTTAAGGGAGTAATAGGGGCTGAGATGCTTCTACTACCTCATCATAGTTTGGTGGGTGGTGCTTGGTTGATAGGTTAAACCAACTGCTGAACACCTAATTCTTCCTGAGCACTTTAGCTCCAATCACAAAACCGGCGCTAACAATCACGATGTTTTTAATGATGTACTGCCCCTCAAGGGTTGGAACCACGGGTGCAATTCTGAAAACCTCTCCCGTAAAGAAAAACAGGGGGGTAAAGGTTCCTAACATCTGCCCGAACAGCAGGAGCAGAGTAAAACGTTGAAACAGACCGGTCAGGAATCCTAATCCTATTGCACATTCCCAAATGGCCAGCAGAAAAATCGAAATCTTTTCAGGAATCAAACCAAAGGTCATCACGCCGATAGTTCTAATGGCAACATCTTGGGCGGGGCTCACATCCGGAAAAAATTTCAGAAAGCCAAACCAGAAAAAAACCACCCCAAGGCTTACCCGGAGAGCGGTGTATGCATTACGGTTCATCCACTCACCAACAACTTGCTGCATTGTTTGCAGGTTAATCTTTATCGTTTTCATGTTAAACTCATTTGTTATCTAAATAACAAATGGGAATCCTGCTTTGTTTAAAAAACTCTTCAAAAACCTGTTCAAAGAATCATTTAGGTGAGCCAGCGGTTTTGAAGCGTAATTTAATATCAACCTAAACCATAATTTTTTGTAGTTTTGATGTAGATTTTTAAACACCAAATTTGCATGCTTCGCGTTGCTGTTGATTTTGATGGAACCATTGTGGAAAATGAGTATCCCGCAGTGGGCAAGCCCATGCTTTTTGCCTTTGAAACGTTAAAAGAGCTTCAGCAACGGGGTTTTGTACTGATTCTTTGGACCGTGCGAACCGGCAAACTTCTGGACGAAGCCGTGAAATTTTGCCGGCAGAATGGGGTTGAGTTTTACGCTGTTAACCGCAACCACCCTGAGGAGCAACCTGACGACGACACTCCCCGCAAGCTCGATGTGGATATCTTTATTGACGACCGAAACCTGGGCGGCTTTCCGGGTTGGGATGCCGTTTTTAGGATGCTATGCCCCGAGGAACCTGCTTGGATTTCTGAAAAACGCATTCTGAAGAGGTACTCAAAGAATAATATTTTTCGACGAATTTTTAGAATTTAATTGTTTACTATATGCGTTTACATTGCATAACTTTTTCTCTACTTACCCTGTTTGCCTGCACCAACGGGAGCAAGGAGCAACAGCCCGATACCCTTGGAGACGTTTCCCAAAAACCGCTGCAGCTTATCAGGTTCGACAGGCCCACGAGTGGTGAGCTGTTTGCCACTGGGCAAAAGATTGATTTCGAAATCAAGCTAACCGACACCATTAAACCCGATTCAATCATCCTTTACCGCAATGGCGAGCGGTGGCAGGCTGCATCGGCTTTAACATTCTCCTTGCAAACCGAAGCCGGAAAACCCGGAACCATTCAGCTAAATGCAGTGGCATGGAAAGCGGGGCGCAGGCAAACTGCGTCAACAACCGTTAGGTTAAAGTCGGACTTTAAACCAACTGAGTACACGTATAGGGTGATAAAAACCTACCCCCACGACCCCGAAGCCTACACTCAGGGATTTTTGTTTGACAATGGTTTCCTGTATGAGGGAACCGGCCAGCAAGGAGCATCGAGCTTAAGAAAGGTGGAGCTGGAAAGCGGGAAAATTTTGCAGAGCGTGAACCTCAGCCGCGAATACTTTGGCGAGGGGATAGCTCTGCTCAACGGCAAAATATATCAGCTGACATGGACCAACGGCGTTGGCTTTGTTTACGATGCCACCTCGTTCCGAACATTGAACACATTTGCGTACACCACCCAGGGATGGGGGTTAACCACCAATGGCAGCGAGCTCATCATGAGCGACGGTTCCTACACCCTATACTTCAGAGAACCCAATGGGTTCAGCGAACTTCGTCGTCTTGATGTTTACGATGATAACGGCCCGGTTAAAATGCTCAACGAGCTGGAGTACATCAACGGAAAAATATATGCCAACGTTTACCTAACCGACCGTATCGTTATCATTAATCCTGAAACCGGTGCAGTGGAGGGGAATATCGACATGAAAGGGTTGCTGAAAGCAACCGACCGAAACGGAAAAGAGGATGTGCTTAACGGAATAGCTTACGATTCCGAACGCAACCGCATATTTGTAACTGGTAAGCTTTGGAGCAAGGTTTACCAGGTAGAATTCATAAAAAGGAAGTAGATGCCCAGCCGTACCGAAACCGATTACCTTGGCCAAATGCAGCTGCCTGCCGATGCGCTGTTCGGTATCCACTCTGCCAGGGCCAGGGAAAATTTCCCCGATACCACTCCTTTTCACATTGAGTGGTACCAGGCCATGGGACTGGTTAAACAGGCCTGTTACTTCACCTACTCCGATATGGTAAAGGCGCTTAGGGAAGAAAATCTTATGCCCGTGAACCACACCTTTATCCCAGAAGAAGTTGTTGGCGCTCTTCTATCCGTAGCCGGCGACGTTCACAAAGGGTTGTACTTCGATAGCTTTATTGTTCCTGCCATACAAGGTGGTGCAGGCACCAGCATCAACATGAATGTGAATGAGATCATTGCCAATGCGGCACTGGTTCGGCTTGGCCGTAAGCCTGGCGATTACGGGTACATCGACCCAATAGAGCAGGCAAACATCTACCAAAGCACCAACGATGTGGTGCCAACTGCACTCAAAGTAGCAGTGGTTAGGCTGCTTACCCTGCTCGAGGAGATGATTAACAACACCCGCCAAGCCATTGAGAACATCGAAAAGCAACACCGAAACTCGCTCCGCATAGGCTACACCCAACTTCAGGCAGCTGTTCCATCGTCGTACGGGCAACTGTTCAGCACCTATAGCGAAGCCCTATCGCGCGACTGGTGGCGGGTTTCAAAATGCTTTGAACGCATCAAGGTTGTAAACCTGGGTGGCGGTGCCATTGGAACGGCAGTGGGCACACCCCGCTATTACGTGATGGAGGTGGTGAAACACCTGCAGCTGCTTACCGGATACCCCTTCACCCGCAGCGAGAACCTGAACGACGCCACGGCTAACCTCGACTCGTTTGTGGAGGTTCATGCCATACTTAAAGCACATGCCGTAAACCTTGAGAAGATGGCAGCGGATATCAGGTTGCTGGCTTCCGATGTTGCAGGTAATGCACTTCGCATTCCCAAACGACAGGTAGGCAGCTCCATCATGCCCGGCAAGGTTAACCCTGTAATTCCTGAGTTTGCAGTTAGTATTGCCCACCGGGTTTATGCAAACGATATGCTGATATCGAACCTTGCCGGTCAAGGCGCTCTTGACCTCAACGCTTACCTACCTATCATCGGACATGCCATGATCGACTCGCTGAAACTACTTATAGCAGCAAACCAAAGCCTGGCTAGTTTTATGCTAAGCGGAGTAGAGATAGATACCGAAAAATCGGCCTCACAGCTGCTGCACAATCCATCAATCACAACCGCTCTGCTGCCACTCATTGGCTTTAATCATGCTGCCATACTGGCACAGGAGATGCGTAGCAAGGGTATCGATATTTTTGAGGCCAACAAAAACCTAAACATGGTTGCCGACGAAAAGCTAAAGGAGCTGATTAAGCCCAACAACCTGCTAAAGCTGGGCTTCTCGTTCAGGGAAATAAACGACTAGCGGATGAAGAAAGTTATCGAGCACCTTGCTGTTACGGCAACCGGATTGCTGTTCACCTTCCTGTTTGCAGGTAATGTGGTTCACAACATCAATCATCGTTACTTTGCCGGCAGCGGCGATGGTGCCAAGGACTACTACGCCACCTTCTACCACATTAAACACGATAGCGGCTATCTGCACTCCAGCTGCATGAACTATCCCTTTGGCGAGAGCATCTTTTTTGCAGGATCGCAACCCATGGTGAGCAACACCATCAAGTTCATCTCTCAAAATATCTACGATATCAGCCCATACACCGTGGCCATTCATAACCTGCTCATACTGCTTAGCATTGCTCTTACTGTTCTGGTTATCCATCTCATATTCAGACACCTGAATCTACCCATCTGGTACTCGTTGGTTTTAGCAGTGGGGCTTACATTCCTTTCGCCGCAAATCGACCGGCTTGGTGGGCACTTTGCTCTTAGCTATACCCTTGTCATCCCCCTTTTCATACTCCTAATTCTGAAATTTGACCAGAAACGAAGCTTGCCGGTAACCATTCTAACCCTTCTGGTTTCCCTTTGGGCATCCATTACCCACGGGTACTTCTTCACCTTTTACATGGTCATGATTGCTGCCTACTGGCTATGGCAGAAACCCTGGAGCAACAGCTTCAGCTGGAAGGCCAACTGGCTTCACATCGCTCTTCAGGTTATGGTTCCTTTGATTATGGTTCCGTTAACCATTCTTTACCTCGATCAGGTTGAGGATCGCACCACCTGGCCGTGGGGGTTTTTGGTTTACCGGGCCTACCCTGAATCGGTTTTTCTATCGCCAGGCCGTCGCTACTGGAGCTGGCTTACCAGCATGGTTAAGATCCGAACCGTACCGTGGGAAGGTATTGCCTATGTAGGGATGGTGTCGGTTGTGGGTTTCGCAGTTTTACTCTTCAACTCTATCAAAAAGATCTTAAAACGTGAGTGGATTAAAGCCTTTTCGGTTACCGATGTGCCCTTACTAAACCAGTTTTTCTGGTTATCGGTTTTACTACTGCTCTTCTCGTTTGGCATACCCTTCATTTTCAGGCTGGAATTCCTGCTGGAATACCTTGGTCCAATCCGTCAGTTCCGTGGAATTGGGAGGTTTGCCTGGCTGTTCTTTTACATGCTTAACATTGTGGTGTTCTACCTGTTATGGCAAAAGATGAAAAATGCCAAATCCGTTTACAGGATATTTGTGATTTTACCCTTAGCAGTACTGGCCTACGATGCATGGTTTCACAGCCACTCGCAAAAGCACTACATCAACAACAGGCTGCCTGAACTCGATTACGCCTTTCACGCCAAGGCAAAGCCAAATATTAACGTTGAAGAGTTTCAAACCATCATGCCCATTCCCTTTTTCAGCATTGGAAGCGAGAATTACTGGCGCGAACCGGCGTGCAACGAGAGGGTGGTAAAGGTGTATGCCTTTTCACAGTTCACCGGTTTACCGCTAAACGCCACCTACACCAGCCGCTCATCGGTTTGGCGATGCGTTGAGAACCTCAACCTGGTTATGGAACCCCTGCAGGTTTACCCTGTTTTGAAATACTACTCTAAAAAAGATATCCTGCTGCTTGTTGACCCCGCATGCGATAGGATCAGCGAGAACGAACGCCGAATTGTATCCGTATCAACCTTGCTGGATACCATTTGGGGGCTCGAGCTACGACGGTTAACCATTGATGAGCTGGCCAGTATGCATCAAAACTTTAAAAGCGAATACTTGGCAAAAGCCAAGCACCCCGCCGATTGTACACAAACCGGAATGTTTTTCCAGGACTACGAAAACGACATATCGCCTACGGCACTCTCGGGTAAGGGTGCATTGAAGCTAAACCAGCGAGGCTATACCAATCTTTTCAATGGAAGGTTGCCAGGCAACACGTCGAACGAGATTACCATCGCATTTTGGGTAAGCAACATGAAACAGGATATAGTACCCCGTAACCGGGTGGAGATAGTTACCGGCAATGAGGAAGGAAAGTGGGAAGCATGGTATGGTTTTGGTTTCATGGAGCACACAAAAGCCTTTTACGGAAGCTGGGCGCTGGTGGAGTATGATTTAAAGCTGAACCGTGCGGATGATTTTTTAAGCATCTCCGTAGCCCCACTCCTCCCCAAAAGCGGCGATGTTTATATCGATAGCTTTCTTATCAGGCCCACTGGTAAAGACGTTGTTCGTGAGGGCCTTGGCACTGTGAACATCAACAACAGGCCTTTTGAACTGATTGCAGGCACAAAAGAAAACTAAAACTTAACCCTAACCATTGCCTTGATCTCGGTTCGGGTATTTCCGTTTATCATATCGGCACCGGAACCCACATTGCTCATGCTGCTAAAGTATGTTTGCGCATAACGCAGCCAGATATCTACACTTTTAGCAGGGCTGTACTTTAGCATCATCATTAAACGTGTACCGCTGGAATAGTACGCCGGAACGGTAAAGGAGTACAGCATGTCGCTCTCGTAAGAGTAAATACGAGTATTCCACGATTTTGTGTCGAAAATGGCAAACCTGAACCTTACTGCGAGCGGAAGTCGCTGCAGGTTTACGTTGACATCCTGAGCCATTAGGTAGCCAAATTCGTTGGCCTGCAGGCTATCGGTCCGGTAAGCCGAAATCTCAAGATTTGTCTTAAGCTGAGCTTGCGGCGATGGAGAGTACACCAGTTGGGTTCGGAAACCCTGCCTGAACTCCGACACTACGGGTATAACCGGTAAGCTGCTGCCGCTCATGTTGCGCTCAGCCTGCTTAAAGCGGTAGCGGAGTAATACCTGAAAGGTGCGGCTAAAAGCGTGTTCCGACTGAAAAAGCAGATCCCGGCCAGATGAGGGCGAGTAAACCCCGTACCGCATCCAGGGAAAACGAAACAGGTCAACATACCCGGAAATTCTCCAACCCTTTGCGGCAAGCAGATTGATTCCCATGAGCACCCCCTGCTCGTTGGTTGTTCCAGAGCCCTCGGCAAGGGCAGCTGTGTAGCGGGAATCGAATGTCGTACCGTAGCTCCGCCCCAAAACCGATAGCTGTACCCGATTGCTCAGTTTAAATTGTCCGCCAGCCAGAGCAGCAAGTTGACGGGTAAGCAGTTCAAAGCCAAACTCACTAAAAAACAAATGCTGGTGGTAGTAGTAATCGGCATTAAGGCCCCACGCAAACTTTTCGGTTAAAACGGAGGTCAAGCTGTAAACAGGCAAACTTTTTCGGTTATCGCCATGAATATGGTTGTAAACAAAGGTTGTCCCAATTTTCAACCTGTTCAGGTTTAAAGTGATATTGCCACCCGCAACCGCTTCGGGCAGGGTACGGCGGTTTTGAATTTCGGAAAGCGTACGGTGGTAGCCGGTTTCCGGTAGCGATGTAAATGCGAGCTCACTCGACTCGAGGGTATCAATCAGGTTGGCATCAACTTTTTGGTAGGAACCAAAAAGGCTAACATCTACCTGTTTATAGTTTAGATTGATTCCGGCACCTCTCAGGTAGAGCGATTCATAGGCTGATGAATGCGGAACAACACCCCGAGCCCGCTTATGTAAACCCATCACATAGGCCGATTTGCCGAAATTCAGGCTATTCCAGAAGGTAACACCCTGTCCAAACTCGGCACGGTAATCGCCAACCACCACTCGCTTGATATGACCTATATCGTTAACCTGAACGAACCCCGAAAGGTAATCGAAACCTAAAGGAAAAGTCCCATCAAAAAAGGGTTCGCCGGCATCCTTTTCGGCCGTTAGGCCAACCTGAAGCTTTCGTGCCTTGTAGCGGTAACGTGAGTATAGGGCAGGTTTGCTTCCTAAATATCTTCCTGTGCCTGAGTATTGAGGGGTGTAACCTACAGGTGTCTCCAGCAGAGTTTTGACTCGGGTCGAAAAATCGTGTTTTCCGCTGGCAAAATCATTTGCATTAATGGGTGGTACAAAATCGCCAGCAACAACAAATGGCATTATGCGCTCCACATCAACCAGGTCGAAACCCGGGACCAGCTGCAGTTCGTAAACGCTGAGAATTTTTCCGGTTGAGTCGCGATAGTTCAGTAGGCTCTCAATCTGAAAATCGCTCAGGAAGAACAGCTGCTGCAGCTCAGATTTGCGGGCAGCATTCAGGTTTATGGGATTCTCGGCTAACTGCAATAAATCCTCCACCAGCTCGGTGTAGTCCTGTTCAATATCGGAACGCGCGGTAAACTCCTCAACTATTTCGGAAACTACCTGCTGTATGTCGGCCATTTGCTGGGCTTTAGCCCAGGTTGCGAATACGGTTAGTGAGAGCAGAGCAAGGAATTGCCTAAGGGTCATTCGGTTAAACCAGTTTTTTTGGTAAAAACATACGAAACGGATAGTTTTGGCGTGAAGCCCAGGGTTTGATGATGACTTAGGCTGAAATCGATGGTAAAGGAACCTACTGGAAAGCCTACTCCGGCGGTAATACCCTCAGGGCTCAGGGATGAGTAACCCAAACGAAAAGCAGTTTTGTTCACGAGCCGGTACTCAATTCCCCCGCGTAAGGCAGGCAATCGTTGGGTGTCGTCATCAACCTGAATAGTCAAAAGGATATTTTCCGATGGATGGTATGCCAGCCCAATACCCAAAGTAACCGGAATATCGCCCAGATTATCGAATTCTGAGTGGGTTGGGTTGAACAGGTAAGCGCCTATTGTAAGCCTGCTGGTGGGCATGTAATGAACTCCACCCTCAACCAAAAAAGCATTTGCGCTGCGGTACTCGTCAGGTAGCTGCATTCTGAACAGGTTAAGGCCAACCCCGGCGGTAACCCGGGTGCCTAAGTACATCCCATACCCCAATCCGGCATGGGTGAAGCTAAAACCTGTGAAACCGAAATGTGAAACGGAAAATCCAAAAGTACCAGGTTTTACCGGCATCAAGGTATTTACACTACTAACCCCAAGCTCCTTGAGCATGAACCGATTTTCATGGTGAACCCCTGCCCAGGTAGCTCTGCTATATGCTAACGCCGCAGGGTTTTGAACGCCGGCCCATGGTGTTTTCAAGCATATCCATGTTTGCCCTAGTGCTGCACCACCTCCGCCCACAGCCCGTTCAGTAACCTGAGAGTAGCAGGTAACAATGCCTTGGAGAACAAAAAACATCAACCAGGCCAATAAAACTCCGTTGATCTTTGATGCAAGCATTACCTTGGAGCAATGGGCTTGTTATCAAATTTAAGTAAAAATTGATTTAGATGCCACCGGGCAGGAATAAAACATTTTTTATCAAAAAAAATTTTGCTTTTCAATGATATTTTCCCATACTTGCATAGGCGATGGGGTTCGCCTTAAACTGCTTCTACAAAAAGCTGATGACCCCTACAAAACCTTAAGAGTTTGTAATCATCAGCATTCATGAAAAAAATCTTCTTAAATTATACCGGTATTTCGGCTGATTTGCAAGTTAAGCGGCCTCCCTGCCTATACCCTGGTAACCAACCAAGCACTTGCTGCTTTCATAAACTCTATGCATTGGCTTGGAACTACTATCAACTAATTAAACTGTTATGGATAACATTTGGATTGTAGCGGCTATATGGATGGGTTTAGCCTTTTTAGCCAGCCTGATTTCTATTAGAATTGGGATTTCGGTGGCGTTAGTGGAGATACTTGTGGGAGTTATTGCCGGAAATTTTTTAGGGATTTATGGTACCACTCAGTGGATTGATTTTCTTGCCATGCTGGGAAGCGGAGTTTTAACCTTTTTGGCCGGAGCCGAAATTGATCCAGCCTCGCTAAGAGCAAACCTACGAGCAAGCCTTACCATAGGAATACTATCGTTCCTAATTCCTTTTTTAAGCGTCTGGCTAATTGCTCAACATTTATTCGGTTGGGGGTTACATCAGGCACAGATAGCCGGAATAGCGCTTTCCACAACCTCGGTGGCAGTGGTTTATGCAGTGATGATAGAGAAAAGATTGAGTGAAACCTCGCTGGGCAAGATGATTCTTGCAGCCTGTTTCATTACAGATTTTGGCACCGTGTTGGCTCTGGGAATCCTGTTTGCCGATTTTAACGTATGGATGGTGGTGTTTGTGGTTATTCTCAGCATTATGCTTTGGTTTATGCCTCGCTGGACAAAATACCTGATCGGAAAGTTAGGCTCAAACAAGGTTAGCCAACCCGAGGTAAAGTTCATCCTTCTTGTTCTATTTTTCCTTGGCGGGTTGGCCACAACCGCAAAAAGCGAAGCGGTGCTTCCGGCATACCTCATCGGACTGGTAGTGGCAGGGGTATTCGTCCGCGATAAAACGCTGGTCGATCGCATGCGAACCATAGCATTTACCATCTTTACCCCATTTTACTTTATTAAAGCTGGACTTTATGTATCGCTGCCGGTTATTTGGTTTTCGTTGGGGATAATTATCGTATTTCTGATTGCTAAAATTTTCACCAAGGTTATCGGAGTTTACCCCTTTTCAAGGGCATTCCACATGCGTAAGCGCGAGGCATCATACACCACGCTGCTTATGGCCACAGGGCTTACTTTTGGTACTATATCGGCACTGTTTGGATTGAATAACCACATCATCGACCAGAAACAATACACCATTCTGGTTACTGTTGTCATTCTCAGTGCAATCATTCCTACGCTCATTGCCCAACGATTTTTCCAACCCGCCTTCAACACCATGACCGCATGGGGCAGATTATACCTGATTAAACGTAGAAAACGACCAAGTAGAAACTTAATCATAAGGAGACGATAGCTATGTACAAACACATTTTGGTGGCCTACGATGGCTCCGATGGTGCCAAAATAGCGCTGAACAATGCTGCACATCTGGCAAAATGCCTAAAAGCACGACTGGTAGCGCTGTGGGTTGGCGGTTTCAGACCCTACTACCACGAAACCGTTGCCGAAATTGATGAGGAAACCAAATCGATTGAAAAGTTCTCGGCCAAGCTGAAAAAAGAGCTTGGGCTGATGTCCAAGGAGCTGGGTGTTGATATTGAGTATGCCCACCTGCAAGGAAATCCCGCTAAGCTTATCGTTGAGTTTGCCGAAAAAAAAGGTGTTGACCTGATTGTAATGGGCTGCAAGGGGCACTCCGGGCTATGGGGCAACGACCTGGGGCATGTAACCGACAAGGTTAGTGAAAACGCTAAGTGTAACGTGCTGATTGCTCGTAAGTAGCTGAATGCTTATCGTTTTCCACACGCTACGCGAGTGGGAGACATTTCAACTTCCCGCTGGCTGGTCATGTAATTTCTTTAGAAATCCTGATTGGGGTTATTTAAACAATTTAGCGATTCTCAAGTTACAAGGCATAAAAGAAAACCTACAAATTTGTTTCACCTTATTTTTTTTCGGTGTATCTTTAACTATCAGCAAATTACAATGAACATATCAATACTACCCGATAATCACAGGCGATCTCTATCCTCATCGCTTTTCATAGTTGAAAATTTACTCAATGAGCTGGAGAAGGAGCTCACCTATCCTACAAATCTGACCGCTTACAAAATAGTTGTCGATCTAAATGAAGAAGAAAAACAGCGAATCCTCACTGCACTTGGGAGGGCAAAACATCAATTATCGATACTTTTCCATAAGTACCAGCTCAAAGTGAAAGCTCATAACCTCTCGCATATCATAAGGGCACAGAAGACCAAAATGTGGGAAGTGCTGTGCGATAGCACATCAAAAGGGCTAAAGGGGTACGGCCTCCTGCCTAATTCTGTTGCAACGCAGCTGGACAGTGATATTGAGAAACTTCAGGAGTTAATTAATCAGATATAGTAACCCTAAAACATCAAGCTATGGAAATTTTTGATATCAGAGCAATGGAAATCCTCGACTCAAGAGGAAACCCAACCGTTGAGGTGGACTTAACCCTGAGCGACGGAACAACTGCCCGTGCAATGGTCCCCAGTGGGGCTTCAACAGGTGAACGCGAGGCAACCGAGCTTCGCGATGGCGACAAGAAACGATATGGCGGCAAAGGTGTACTCAAAGCAGTGGAAAATGTTAACGAGACCATTGCCAACGAGCTGATAGGCAGAAGTTTTGCCAGCCAGCGGGAACTGGACTACTTCCTCATTGGGCTGGATGGAACACCCAACAAGTCGAAGCTTGGAGCAAATGCCATACTGGCGGTATCCATGGCATACGCCCGCGCCGAAGCTCTAAGCATGGGAATCCCCTTATACCACTACCTGGGGGGAAGCAACGCGCATCTCATGCCGGTACCCTGCATGAATATCATCAACGGTGGCAAGCACGCCGATAACAATGTGGACTTTCAGGAGTTTATGATTGCACCCCACGGCGCCAGCAGCTTTGCAGAATCAATCCGAATGGGCATTGAGGTATTCCACACGCTGAAAGGTGTGCTCAAAGCCAAAGGCTACAGTACGGGCGTTGGCGATGAGGGTGGATTTGCCCCCGACCTCAAGTCCAACGACGAGGCGGTTGAGGTTATTCTGGAAGCCATATCCAAGGCAGGCTATAAACCCGGCGAGCAGGTTAGCATCTGCCTCGACCCCGCAGCCAGCGAACTCTGGGAGGATGGTAAGTACAAGATGTTTAAAAGCACGGGTAAACTTATATCCAGCGATGACCTCATCAAGCTTTGGGAAAGCTGGGTGAAGCAGTACCCCATTGTGCTGATTGAGGATGGGCTGGCCGAAAACGACTGGGAAGGCTGGCACAACCTCACCCAGCTGCTTGGCTCAGGAATTGAGCTGGTGGGCGACGATATCTTCTGCACCAATAAGGCTATTCTTGAACAGGGCATTGCAAAAGGGGTTGCCAACTCTATCCTCATTAAGCTTAACCAGATCGGAACCGTAACCGAAACCCTGGAAACCATTGAGATGGCTTACCGCAACGGGTACAACGCCTTTGTATCGCACCGCAGCGGCGAAACCATCGACACGTTTATTGCCGACCTGACCGTGGCTGTAAACGCCGGTCACTTGAAAACCGGTAGCGGTTGCCGCGGCGAGCGTATCGAAAAGTTTAACCAGCTGATGCGCATTGAGCGGGAACTGGGAAGCGCTGCAAAGTTCGCCGGGAAACAAGCATTCAAAAACGCATAGCTGCTACCTTGCCCGTTTTAATCCCCATTCCCCAAAAGGAATGGGGATTTTTTATCGTATCGTTCCCTTTATCCGAAAATCGAGCTAACTTTGCGTTTTATTTCAAAAAATGGGAACCATGAAACAGGTTAAGCTAAAGGATAAAGAGTTTAGGTTAAGCTACCCCGAGGCGGAGATACAGAGCGACATCGACCTGCTTGCCTCAAAAATTAACCACGATTTTGGCAGGAACAAGGATATCCCCCTATTCTTAAGCGTCCTCAATGGTTCTTTTATGTTTACCGCCGATTTACTGAAACGCATTACGTTTCCATGTGAAATATCGTTTATTAAACTATCGTCGTACCAGGGTACCTCAACCACCGGAAAGGTTAACCAACTACTAGGTTTAAATGAGGGTATTACGGGCCGAACAGTCATCATCCTTGAAGATATTGTAGATACTGGTATTACCCTAACCAAGCTTCACGAAGAGCTTACAAAGCTCAGCCCAAGGCAGATAGTTGTAGCTACATTACTCTTCAAGCCCGAAGCCTACAAGGGTAAAATTAAAATTGATTACATTGGCCGGAGCATTCCCAACGAGTTCATAGTAGGCTACGGGTTGGATTACGATGGCTTGGGCCGCAACCTACCCGATATTTACACCGTAATTTAGACATAAATACGCATTGATTTGACCCACCGACACATACCGGTAGGTCTTATTCTTATTCGCGTTGATATTTATCAAGCACCCCCTGCCAGTAGGGTTTTTAAATAACAAAAAGAATTACTTTTGGGTTTGCTTTTACAACATGCCGCAAATGGACTCACTGGTAAACAGCCACTTCATCGTACCTTTCCTGATATCCATGTTCCTGGCCATTAACATGGGTGGTAGTGGAACAGGCCCTGCCTTTTCGGTGGCATTTGGCGCCAATGTACTCCGGAAAACCTCTATACCCGCACTTTTTGGGTTGATGGTTTTTTTGGGTGCCATAATTGCCGGGAAGGCAACCTCCGAAACAGTGGGCAAAGGTTTGATAAACCCGGAGCTCATGAACTATGCGCAGGTGTCCATCATTCTGTTTTCGGTATCCATTTCTCTATTAGTAGCCAACCTTTTTGGAGTCCCCCAATCTACAAGCCAATCCACTGTATTAGCCATACTGGCTCCGGGCATCTATTTTCATGAATTCAACTCCAAAAGGTTGTTTACCGAGGTAATCCCCACCTGGTTTATACTTCCGATCATTGCATTCATCATCTGCCTGGTTATAGGCAAGTACATTTACACCCCGCTGCGCCGCAGGGGTTTCACCATATCCAGTCGAATAAACGATCACTACATGCTACGCGGAGCCATCATTTTTGCCTCGCTTTACGTAGCATTTTCCATTGGTGCCAACAACGTGGCAAATGCCAGTGGGCCACTGACCTCCATGACCATGAATGAGCTGGGCATGGGAAACCAGGGAGGCCGAGTGTTAATGCTCATCATGATCATGTCAACCATGATTGTAGCCCCCAGCTTTGGCATTGGCAGTTCTGTGTTTGGCGAGAAGATACTTAAAAATACGGGGAAGGAGCTGTTCATGTTCGGCCGAATCGAAGCGGTGATCATAGCAGTGGTTTCGGCCTCGCTGCTCCTGGCAGCATCGCTGGTTAAGGGCATTCCCACCTCGCTGGTACAGCTGAATGTGGGAGCCATTCTGGGCATTGGCGTTGCACGCCTCGGCCCAAGGAATATATTCCGGAAAACGGCAGTTCGAAAGTTTTTCCTGATGTGGCTTATAGCTCCCGTTATTGCTTTTCTGCTCTCATGGTATCTTACCTACATTGCCGATAAGTTTGGGTACATTTAGGTTGCATGTTGACTTACCAGCAGAATGATACCCCAAGATTGATGTAAAGGATATGCAGAAACCATAGATACTAGCGAAGCAACAGTATTAATCTTTTCCTACTGTCCCACCTTACTTATTAATAATCATAGATAAATTCTACTGTGTCTGGCCTACCAGTTGCTCTATTCAAACATGCCGCGCATCCGGTCGAAAATTGAACCCGTTTCGTTGGGGTTGGGAGTAAAGCTGGGCGATTTGGCCAGCTTCTCGAAAATGGACTTTTCTTCACGCGAAAGGTTTTTAGGAATATACACGTTTACGGCTACCAGCAAGTCGCCCCGTTGGTAGCTGTTCACCTCGGGCAATCCCTTTCCGCGTAACCGGAGTATTTTTCCGGGCTGCGTTCCGGGTTCAATCTTTATCTTCACCTTTCCGTCCACGGTCGGGATCTCCACCGCTGAACCAAGGATGGCATCGGGAATGCTGATGTTCAGGTTATATATCAGGTCGTTACCATCGCGTACCAGGTTGGGATGCTTCTCCTCCTCAATCATCACAAGCAAATCGCCGGGTACACCACCACGGCGAGCGGCGTTACCCTTGCCCTGTACGTTAAGCTGCATACCCTCGGCTACGCCGGCAGGTATTTTCACGGTGATGATTTCATCCTCGCGAACCACTCCCTCGCCTCCGCAAGCTACGCACTTGTTGGTAATCACCTTACCCTCGCCATTACAGGTGGGGCAGGGCGAGGTGGTTTGCATCTGACCGAGTAAGGTATTGGTAACCCGGGTTACATAGCCCGAGCCCCTGCAGGTTGAACATGTGCTGTACGATGAGCCACCAGCCGCACCGCTTCCCCCGCACGACTTACAAGATACGTACTTGTTTACCTTGATCTTTTTCTCCACCCCATTGGCAATATCGTTCAGCGATAGCTTCACCTTAACCCGCAGGTCGGTACCCCTGTTGGTTCGGCGCGAAGAGCGGCCACTGCCGCCAAAACCGCCAAATCCACCAAAACTGCCAAAATGTCCGCCAAAAATATCGCCAAACTGGGCAAAAATATCCTCTATTGTCCAGTCGTGCGAGAAACCACCACCAGCACCATTGCCCATTCCCGCATGGCCAAACTGGTCGTACCGGGCACGCTTGTTGTCATCGCTGAGCACTTCGTATGCCTCGGCTGCCTCTTTAAACTTTTCTTCGGCCTCCTTGTTGCCCGGGTTTTTATCGGGATGGTACTTAATGGCCATCTGCCGGTAAGCCTTTTTTATCTCATCCTTGGTGGCATTCCTCGGTACGCCAAGTATTTCGTAGTAATCACGTTTGGTTGTCATAGCCATTCAGTTTACTCCCCAACCACCACTTTTGAGTAGCGCATCACCTTGTCGTGCAGCAGGTAACCTTTCTGGATTACATCCACAATTTTCCCTTTCTGGGCATCATCCTGTACGGGTATTTTGGTGATAGCCTCATGCAAATCGGTATCCAGTTCCTGACCAACGGCTTCAATCTCCTTAACGCCCTTTGCCTTCAGAAAATCGTTGAACTTGTTCACAATGAGCGAAATGCCTTCTTTTACCGAACCAATATCGTTAGCGGTTTCTATGGCCTTTAGTGCACGGTCTAAGTCATCAATCACCGGAAGTAGATCCTTTAGAACCTCCTCCGATGCATACCTGAGCAAATCGGCCTTTTCCTTCAGGGTACGCTTGCGGTAGTTGTCGAACTCGGCCGTTAACCGCAGGTATTTATCCTTCATCTCCTCAAGCTGCTGGGTAAGCTCTCCTACCCTATCGGTTTGAGGTTCTTCAGCCTTTTGTTTCTGGGTTTGCCCCTCTGTTTCGGATTGTGCATTACTTTCAGCTGTTTCGGTAGCATTTACCTTCTCAGCAGCTTGCTCCTGTTCAAACTCCTCCTTTTTATGCTTTTTACTCATATATCGAATTTTTTATTTCAATAGAATTCCAGGTTATGCAAACAAATAGTGTTCCACTCACCCCGGGCGGCCAAAATGTCACATATATAATCATTAACGTGACAGGCAAATTGATTCTTTGGGTGTAAGAATGTAAAAGGAAAAAGCAAGGGAGGAACGTTGGTGATTGTTCGTTTATAGGTGGTGGTTGATGGTTTTTAGATGCTCATACAATTTTTAAGCAACCCTCTAGCACATGACTTTAGCCATTGGCTGCTTAAGCCCATCAAATAAGCGATGCTCGCATGAGCCACCCCAAATAACCTGCCCGAACCGTTGCATCGCAACGCCGAAATCCTAAGCCAAGGGTAGGTTTGGTTGATAGCCTTGAGCGGGTCACCCCGGGCGGTGTCCAGGGGTGAAAGGGGGAGATGCTTCGACTCCGCTCAGCCCGACAGCGCGGACATGACTGGAGCGAAAGGTGCGCTGGTAGTTAATGGTTGGCGGTTGGCAATATGCGCAAAGCTTGTATTGCCAAACCCCTGAGTACATAGGGGGTATGTCTTCCTCATTCATACGCCAGCAACTTGTAATATGCAGCATGGGCAGAAGAGTAGTAAAACAACAGAAATATACACACATGTTTTGCAGAACAGCTTACAAAAAATTAAAAGTCCCGATTGATGATTTGTAAAAGTTTGTTTTAAATTTGTTTAAGACAATAATAAAACAGACCTATCCTCCATTTTATAAAAGAATGATTTTATGAGACATATAAGTATGTTGGCAACCATAGTAAAAACGACACATCAACAGATTAAACTTTAAAATATGATAAAACAGATTTACAGATTTCTGAACCCAAAATTTCAAAATTTATTTCTTGAGTATAAAGTAGATTTCAAACCACGATATGGACATGGAAAACCAGCCCATCAGGATTTATATAAGATTATTGATTCAAATCGTGATAACTACAAAGATTTGATTGGAAAAGCCTTGTCGTACAAGGATAAACTATGGTCAATTCAAGATTCGAATAAAGAGACTGATTCAAACAAACCATCATGGAATAACGGATTCTTGCCAGGTCTTGATATTATTGGGATTTATACATTGATTTCAGAGTTTAAACCTAAAAAATACATCGAGATAGGTTCGGGTAACTCGACAAAAGTTGCATTTAAAGCAAAAAATGAGCAAAATATAGATACTCAAATTGTCTCGATTGACCCTATGCCTCGTGCAGAGATTGACAATTTGGCTGATAAGGTGATAAGAGAACCTTTTGAGAATATTGACTTTAATATTTTAGAAGAGTTAAATGAAAATGACATTCTCTTTGTGGATAATTCTCATAGGATTTTGCCGAATTCTGATTCAATGGTCTTTTATTTGGAGATTCTACCAAGGTTGAAAAAAGGAGTGATTGTTCATATTCACGATATATATTTGCCCTATGACTATCCTCAATTTATGTGCGATAGATTTTATTCTGAACAATATGGATTAGCAATGTATCTATTAGCAAACCCTGAAAAATACTACACGATTTTACCAAACTATTTCATTTTTGAAGACAAAGAACTTTCTGATTTGATTTCTCCGATTTGGAATCATGAGAATCTAAGAGGTGTAGAGAAACATGGTGGTTCGTATTGGATAAAGATTAATAAATGACAAAAGAACTACAGTTGCCAACATCGTATATAAAACATTTGGCAGTCAGCGGATTATCGAACGTTTTGGCTCGTCTCAAAAGTAGTTGTAACTTGACAGGAAAGTGCCTTGAAATGCCAAACGTTTCATATACGCAGCCGTTCCCGCACGTCTTCTTTTGACGCGTGAGGTTAACGTAATGATATTTTCGGAATGGCAACCTGCCAGTCGCATTTGTCCAACAGCTATAAACCCTCAGCTATTTTACCCCATGATGCTTACGCTTTTCGTTGAGGTTCCAGTTCCAAAAACAGCCACAACCGGTTGAGGCGGGTACGTTCACCTTCTTTTTCTTTTGCGTGCAACCCCAGAAAAGGTTAAAGCCAAACCTTAAGTTGGCATTTCTTACCCTCTCCGGGTAAAAGGGGGCCAGCAGGTTATCGGATAGCATGTAGAACTGAAACCGTTCGCCCCCAATGTTAAAGGCGGCACCGATGTTAGCAAAGGAACCGCTCAGAATGGAATAGGTGAGCGATAGCGAGCTACCCTTCCTGGCGAGGGCTGTAGCCGATAGGGTAAGTCCTATAACCGGGCGACCCGGATACCACTCCGTCCTCAGATGCCCAGCCGCCTGCAAGCGCGGCGATATGCTATACGATGCGCCCAGAAAGGCCTTGGGGTTTAACAGGGTTACAAACCCCGATTTGGCATAGCTAAACTGCAACTGGTTGTTGATGGAGTCGACCAACATGTCGATGTATGCACCTGGGTTAGCAAGATCGGACGGGGTGGCACCTCGGTAAACAAAATGCCCATTATTGTTGAATCGGGTTGTTTGCTTCAACCACCAGATAAAACCCAAGTCCAGCACACTGCCACTCCAGGTTATGGGATCGCCGTGTTTGATGAAGCCCACATCGAAGGCCAAGCCGGGATTGCTAAAGTTCAGAAAGAATGGCAGGGGGCTGAACTGCCCGGCCGACACGCCGGTAACATTGCCTGTTGCATCGGTGGAGACCGAAAGTGGGTAAGCCACATCGACCCTAGGGCTCCAGGTAGCATCAATATTGTGGGTAAGGGGATTTACCTCAATATCTATCCTATTCCTGCGGGTAAAAAGGCCGGCAAGGCCGAACAGCAGCTTGGCATGCGCACCAACCAGCAGGTGAGCTTGCATACGCCTGGCGTAGCCAAACGATAGCTCCCGGTAGTAGAAACCATTCACCCCGGGATTCGATGTGGTTAGTCCGGGCCCAACGTACTGGGTGTTACCATTGGCAAAAAGCGACATCAGCCGCTTGGAAACAAAAAGCTTTGTTTCAACCCTCTCGGTCCATGCAAAGTTGAAATAGCGATCGTTGTCGTACATGAAACCAAACGATAAGGGAGTGTAATGGATCTCACCTGAAAGGTAGTCCCAGCTATGCATCTGCGAAACAAGAGCCGGAAGATTGGCTGATGGTGAACCGGTAGCAATATCGTTATAGGCAAAACCTGTGGAGTTTAAATTCAGGTGAAGCGACGACAGCAACGGTAACCCCACGTATATTGGGCAATCAATTTGAACGGCAGGATTTGTAAAGTTCGACTGGGGTATGCGGTGCATCAGGAACATCGAGTTGCTCTGCTGTGCAGGCGAGGCAGCTACACAAGCTGCAAGCACAAGAATTAGAAAGAACCTATTTAACATAGGATTACGGGTTAAGCTTTAGCCAAAAATCGGCGCGGGCAGCCAGCTGCACTTTTAGGGTGTACCGGTCGAAGTACTGAACATTCTGTTCGGTAATGCCCTCTTCGGTTACCAGTAACCCTGCCCTTACCACCACACTGCTGGCATTCCTGAGCAAATCGATTCGCGATGCGTCGAAAGTAATTTTATACGATTCAAACTTGGTACCCACCACGTTACCGTTAGAGTATATTTCGGCTGCAGGTACCGCTGCCGGAGTAGGCGAAAAGAGGGAATCGATTCGTTGCTGCGACTCGTTGAGAAACCAAACCTGAGCATTTCCTGCTAATGGAAACTCATTCCAGATATTTACCCGGAACATCAGGTAGCTGATCACATCGGTTTGGTTATACACCTCGGTTAGGTTCAGCGCAAAAGTGTCCTGAATGTAAACATATCCGTAGGTTGCCCATTCGGGAACATTCTCGGTAAGGTTAACTACAGGGCTTCCATAGGTTGCCAAATTCTTAGAGAGATTAAAAGCGCCAATGCCCAAAGGAAGTGAGATAGATGGCTTTAAATCTACCGAATCCGGCAAAGGCTCAATATTCTTGGTGCAACCCAAAAAAAAGAATATAAAGAACGAAATTGGCACAAAGGGCTTCAGACTTTTCATACTACGAAACAATGTTTTATTCATAAACGTAGCCAAATAATATCTACGTAATAACGCGTTTTAAATCTAATCCATTGAAATTTACGACTTTTTAAGTTTCAGGCAAGAGCCGAAATGATAAAAAGATAGAATGCTAAGGATAATTGGCTAACTTTGTATGGTAAACGGAGAGAAAAAATGGCTGGATTCAAGTTGTTTAGCACACCAAAGCCCAAGGGGTTTCGCTATAAACCCATTTACTATAGTGAGCAGAAGGAGGAGATGCGCGAGCGCGAGGAGCGTATCCGAAAGGAGCTGGGGCTTACCGATAAGGATAAACCCTTTGTTCCTACCATAAAGGGGCAGTTCCATAATGCCCGGAAGCGAAAGCTCTCGGCAAGCCGCCAGTCGAACATCAGGATTCTCATCATCCTGTTCATACTACTTTTAATCAGCTACTTCCTGTTTTTCCGTTAGTATGGCCGACGTAATCCAGCTTCTGCCCGATTCCATTGCCAACCAGATAGCTGCCGGCGAGGTGGTTCAACGCCCTGCATCGGTGGTTAAGGAACTACTTGAGAACTCCATCGATGCGGGAGCGCGGAGTATCAATCTGCTGGTTCGCGATGGCGGCAAAAGCCTGATTCAGGTGATAGACGACGGCATGGGTATGTCGGAAACCGATGCCCGGCTGTGCTTTGAGCGCCATGCTACATCAAAAATTCGCGAAGCGGCCGACCTATTCAACATACGAACCATGGGTTTCCGGGGCGAGGCGCTGGCCTCCATTGCTTCGGTTGCCGAGGTGGAGCTCCGCACCCGGCGTGCGGTGGACGAGGTTGGGACCGAAGTTTGTATCTCGGCATCGGAAGTGGTTAGCCATCAACCCGTGGGTTGCCCGGTGGGTACTCAAATCACCGTAAAAAACCTTTTCTTTAACGTACCCGCACGGCGTAAATTCCTGAAAAGCGACTCGGTGGAGCTTAAGCATATAATCACCGAGTTCCAGCGTGTGGCGCTGGCATTTCCCGAGGTGGCATTCAGCCTTTCGCACAACGGTTCGGAGCTTTACCGTCTTGCCCCTTCGGGCTTAAAGCAACGTATTGTGGGGCTTTTTGGAAAAGCCATAAACCAGCTGCTGATTGACTGCGCCACGCAAACCTCGGTAGTTAACATTGGAGGGTATATTGGTAAGCCCGAAGGGGCAAGGAAGAGCACCGGCGAGCAGTTCTTTTTTGTGAATGGCCGGTTCATGAAAAACCCATTCCTGCACAAGGCCATCATGAATGCCTATCACCGTCTGCTGCCACCCGATACCTATCCATCTTACTTCATCTTCTTCGATATCAATCCTCAAAGCATCGATGTAAATATTCATCCCACCAAAACCGAGATTAAGTTTGAGGATGAGCAGATGATCTGGCAGATTCTGCACGCTGCGGTTAGGGAGTCGTTGGGAAAGTTCTCAATCGTTCCCCCCATCGATTTTGAGTCGGCACCCGGGTTCAACATACCCTACCTACCCAAAAACGCACCGGTTACAATGCCTACCATAGATGTTGACCCCTCCTATAATCCCTTTGATGAGGAGACACAGGGCAGGAAACAGAGCTTTGTTCACCACAGAGATTCGGTTACCGGGTGGGAGCAACTTTACAATGAACTTCCGCAGGAGCCAAACCCAATCCAGTCGAGGATTGAGACCTTTGAGTCGGAAGGGATGATGGGCAAAGCCCCGGAAAACACCAGCCGTTTTTACCAGTTCAAGGGCAAATATATTCTTACTACGGTTAAATCGGGGTTAATGGTAATTGACCAGAAAAGAGCCCATGAACGAATTCTATACGAGCAGTATATTGATGGAATTCAAAGTGCGGTAAACGTAGGACAGCGAGAGCTATACCCGCAGGCCATCGAGCTATCGCCGGCTGATTTTGAGTTGATCATGAGCAATGCTCAGGAGCTGTCCGAGCTGGGACTTGAAATAAGCAATCTGAAGCACAACACCATCAGCATAAACAGCATGCCGGTTAGCTCAACGGTAACCGACCCCGCAAAGCTGGTGGAGAACCTTTTGGCAATCATGCACGAGAACCAGGCCGTGCCCTTTAATGATGCTCACCACCGGATCGCCCTAACCATGGCCAAAGCATCGGCCATTGGGTATAACAAACCGTTGAGCCAGTTTGAGATGCAGGAAATTGTTGACAAGCTGTTTGCCTGTCGTGAACCCAACCTCACCCCCGACGGCAAAAAAATTGTCACCCTGATTGAACTTGATGAGATTGAAAAACGATTCAGGTAAGGGTTTGTAAACCATTCCTGAGTTGCAGTGTTTACACAATAGAAAAACAGAAACGATGAGCTACGGAAATCGAGGAATTTTTAGCAGTACTCCCCCGGTGGTCATGAACCTGATCATGATTAACGTGGTGATGCTGGTAGTCACCTGGGTTGTTGGAGGTACCTTTGGCATAGACCTAAACAAGGTGCTTGGTGTTTACACACCTGGTTCGCCATTATTCCGTCCATACCAGATCATCACCCACATGTTCATGCACGGTGGGGTTTTCCACCTCTTCTTCAACATGTTTGCGTTGTGGATGTTTGGCCGCATTTTGGAACAGGTATGGGGAAGCCGAAGGTTTTTTGTGTACTACATGGTAACTGGCTTAGGAGCCATTGCCATTCACATGCTGGTAAACTACCTGCATATTGTTGCCATTCAGCGCGATGCCGTGGCCATGCTCAACACCGCCTCGCCCGAAACATTTGCTGCGTTTGTAACCAGGCATTTTCCGGAGTACTACAACCAGCTTTACGATGAGTTTCTGGACAAATGGCGCCTGTTCCCAAACAGCCCGGTGTATGTTGAGCAGGCAACAGAGTTCACCCGTCGGCTCATTGAGCTGCAGCAAAACATTCCCACAGTGGGTGCATCGGGGGCGGTTTACGGAGTGCTGCTTGCCTTTGGGGTGCTTTTCCCAAACACCATTCTTATGCTGCTCTTCCCTCCAATTCCCATAAAAGCCAAATGGATGGTGATTATTTACGGTGGTTTGGAACTATACCTTGGACTTACACAGCCCGGCAGCAGCATTGCCCACTTTGCACATCTGGGTGGAATGATCTTCGGTTTTATTCTGATAAAGTACTGGCAAACCCGAAAGGATATATTTTACTAAAGCCGCTGTTTAGCAAAAGACTGTTAACTTTACCTTAGTCAGTAAACTTTCAATCGTAATGTGCTTAAAACACTTGGCAAGATGACAATTTGGGATGAAATAAAGGACTCGTTCCGGACAGGAAGTACGCTAACCCGACTCATCTACATCAACCTGGGTGTTTTTTTAGTTTTCGGGTTGATGCGGGTGTTTCAGTTCATGGCTGGAAACCCATCGGACTGGATTACAGGAAACCTGGCAGTGCCGGCCAACCTGCAGGTGCTTTTGACGAAACCCTGGACACTGCTCACCTACATGTTTTACCATGAAGATTTCCTGCATATCCTCTTCAACGTGCTTTGGCTTTACTGGTTTGGGAAGCTTTTCCTGTACTTTTTCGCCCAGCGCCAGCTCACCTGGGTTTACCTGTTTGGAGGGGTAAGCGGAGCAATTCTTTACATTGGGGCATTCAACCTTCTACTACCCTTTAAGGGCTATGCCGATGTTTCGGTAGCCCTGGGTGCATCGGCAGCGGTTTTGGCGGTGGTTATTGTAGTGGTAACCCTTCAGCCCAACTTCACGGTTTACCTGCTTTTCCTGGGTCCTGTTCGACTAAAGTACCTGGCCCTTGTTACGGTGCTGATTGATTTAATAAGCATCCCGGTATCCAACGCCGGGGGGCACATTGCGCACTTAGGAGGTGCCTTGTTCGGTTTTGTTTACGTGGTATTGCTCAGGCGCGGTACCGATTTGGCTAAGCCCTTCTACCGGATTGGCTCCATAAAATGGCCTAAACGGCAGCGGATGAAGGTTACGTACCGCCGACAGGAAACCGACCACGAGTACAACTACCGAAAAACCCAGAACCAAAAGCAGATTGATGCCATTCTCGATAAAATAGCCCGTTCCGGTTACGATAGCCTCACCAAAGAGGAAAAGGATATCCTATTTAAGGCAAATAACCGCAATATCAACTGATGCTTATAGGTCGCATCATACACCGTACGCTACTGGTCATAAATAGTATGGCAGCCATTGGGCTTGTGCTTACCTATGCCAGCGTTTTTGTGAATCCTGAGAATTTTTGGCTGGCTGCCCTGTATGGCCTGTTTTATCCTTTCCTGCTCATCATCAACCTGATATTTCTTTTTTACTGGATTTTCCGTTGGAAAAGAGCTGTGCTCATTTCGGCAGCAGCCATACTGCTGGGTGTGAATCACTTTAATGCCTTTATTCAACTGCCTTTTGGCAGGGATACCTCGAAAAAATCGAACGGTTTACGAATTGTCAGCTACAACGTCAACCTTTTCAGGCTATACCCATGGGCTAAGAGCGCTCCAAGCTTTCAATCTATCCTCGGCTACATCAGGCAGGGCAATTTTGATATTGTGTGCCTGCAGGAATACTATGTTAAGGCTGGTAAGCTGAGCAACGAGGATGTGGAAAAACTCACCGGTATGCCTGTTTATTCCAGTTTCATCCTGCAAAGACCCTCTTCGGCCTATGGATTGGCAATTCTCTCCAGGTTGCCGGTTTTGCGAACCGGCGAAATATCGTTTCCTAACTCGTTCAACTCCTGCATGTATGCCGATGTGGTTAAAGGAACCGATACCATCAGGGTTTACAACCTGCATCTGCAATCGACCCGGCTCAAAGAACGCAACTTCAACTTCCTGATGGGCAACGAGTTCAAACTGGATAGCAAGAACTACGATGAGATAAAAGACCTGGCCACCAGGCTGGGACATGCCTTCACCAAACGTGCGCGGCAGGTTAACCTGGTGGTTGAGCATATGCGCAGCTGTCCGTATCCTATAGTGATTTGCGGCGATTTCAACGATTCCCCCGTATCGTACACCTACCACAAGCTAACCAGGAAGCTGCACGACACCTATAAGGATGCCGGAACGGGAATTGTGCTGACCTACAACGGTATTTGGCCCTCGTACCGGATTGATTACGTACTCCGAAGCTCACACTTTAAAACCACCGGCTACCAGAGCCCTCACGTAACCTTTTCGGACCACTACCCTGTTGAGGTGGAGCTTGAGCTTAACCAAAACTAGCGCTGCCAGGGCAGCCTGTCTAAATCAACATTTCCGCCGGAAATAATTATCCCCACCCGTTTCCCCCTAAACAAGTCGGGCTTTTGCATGATAGCAGCAACCGGCACTGCCGACGATGGTTCAACGATGATCTTCATGCGTTCCCAAACCATACGCATGGCCTCAACAATCAGCTGTTCGGGAACAGTGATTATTCCATCGCAATGTGCAGATAGAATGCTGAATGTTAGGGGCGATAACGATGTAAGTAATCCATCGGCAATGGTTTGGGGCTTAATGGATGGGTAAATGGTACGGTCGCGCAGCGATCGGTGCGCATCGTCGGCGTTAAGGGGTTCGGCTCCGAAAACCTGCACGTTTGGGTATCGTCCCTTAACATAAGTAGCCGTTCCGCTTAGCAGGCCGCCACCGCCAACGGGAGCCACTACAATATCAAGCTCAGGGTTTTGCTGCATGAGCTCAAGTGAAGCTGTACCCTGTCCGCATATCACGTTAAAATTATCGTACGGATGAATGAATGTTGCACCGGTTTCAGCTTTTATGCGGAGCATGGTTTGCTCCCTATCGGTTTGGGTGGGAGCGCAAAAGGTGATTATACCACCATAACCGGCCACCGCCTTTTTCTTAATTTCGGGTGCGTTTTCGGGCATTACGATGTATGCCGGAATGCCCCGTTGCGAGGCTGCCAGGGCCAGTGCCGCAGCATGGTTGCCGGAGCTATGAGTTATCACTCCTTGCGCTGCCTCTGCATCGTTGAGCCGCAATACGGCATGGGTTGCACCCCTGAATTTGAAGGCTCCTACCCGCTGAAAGTTCTCGCATTTGAAAAAGACGGAACAACCCAGAAATCTATTTACACTTCTGGACTCTAAAACCGGTGTGCGAGACACATGCTCGCAGATTAACCCGTAGGCCTTTTCGATGTCTTTAGCCAAAGGTAAGTTTAGGTTGGACTCCATACTAATCCTTTTTGCTGCTCCAACTTGTTTGCCTTTTCTGGTACTCCTGGTACTGTTCCAATACCCGCTCCCTGATCTCGTAATCGGTTGAGCGCAGCACATAGTCCTGATCAAACTTCAGGTATTCCATGAACTCCTGAAGCTTGCTTCCGGTTAAACCGGTCAGCTCACTCACTATCCCGGGGTTGAACTTACGGTCGGCAATCCGTTCTAGTCGCTCCTTCTCAATGGCATCGGCAACCTTCTCGTTCTGTTTCCGGTACCAGTCCTTACCAAAGGTTATCCCCGATGAAGCACCCGGTAAGTTTCTAAGGTTGAGCCCCCTGGTAACACCCAAGAAGTAGAGCTGAATCTTCTCCTCCTGCTCAATCTCCTTCTTTTTGCCCAGCTTCAGGCTGGCAAACTCTCGCAAAAACCTCTCGTAGGTGGTAAACCTCGATATCTTAACCTCCTCAATCTGGTAAACCTTAGGGGTAAGGGTAAGCTGGTAGAAAAGGCTATCCTTGCTGAACTGCCCCCAGTTCAGAATTTTTTTTGGGTGATACCCTACAGCTGTGATGCTCAGGCTATCGCCCAACCGAAAGGGTATGCTGAAATAACCAAGCAAATCGGAAATGCACCCCTTCTTCAGGGTAAGGTTAACAATGTGCGCCAAACCAATGGGTTCACGGGTATTCTGGTCGGTTAGCCTGAAGTTGATAACCCTGAGCGAATCGGGTACCGGTAGCAAAACCTGCGACTTGCCTGTGGTAATGACGAAAATCAGCATTCCCGTAATAACCGGTACAAAAAAGTTTTTCAATGGTGATAATTTTTCTCAAATATACTATTTGTAGTAAACCAACAACCCCCACCCTATGGGTTTAAACAAATTTAACCGTGATGGTTTGGATTTGCTGATGGCTGATAGGTGCCAGCTGTTGGCTATTCGTTGGTCGTTGTTCGTTAATGGTTGGTGGATGATGGTTGTTCGATGCTCAGACAATTTTTAAGCAACCCTATGCCCACGGCCTTATTCATGGGGCATGGCTACCTCAATCACACGCCAGCAACTTGCAATATGCCGCACGGCATAGGAGCAGTAAAGCAACAGAAATTTACACCCATGTTTCGCAGAACAGTTTACTAAAAAATAAAAAGTCCGTTTGATGATTTATAAAAAAAAATTATCTTTACATAAAATAAATGTGATAATAGTTACATATATCCACCCAAAAAGGATGATATTGTGTAGTTTTATCACATCTATAAACGAGTTATGCGGCAACCCTATTTTTGCGACGGTGCAACATCTAACTTGACTGACTGAAATTGAAAAACTGTTTAAAACTTTTTGTAGTGAATTATGACGGCAAAAAAAGTAACTTTGAGGACCATTAATTAACAAAAGAATAATGCTGAC
>CALBBQ010000029.1 GCA_937926785.1 uncultured Bacteroidales bacterium | reverse complement strand
GCCCGGGATTTAGAAATTTTATTTTACTTTGCAAGGCCATACCACTCCTGGGAAAGGGGAGCTAACGAGAATGCCAATGGGCTGATTAGGCAATTCTTCCCCAAGAAAGCACCTTTTGAAAGCATTACCGGCGAACAGGTTCAGTGGGTGGAAAAGATTCTAAACAATAGACCAAGAAAGCGTTTGGGGTTTTGGACGCCCAATGAAATGTTGAATAAAATATTGTTTAATAAAAAAGTTGCATTTGCAGCTTAAATATAGGATATCAATAGATAAGCTGTTTTTGATGTTTTGAATCTATGGTGGCGCATCGGATTAAGTCAAATGGGTGATTTGAATATTTTCTGGTAGCATTATTTTTCCTAACTTTACAGGGCAAACCAATACGCTGAACATTTGGAAAGTTTTAATAACCTACTAAACGAGGTTGCCCAAGGAATCGTAATAAATTCACCAACTCCAGATTTTTACTTCGGACTAGTAATTCTTATTGGGTTAATTTTCCTATCAGCACTTTTTAGCGGCTCCGAAGTAGCCTACTTCTCATTGAGTCCATCGGATTACAAAGCTCTGCAGGCAAAGAGCAAAACAACAAAGGCAATTGCCAATCTCTCGCAACCTGAGCAGCTGTTGGCTACCCTGCTGGTGGCCAACAACCTGGTTAATGTGGCCATAGTTATCCTCGCTGCCTATCTGTCCGATTCCATATTTGACTTTAGCCAGACCCCACTATTTGGTTTTTTCTTTCAAACCATAATCATCACCTTCATCCTGCTTATGTTTGGCGAAATACTTCCTAAGATACTTGCTGCAAATCGCTCACGCCGCTTTGCAGAGGTGGTTGCGTCATTAATCCATTCCCTGATTCGTTTCTTCAAACCACTAACCAATCTTCTTATCCGTTCGTCAGTGGTCATTAGTCGCCGAATAGTATCGCCCCAGAAAATATCGATGGACGATTTAGGCGATGCCATTGAAATTACTGCCGAAGGCCTGGCTGAGGAGCGGCAGATTCTTGAGGGAATCGTTTCTTTTGCCAATACCATTGTTAGCGAGATAATGAAACCCCGGTTGGATGTGGTAGCGGTTGACATTGGTACCCCCTACAGCAAGCTGCGGGAGGTTGTAATTGAATCGGGCTACAGTAGAATACCGGTGTATAACGATTCGTTCGACGATATCAAGGGAATACTTTATGTTAAGGACCTGATTCCGCATGTTGATAAGGACGATACCTTTCACTGGCAGAACCTGATTAGGGCACCATACTATGTACCCGAGAGCAAGAAGATAAACGATTTGCTGGCCGAATTCCAGCAAAAGCACATTCACATGGCAATAGTGGTTGATGAGTACGGTGGAACAAGCGGGATAGTAACCCTTGAGGATATTCTGGAGGAAATCGTGGGTGAAATCTCCGACGAATCGGACGATGAGGAAACCCTGTATTCCAAAATCGATGATCAGAACTATATTTTTGAAGCCAAGGTGATGCTTAACGATTTTTGCAAGATTGTTGGCTGCGACGACGATGTTTTTGACGACATACGGGGCGAAGCGGAAACCATTGCCGGTCTCATCCTGGAAAGCACCGGTCAGATTCCAAAACCCAACGAGGTGATTAAATGCAAACAGTTTACCTTTACCATTGATGCTGTGGATAACCGGCGAATTAAACGCGTTAAGGTGAATATAAATAAAGCAGAGAATGAATAGCCGAATCGCTTCTTTACTAATCTCTCTGATTCTTTTGCTCAGCGCGTGTGGGGCAGAGGATGTCCCGAAACCACGTGGCTATTTTCGAATAACTTTCCCCGAAAAACACTACCGTTTGCTCGATACCATTTACCCTTTTACGTTTGAGTATCCTGTGTATGGCCAGATTGTTAAGGAGGAAGCCCGACCCGGCGAGGGCGACTGGATTAGCATTAACTTTCCAAAGTATAGGGCAAAGATTCATCTGAGCTACAAGGATGTACATGGCGATATAGGCCAGCTAACCGAGGATGCCCGTAACCTGGCCTACAAGCACACCTACAAGGCCGACGCCATTGATGAGCGGGTATTTGTAAGCCCCGAAAAGAAGGTGTATGGAATCCTCTACGATATCAAGGGCAACTCGGCTAGCTCCATTCAGTTCTATGTAACCGATTCCAGCAGGCATTACCTGCGCGGAGCCCTTTATTTCCGATGTCAACCCAATAAAGATTCCCTGGCTCCGGCCATTGATTTTTTTACAGCCGATGTGGTTCGCTTGATTGAAACCATCAGATGGAAGTAGGTTGAAAATGCCCTTACTCCAACCCATACAGCATGCCGACATCACCATTTCCCTTTGGAAAATTACCGAGGCGGAGGATGAGCTGATTAAGCGGCTGGGCTTCACGCCCGACATGCCATCGAATCCAAACCGCCGTTTGGAGCGGTTAGCCACACTGGTTCTGCTAAAATCCACAGGTTTTGCCCCCTATTATCGTTACGATGAGCAAAATAGGCCGAACCTTTTCGGGAGTACTTTCAAAATTTCTGTAAGCCATACTTCGGGGCTTGCCGCTGTAGCCTTCTCGTCGGATCAGGAAGTGGGTGTTGATGTTGAATCAGTTAACCGTAACTTTTACGGTGTTGCAAGCAAATACCTTACCGCCCGCGAGGCATGTCACTCAAATCTATATAGACCTGAACACTTTGCTCTGATTTGGACTGCCAAGGAGGCAATTTACAAGCTCCCATGGGGCAGGAGCCTGGTGTTTGGTCGAGATATTGAGGTGCTACTGGAACCCGAATGTTTAAGCAGGGGTTGGTTGTTTAGTCGGGTTTTTGATGGCGAACGATGGCTTAACCTTAAAGTTTTTTTTATCTTTATGGGTGAGTATTGCATTACGAGTGTAGGGATGAATCACACGGTGAGATGGGAATGATTTACGACATATTATGTAATGGCAAAGCCATTGCTGTACTTCTTGACCCGGAAAAGGAAAGGATGGTCAATGTAGAGGCCATCATAAAGAATGCTGAGGGGGCAGGGGCAAGGATGATACTGGTAGGAGGAAGCCTGGTAACGCAATCGGTTAACGATTTTGTTATTGAGGTAAAGCGAAAAACGCATCTGCCTGTTGTGCTTTTCCCTGGGAGTGTTATCCAGTTCAGTCCTTATGCCGATGGCATTCTATTCCTATCCTTGATATCGGGACGTAACCCCGATTACTTGATAGGCAACCACGTACTGGTTGCTCCCATGGTCAAGCAGAGCGGAATGGAGGTAATACCTACCGGATACATCCTAATAGACGGTGGAACAACCACCTCGGTACAGTATATTAGCCAAACCGTGCCCGTTCCTGCCGGTAAACCGGATATTGCGGTTGCTACAGCAATGGCTGGCGAGCTGTTGGGGCTCAAAGCAATCTACCTGGAGGCAGGTAGCGGTGCCACCAATCCGGTGCCGGTTGCCCTGATCGAAGCCGTCAGGAAAGCGGTTTCAGTACCTGTAATTGTGGGCGGTGGTATTCGAGACCAAAAGCAGGTAAACGATGCTCTACATGCCGGAGCCAACCTGGTTGTGGTCGGGAATGGCATGGAATCTAACCCAAAAATGTTATCCGCTGTTTAGTTCTCCACCATGTCTCTTATTGGTGTTCCTGTTGCACCATTAGGCCAGGTTATACCCAGCAGAACCGATAGGGTGGGTGCAATGTCGTTGATGTAAACCGGGGTTAGAACCGATTTTCGTTTCGCTTTCCAGCCATAGAATATTAAGGGTACGTGGGTGTCGTAGTCGTAGGGTGAGTTGGCCGAGGTAACATTGCCGTTCCTTTCAACCCAACCGGGTTCGAGGTTGATTATCACATCGCCTGAACGGCGTTGGTTAAAGCTGTTCTGGAATTTCACCATGATGCCGTTGGCAAAGTTTCCATTCTGCAGGTTATGAGCAGTTGTACTATTGGCAACACCGCTGAACTCAAGCATAAAATCAGCTACTTTTTGTTGAAACTCGGCCAGGTTGAGGTTTGAATCCTCAATTAGCTTACGGTTAAGGTAGATCTGCTTATCATTATACCCTGTAATCCAGTTTCCCTGTCGGTACAGGGCGTTGAGGTAACTTCCCAGCAGAATCATGGCTTTTTTGGGGTCGAAGTAACCTCCGGGGATTTTTGATTTCTCCAGAAAATCGGGGGTGGATGCTACACCCTGATCGGAGGTAAGCACCACCAGGCAATTCTGTTTTCCAACGGAAGAGTTGATAAATTCAAGGAAATGGGCAATTTCCCGGTCCAATCGGAGGTAGGTATCCTCCATTTCGATGGAGTGTGGGCCAAACTTTTGTCCTATGTACCGGTTAGCGCTGAAGGTGATGCACAGCAGGTCGGGATATTCGTCGGAACCTAGGTTTTCGCCTACCACTGCAGCAATAGCTAAATCTTTGGTAAGCAGGTTCCCGTAGGGATTTTCCAGCAATGCTTTGAAGTTTGTTTTGGGTTGGGGTTTCCCAATTATTCCATCAACCATTCCCTTTAACTTTTCGGCTAAGGTTTTCTTTCGCTCGGCCGATTTAACCGATAGTGTATCGGCTTCCTCATAGCTTGACAATGGCTGAAGCGCCTTCCATTCCCTTTCGGTATATATTTTTGCAAACCCTTTTGTGTTAAAGGTGTCGACCCATGCCGGTAGGTGTTCAGTATAGTAGCTGCTGCTCACCCAAATCCCTTTCTCGGTATCGAACCAGTACAAGCCATTAGCGCTGTGTCCGCCCTGAAGTATTGCCGATCCGGCATCGAGCGCAATGCTTACCACTTTTGAACGCCCGTTGCTCAGTCTAAGTTCGTCGCCAAACGTGCTGGTTACCAGGTTTCTGGCAGAATACTTTCCGCTGAAAAAGCTGCCGCCCACGGTGTTGACCTTTTCATCGGCAACGGCATCAACCTCGTTGCCGGTAATTCGGTTGAACCATTTATCGGAAATGATCCCATGAACCGAGGGGTTTGCTCCGGTGGATATGGTGGCTAATCCGGGATAGGCTTGGGTTAGCAGATAGTTATAGTGGGCATTCTGGCAGTAGGTTCCCTCGTTCACCAGCAGCTTGAAGCCGTTGTCTCCAAATTTTTCCCAGTACCGGTTCAGGTAATCGAACCGCATTTGGCTTACAACTATTTGTACAATCAATCGCGGTTTTTCCGATGGAATGCTACGGTTTAGCTGTGCTGACAATTTTTGAGAACAGAGTAAGGCAATCGGTATTGATAGAAATGCTGAAAGGCGCATGGTAATCCTATGTTATTCGGTAAACACTATTTTTTTTGTAATCACTGTACTGTTTAAAATAACTTTGACAAAGTAAATTCCTCCTCTAATGTTCAAGTGCTTTCGGTTCACATAAAGGTTTATTCCGTTTTCTTCGCTGAGCCCACTATAAAGAACCGCTATGGTTTGCCCTGTTAAATTGCATAGGTTAATGTTGACTTTCGATTTTTCAGAAATGGGAATTTCTATCCAGAAGCCTTCCGAAGCAGGGTTTGGGTATAGGGTTAGATTCTGTTCCCATTTCCGGGACTCAACCAGAGTGGGGTAGGTGTTAATCTGGAGTAGAGTGTCGCTGGCAACCCGGGCGATTCCCGAAGCTGGATTGTACCCATCTTTGGTGATGTTGTAGCTGTGACCGGTTCCAAAGGGTACATTTAGAAATATGGCTTTGCCATTCGGGTCGGTTTGCTTTAGTTCCCCGTTAAAGTTTACCAGAGCGCCTTGTAGCACGCTTCCCTTGGAAGTAATTTCGAAAGTGACATTGAAAAGTGCGCTGAAGTTGGTTGTATAGCTTACCTTTTGCCAGTTCGTTTCCAAAAGGCCTTCGCCAATCCTGTTCGCGTCAGAATATACCTTAACGGGCACTATGGTATCGAGTGGGAATGCATTCAATGAGATTGTACCTGAACTATTCGTATTTCTGATGCTATCGCCTACCTTAACCTTTAGGTTTGAAAAGGATTGTGAGTTAATGGTAGTAGTAAGATTAATATTGCCATTGCATCTGGGTAGCTGAACATCATCTATAAAAACGCAGTCGGAACCCGAGGCATCGGCTCCATCCTTGGTGTATTCAAAACGAACTACGTGGTTACCCTGGTTCAGCACAGTAAGGTACTTTTCCCAGTTACGTAGCCCGCTCCACAAGCCTTGAAGCTTATCATCGATGTATAGCCTGAAGAAATCATAACCTTCCTCCGATGAAGCTTTGTGGTAGAATGAAAAGACTCCTGGTTCACGCACCTGAAAATTCAGCGAAGCTGATGAGGTTTGGCTGTTCCCTATTGTTGCCGATTTCATGCTGTTTAAACCGGTAAATGCTGTCACATTACTTCTGCTCCATGATCCGTTGGTGAAAGCAAAGCGTTCTGGAATAGTGGTCTCAAAGCTTTCGGTATTGGATACAGCGGTTTCTTCGTCTAAAACAAAGTTAACATCAACCTGTGCATTTGCAGGAACCGATACCCCTGAAATGACTTTTGTTCTATACCCATTAGCAACAGCTGCCAAATCGTATATTCCCGGGTTGGTTGGTCTGAAAAATTGTCCGTTGGCAGGGTTTGTTTTAACCGATGAGTTTAACCTGTCGTGGTTTAGGATGAAGATTTCGGCATCAATGGGTTCGCCCAGGCTGTTTTTTACGGTACCTTTTATTCCAAACATGGCGTTTTTTAAGAAAGTGAGCAGCGCAGCACGGTTATAGTTCCAGTATGCGGGTAGTAGTTCGGAGCCTAAAAGTTTGGTACTCGAAACCTCAATGGTGATTTCCCTGCAGCGGTGGTAGTAGTTCATGTAGTCCTGTCTGCCTCCGGTAACCACATACCAATCGCCACCGTTAGTAATCCCATTGTTCAGGTCGTTCATATAACCAGCAGGGCTATTGGCCTGAGCCGAATCGGCATATTGGCTGCAAACCCTGATAAACCAATCGCTATCGGGATGTGATTGTTGTGAGCTTGTCCAGGTATCCCAGGGGTAGTTAACCACCTCGGCACCGCCATGAAAGTTGGCGGCGAGAACAAAGCGGCGTTGTGCTGCAAAGTTCATCATGGCTTGGGTTTCGGGTTGCCATTGGTTCTTATCGGGGTGTTCACCCGCACGGAGGTCGGGGAAGTTGCGGTTAAGATCAACATTATTGGCGTTATAGCGCCTTGCCATCGATACGGTTGCATTACCGCCGTTATAGGTTCCATCGGGGTTGGCATTAGGATTAATGAAGATTTGAAGATTGTCGATTAGCAACTTTGCTTCAGGCAGGGTATTGTAGTTCGATAGAAGGTAATCGGCCAGCCTTAGCAGCAGGATGTATCCGGTGGTTTCATCGCCATGCATGGTGCTGGTATAGAAAACCTCGGGTTCGGGTTCATCGGAAAGAACATTGTCGGAGATTTTTAGAACGTAAAGTTTTCGTCCGTTGATGGTGGTTCCAATGGAGTCGAGCTTACAAAGGTTCGGGTAGTCGGTTTCAAATTTCTTCATTAAATCCCGGTAAACCTCGTAGGTGGGATACCTATCCCAGCTTGCCATTTGGTCAACGGTGTTAGCCATTACTATTGATTTTGCGCTTAAGGTTGATGGGTGGGGGAGCATTTCCACTTTATATCCCAGTTTCAGCAGGGCATCAAGTTCTTGCTGATTGGCAAAAGCGTAAATGGTATCACCTTTAACATTATCAATTGAAACGGTACGTGTTATGGTGGTGTTTAGAGTATTACGGTTGGGCTCGGTAAACCGAAAGTAATACTCAGCAAGCTGCGTTTGACCTTTAAA
Organism: uncultured Bacteroidales bacterium; assembly: GCA_937926785.1. Lineage (GTDB taxonomy): Bacteria > Bacteroidota > Bacteroidia > Bacteroidales > Tenuifilaceae > Tenuifilum. The sequence goes on along the minus strand of CALBBQ010000029.1, from coordinate 28,948 downwards.
GGGTAGTGCAGTAAATATCACGTATAGGAGTAGCCTATTAATCGGCATTGCTGATGATTTTAATGTTGTAAACTTAGTCAAATTTTAGTATATTTGAATGGGTTGATTGCCCCAGTATGAAACTTTTGAGTTTTTGTGGTGCAGGTAAAATCGTTACAGTGCTGGGTGTCTGTTTAAATCTGGCAGGCGCTTCCAACTCATCGTTTGCCCAAAGCGGAGATACACTGAGATTGGAGGATTTACTGGTACTGCCAATTGAAACTTTACTTGAAGTTCCTGTTGTAACGTCGGCACTTTACGAGCAAAAGCTTTGGGAATCGTCGGCCAAGGTGTTTGTGATTACCCTTGCCGATATAGAGAGCCGTGGGTATTTCGATCTCACGGATGCACTGAGGGACATCCCTTACTTTCAGCTTCAATCGGAGTATGGACACTGGATGAAGGGTGCCATTGTTAACCTCCGAGGCCACAGGAGTGGCGATTCGGGGAACAACAAGTTCCTTATCCTTATTGACGGTGTTAAGCTTAGCGACGAGGCCGAGGAGGGGCTTTTCCTGGGACTAAACAGCATTCCGCTGTACAATGTTAAGCAGATTGAGGTCGTTTATGGTCCAAACTCAACCCTATATGGCCGTGATGCCTATGCAGGCATCGTTAACATAATTACCGAAACCTCCGATAATACATATGGAAGTTACACCTATGGTAGCTTTAACACCCAACGCATTGCCGCTGGCCTGTTCCGAAATGAGGATAGTAAAAAGTGGATAGCGATGAACTACTCATCGTACACCAGCGATGAGCAGGATCCAACCGACAAATCGGTTACATATAAGAACCGGCATGTGTTTCCGGCACATCCATATACCCAACGCTTTTACCGTGGAACAAGAAATTCAATGTATAGTGCCGGAATGGGGTGGGGCGGCTTTAAAGTTCGATTTTTACAAACCAACATTGAGGCAAGCGAAACCTATGGCTGCAATCCCGATTTCTATGTTTCGGAATACTCAACGGTTACCGCACTAACCAATCGGATTTTTCAGCTGGACTATTCCCGAGAAATCGGATCAAAGGGAACAATTACCCTTTCGGCTTACCATAAGAAGCATGAGCTTGACCCCCGTACCGCTAACCTGTACACTGCCGATTTGGGCCGAAGCGGTACCATCAACTTTGCCGATTCAACAGTTCTGGTCGATTCCCTTTACGCTTACGGTGGGCGAAAGTACTACTACTTTCGAACCCTAACCAGCGGAATTAAGCTAAGATACCTCTATAGGCCCAACCCTAAACTTAACCTTATCACAGGGACTGATTTCGATGGCATAAGCGGCATCCCCATTATCAGCGAGGGTAAGGGAGGCAAACCCATTACCACCAAGGCGCAGCGCAGCCGTTGGGAGCATCGCTTTTATACCCTGGGCGGGTACTTTGAAGCGAACTTCAGGCTTAACAAAAGCCTATCGGCCACGCTGGGTAGTCGGCTCGACTACTCAAGCGATTACGGGTTTTGTTTAACCCCGCGGCTGGCACTGGTTAAACGTGCTAACCCGTTTGTTTACAAGGTTACCTTTGCTCAGGGGTACCTGGCGCCAAGTGTTACCCAGCGATACTTTGAGAGCATAACCAACTTTTCGTGGATTAGGCCAAACCCAAACATTAAGCCTGAACGCAACTACTCCCTCGACTTTGATGCAATTTACACTGCGGATAAGTTTCAGGTTACGGTTAACCTTTTTGGCAACCATGTCCGCGATGGCATTGTGGAGTCGCACCAGACCGGCGATTCGGTATATGTTTCCATAGGAAATTCCCTGTACTTTGTACCTTTAATTCAGAGTATAAACCTTTTTAAGGGTTACCGCTATGGTGGTAATATCGATGTAATCTACAGGCTTAATGCCACCTTCGATATCTATGCAGGCTATACCTACCTTTCAGGCTACGATGATATGAAAGGTACCCGTGTGGAGCTAAGCAGTAATCTGGTCTCAAGCCACACCGTAACGTCCAATGTTAGCTGCCGATACAGGAAATTTGTTTTTAGTACTGGCCTCCAGTGGAGCAGCCGCAAGCGTATTCTGTCCCCACACGTAAACACCCTCTACTCAGATTTTATCGACAGCCAGGGTTACCTGAATTTCGAACCGGTTCTTTTGCTGAATCTAAACCTGCGGGTTAATAACATCTGGCAGGGACTGTCGGGCTTCCTGCATGTTGAGAACTTGCTAAATACAGAGTACTATGGCCAAACCATCAACGCTAACTGGGGAAGCCCTAAAATTCTTCAAGACCTCCGGCGTATCGATTTTGGGGTAGAGCTAAGATTTTAAATCACCTGATTCGTTTCAGCTGATGAGTTTGAGTGAAAGTGGGTACTCAAAGGGTTCTCCATTCGATGATTTAACGGAAGCGATTATGGTCATTATGAGCCCGAATAAAAAAATTGCTCCTAGCAGCACAAAACCCACCAGGATGATAACCAGCATACCGGCAACAATTGCATAAATGGTAAGCGATAGCTGAAAGTTTAGCGCATCCTTGCCCTGCCGGTCAACCTCTGGGTACTCATCTTTCTTTAGAAGCCAAAACACCAGTGGGCCAATTATATGGCCAAATGGAATGATTAAACCCGATAGCGCGGAAAGATGGCATAGCATGCTAAAGTTACGCTCATCGCTGCTGGTGTAATTGATTTTTTCCATAGTCTGATGTTTATTCCAAAAATACGAAAAATAGCTTCAGCTTGCTGCAAAGGGATCAAAAATTAAGTGATATATGAAAAGTTAAAGGATGTGCTAAAATTAATAGGCTGCGAGTTGATTTTTTGAAACTGGAGTTTTCGTAAAACATTATTGCTTTTTTTCTGTGGTTATTTTTTTTCACCACAGAGGGCAGGGAGAGGCACAGAGGGTTTGATTCTCATTTTTCTCCGTGTTCCTGTGTTCTCCGTGGTTAAACTTTTTTTTCACCACAGAGGGCACGGAGGCGCACAGAGTATTTTATTCTTCTTTTTCTCTGTGTATCTCTGTGTTCTCCGTGGTGAGTTTATTTTCTCACCACAGAGGGCAGGGAGGCGCACAGAGTATTTTATTCTTCTTTCTCTCTGTGTATCTCTGTGTTCTCCGTGGTAAAACGTTATTTCACCAAAAAGGTTTATTTTTACTATATTTTATAAAACTCGTAGGTCAAAGTTACTATCTTTTACTAGTCTTAAGCCATAAGTTTTGTAGCTTGACCTCTGCCAGATTAACACGCTTTTCTCAAGGAACTAAGAAGTTAATCTTAAATGTAATTTAACGATAAAACGATAATGTAACACTCCAGAAGACACACAGAACAAAAAGAAATACCGGCATTTCTGCCGGTATCCCATCTATTCCATTAGTTTACGGTACTTAATCCGGTGGGGTGCATCGTCGCCGAGGCGTTTCTTTCGGTTTTCTTCGTACTCGGAGTAGGAGCCTTCGAAGAAGTACACCTGCGAGTTGCCTTCAAAGGCCAAAATGTGTGTGGCAATACGATCCAGGAACCAGCGGTCGTGCGAGATGACCACGGCGCAGCCGGCAAAGTTTTCCAACCCTTCTTCTAGGGCACGAAGGGTGTTCACATCAATATCGTTGGTGGGCTCATCGAGCAAGATAACGTTACCCTCTTCTTTTAGGGCAAGTGCCAGATGAAGTCTGTTGCGCTCACCACCCGATAGCATTCCGCACTTCTTTTCCTGGTCGGCACCGGAAAAGTTAAAGCGGGCCACGTAGGCGCGAGCGTTAACCTGTCGGCCTCCCAGCATGATGTGATCGGCACCACCTGAGATTACCTCAAAAACGGTCTTTTCGGGGTCAATGGCCTTGTGCTGCTGGTCAACGTATGCCAGCTTTACGGTTTCGCCAATGCGAAAATTCCCGCTGTCGGGCTTGTCGAGACCCATGATTAGACGGAACAGAGTAGTTTTTCCTGCTCCGTTAGGTCCTATGATACCCACAATGCCGTTTGGTGGTAGTTTAAAGTTGAGGTTCTCAAAGAGCAGCTTATCGCCAAAAGATTTGGAAACGTTGTTGGCTTCAATTACCGTATCGCCAAGGCGGGGACCGTTAGGGATAAAGATTTCCAGCTTTTCTTCCTTTTGCTTAACATCCTCGTTTAGCAGTTTATCGTAGGCCGAAAGACGTGCCTTTGATTTGGCCTGACGAGCTTTTGGCGACATCCGCACCCACTCCAGTTCGCGCTCCAGCGTTTTACGCCGCTTGCTTTCCTGTTTTTCTTCTTGCGCTAACCGTTGTGCCTTCTGCTCCAGCCACGATGAGTAGTTGCCCTTCCATGGAATACCCTCGCCGCGGTCGAGTTCCAGGATCCAACCGGCAACGTTGTCCAGGAAGTAGCGGTCGTGGGTAATGGCTATAACGGTTCCCTTGTACTGCTGCAGGTGCATTTCCAGCCACTGTACCGATTCGGCATCGAGGTGGTTGGTGGGCTCGTCCAGCAGAAGCACATCGGGTTGCTGGAGGAGCAGGCGGCAAAGGGCAACCCTGCGGCGTTCACCTCCGGAAAGCACCTTAACAGGTGTATCGCCCTCGGGGCAGCGGAGGGCATCCATCGCTCTTTCTAACTTGGCATCGAGGTTCCATGCATCCAGATGATCGAGTTTCTCCGTGAGTTCACCCTGTTTCTCAATGAGCTTGTTCATCTCATCATCGCTCATGGGCTCAGCAAAGCGGGCATTTACAGCTTCGTACTCCTTGAGCAAGTCAACCACCTCCATAACTCCTTCCTCAACCACTTGGCGAACGGTTTTACTCTCGTCGAGATGTGGTTCCTGTTCAAGGTAGCCTACGGTGTAACCCGGCGAAAACACCACTTCGCCTTCAAATGATTTTTCAACTCCCGCAATGATCTTCATCAGGGTCGATTTTCCGGAGCCGTTTAAACCTATAATGCCAATCTTTGCCCCGTAAAAGAATGACAGGTAGATGTTGTTCAGAACCTTCTTATGAGGGGGGAACGTTTTGCTGACCCCCACCATGGAAAAGATAATTTTTTCGTCGGCCATGTTGTACTCCATTCTGTTTTTTCTGGTGCAAAAATAACCGCCGGCAGGAAATTACCCGTCGGCGGCAAAAAAAATATTTTCAGCTAACAGCTACTTGTTGATCTTGGCGAAATCTTTGGGTAGGAATCCATCGCCTTTCGACTTGGATATGGTGTGCATATCGTAGTAGTACAACATATCGTCGCCTGCACCAATAATCATTTTCCAGACACGCCACTGCAGGCGGCTGCCTTCGGGGCCTACCTTGTGCAGGTAGAGCACGTTGGGATTCTTTTCGGCTATTGCTTTTTGAATATCCTCCGGGTTTACAACCTTGATGTTATGTTTGTAGTTCTTTCGGATGTCGGCAAGCGATCGGGTTGTCTTATCCAGGCTGCTTTCGGTAACCCAAAGTTCCTTGTTTTTAATCTGTTTCATGTTCTTGTTGTAAAACATAAAGGCGTTAGCCTTAATCAGTTTTGGGTCGGCATCAATGGCCCTGATGTAGTTTTGCATAAAACGGATAATACCCTCAATTTTATAAGTGAATGATTCCTCAGGTAAATCTTTATAGCTGAGTGGCACGGAGCAGATGTCGGGCATGTCGGTTATCTTTGAAACGGCTGCACCCATGGATACGCTAAGGAAGTTATAGGTGGGCACCGTTTTGTCCTTATCGAAACGCATTTGGATGAGTACCAGGAACGATTTACCGATATCCTTTCGCATTTCGTTGAATTCCTTGTGGGTGATGAACTTGTAAGGGGTGATTGTCCACGATTTTTCTACTGCCTCCCTAATCTCAGCATTGTAAGCAGAGGTTGGATTCTCTTCCATTACCACATAGGTTGTTGAGGCCATGAATGCTTTCACATCCTCAGGCCGCACAAGGTTACGCTGCGCACTACCCCATAGCGTTAAGCCAAGCAGGGTAATGGTGATAGTTAGCTGTTTCATAATCATCTATTTAGGTTATTATTTTGAATCGTTATCGCCGCTTACAAATTTAAAACACTTTTTTGAACCACCAGGGATTAGCTGGAAACGGAAAGCTAAAAATGCATGAAAAATATGTTTTGCGGCATTTTTTTTTACCTTTGCCCGTGGTGGAACTGTAAATGTATGGCAATAAAATCTGAAAAGATGACAAGAAAGGACAAAATTGTAAACGTTGATGAAGTTAAAAAGGCTGTTAACTTAGGCCCTATCATTGGCGATGGTTTTGCTCGATTATTGATGTATGTCTTAAGATTTAATGAGATTAACCGGAAGTATGCCAATGTGTCGAACCTACATGGACTGGAGTTTTTGCAGGCAGCCCTGGATTTACTGGAAGTGAAATATGAGATTAACCCCGAAGAGCTTAAGCGGATTCCTAAGAACGGAGCTTTCATAACCGTATCAAATCACCCTTTTGGCGGTATCGATGGGATGATTCTGCTGAAAATCATGCTTGAGAGTGGGAGAACCGACATACGGATTTTGTCGAATTTCTTAATCAAGAGAATCCCTGCCATTGAGGAGTACGTTTTTGCAGTGGACCCCTTTGAGAATGGTGGTTACATGAAGAGCGCCAACGTAAGCGGGTTAAAAGCCGCATATGCTCACCTTTCCAATTCCGGTGCGCTTGGACTTTTCCCCGCAGGTGAGGTTTCTACTTACTACGATAATGTTGATGAAAGTGGGGTTACCGATAGGCACTGGCAAAAGTCGATGATTAAGTTCATAAAAAATGCCCGTGTGCCCGTAGTTCCAATTTATTTCCAGGGCGAAAACAGCCGGTTATTTCACCTATTGGGGCTAATCCACCCCTTGCTGCGTACGGCAAAGCTGCCTTCGGAACTGTTAAATAAGAAGAACCAAACCATCCGGGTACGGATTGGATACCCCATTAACGTTGAGGAGCAGGATAACTACTGCGATATTGAGAAGTTTGGCCGTTTCCTACGGGTGAAAACCTACTCTCTGGGCTCTACCATAGATGTGGACAAGTTCTTTAAGTACAAACTGAAATCCGAACCCGAACCCGAACCCATTATTCCCCCCGTTCCTCAGGATATCATTGAGGATGAGGTGGCTAAACTGATGGAGAAGTACCTGCTCTTTAGGAGCAAAAACTATGCAGTAATCTGTTCCCCTTCGGTTGAGATGCCGAACCTGATGACCGAGATTGGTCGCCTGCGCGAGATAACCTTTCGTGATGTGGGCGAAGGTACAAACCGCAAAATTGATGTGGACGAGTTTGACTTATACTACTGGCAGCTTTTCATCTGGGACGAGGATGAGAAACGTATTGTTGGGGCATACCGTGCCGGTAAGGGCAAGGAGATAATTGAAAAGTACGGCATTGAGGGCTTCTACATTCAAACCCTCTTCAAGATAGATAAGGCGTTTGCTCCCGTCCTGGAACAGTGTATTGAGCTCGGCCGCTCATTCATCGTTCCCGATTACCAGCGAAAACCCTTACCTCTGTTCCTGCTCTGGAAGGGAATCCTTTACTTTCTGATTAAGAATCCGGAATACCGCTACCTAATCGGACCGGTTAGTATCTCGAACCGCTTCTCCGATTTCTCAAAGGGGGTAATCATCAGCTTCATGAAGTCGAACTACTACGATCATAACTTTGCCCGTTTTATCAAGTCGCGTAACAGGTTTAAGGTCCCCATAAAAGATGAGGAGTTCAACCTTATCTTTGATGATAGCGATGACCTGGGCAAGCTCGATAAGTTCATCCAGGAGGTTGAACCCTACGACTACCGAATGCCGGTTCTGCTGAAGAAGTACGTGAAGCTGAATGGTAAAATCATTGGCTTCAACGTAGATCCTAAGTTTAACAATGCCCTCGACGGGTTGCTGATACTTGACCTCTTCCAGGTGCCGGTTGAAACAATCACCTCACTATCAAAGGAGATAAACGATAAGACCATTCTGGAACGTTTCAATATTACCGACTATACGTTTGAAGACCAGGAGTTTTAATAGGTTAGGTCTTGAGCATTCTGGTTTGTGGTACTGAGTAATTTTATCAGGTGTTTCATCACTCAATGCTTTAGATGTATTGAGTGATTTTTTTAATGTTTAGTAACTTTGGATCTAAACTGCAAATGCAATACCTTAAGTCAACATCCTGTGTCATGCTATCAAGCATTAGGTTGTCCTTACAGTTAAACTAATGGGGCATTTTCTAATCTAAAGCATAAAAATGGTTTAGTATGAGCTTCAGAATATCTTTTTTTATAGCGGTTGTATTTTCGTCGTGCAGTAGCAATAGCCCAACCGATAGCAAAAAGTTAGAAGAGCATGCCAAAGCGCTTCATGCTAAAATGGTTACCATCGACACCCACACCGATACGCCGTTGAATTTTCTTCGGAATGGGTTCGATTTTAGTGGCGAGCATAATACAGCCATAGGCAGTAAGGTTGATTTGACAAAGATGGAAAAGGGTGGGCTCGATGCTGCATTTTTTGCAGTATTCATTGGTCAGCGTGAATGTACACCCCAAATGTATGCCGAAGTAAACTCAAAAGCCATTGAGATTTTTAAAGCCATACATACAACTGTCAGTCAGTATCCTGATCGCGCTGCCATTGCCACTTCGCCCGATGATGCTTACAGGCTAAAGAAGGAGAGAAAACGAGCCATCTATATTGGCGTGGAGAATGGCTACCCCATTGGCGAAGACCTGAGCCAGCTTAAGGTTTTTTATGATCTGGGTGCCAGGTATGTAACCCTGTGCCATACTCGTAACAACCAGATTTGCGACTCTTCAACTGATCCTGATGGGCCTAAGCATAATGGCCTAAGCGATTTTGGCCGGAAGGTGGTTGCTGAAATGAACCGGATGGGTATGCTAATCGATGTCTCTCATATATCCGATAAGGCATTCTACGATGTGCTAAACCTTTCCACCGTTCCCGTGTTCGCATCACACAGCTGCGCTCGCGCTATCTGCGATAATCCCCGAAACCTCACAGATGAAATGCTGAAAGCCATTGCCAAAAAGGGCGGTGTTGTGCAGATGTGTATCCTAAGCGAGTACGTTAAAAAGGGAGAACCCAATCCCGCTCGAGACAGCGCTTACCGAGCCCTACGAAAAAAATGGAACAATTTCAGGGGCCTTACACCCGAACAGGAAAAACAGGCCACCGCTGAGTGGTACGAGCTGGAGGAGAAGTACCCGGCTAACCTGGCCAATGTTTCCGATGTGGTTGACCATATCGACCACATGGTAAAGGTTATGGGGATTGACCATGTTGGCATTGGAACCGATTTTGATGGTGGTGGAGGTGTGGAGGGGTGCCGCGATGCTTCTGAAATGTATCGCATTACTATGGAGCTGCTCCGCCGTGGGTACAGCGATAAAGATATTCGGAAAATCTGGGGTGATAATTTTCTACGTGTATTCAGAGAGGTGCAGAAAGGCGTTCCCTTCAAACCGGCATGAACAAGAATGTGTTAAATGGTTGGTTACATTTTTTAGGTTCTACCAAAGGGGTTCTATATTATGGTTATGCTTATCCCGTTTAGTCTTAAACCGTTTTTGTCGCGGAGCTGACCGTATGGCATAACCCCTTGGTAGTAGCGGTAATATATGCCAATATGCTTTTGACTGTTTTTGATAGGAACCCTGATACCCACATACGAGTTTAACGACCATGATTTTTCCCCGGGTTCACCAACAGAGTAACCGTACTTATAATCCCTGCACAGCTCTGCTGAGCAAGTTAGAGATGCTTTGCTTTTTGCAGCGCTAAAAGGATAGGTGTACTGTGCCCTAAAAAACCATATACCTCTATCTTTTGAGGGCAACACGTCCTGGCCGTTTATCTCAAGGGAGTCGATGTTGTAATACCCTGCCTTGTAGGGCATCAGTCTCTGATAGCCAATTTCAAGTGCCAGATTCTGTTTTCGTTCGTCGGGATTGCGGTTAATACCGGCAAATATTTGCCAAGCCTCATACGAAACGTTGATCCGGCTAAAGTTGGGTGTTGTAAGGTATCCATGCAGAGCAAATTCATCGCCAATATGCGTACTCTCATGAAAAATAGGAACCAGTGTTAGGTGGTAGTTCTTTATGAGATTGGTTTGAATAGCGGGTGTGTAGAGTAGGAATGTGCTTATTCCAAAGCGATAGTCGTTGTTGATTACCGCTGCGGTCTCGCTCTCAAACATATCAACCAGTGTAACTATGCTCACGGGTGAGCATAAGGAAGTTTTCAGATTACCCGATGCGAGGTCCTGATTGTAGGTAAGAATGGGAAGCTGAACCCCGGTTTGTACTTCAACAAAAAAACGTTTAGCCGCATCGCTCTGGTAGTAAAAGGGGTGCATCTGGTTTAGCTTAACAAGTTCAATCTTTACTGCAGGTGAGTGCATCTCCGAGACTAAGGGCTTGGAGTAGCTTTCCTGGTAGAACCATGCGGGGTTTTGTGGCTGAGCCTTTTGTACTATCAAGGTTATTAGGAACGACAAAGCAAATAGACTTTTAAATTTCGGTATCTTGTAGTTATACATTTAAGCATTATTAAAGGTACAGCAAAGCAATCATTTTATATACAGAATAATGTTGAATATTGTTTCATGCTAAGGTTGTTATTTATCAATTTGGATCAGCAGCGGAAGAAAAAGTACAGCTATTCGAAAACCCTTAGCTCTATTAATACGTATAATTCCAGAGATAGCGGCAGTCCAACGCCATCAGGTCATTTAAAATGTTCTCTTTTTAGAGTAAAAAGTTGATTTTAACCAATGTGGGTTGTATATTTGGGACTTGATCTGGGACAAGTTTTCTAACTAAAAATTACGATTATGGTGATTCGAACAGCTAAGTTTGTGGCTAGTTACCCCAATGTGCAAAAATGCCCCAAAACCGATTTGCCGGAGTACGCTTTCATTGGTCGCTCCAATGTGGGTAAATCATCGCTCATAAACATGTTAACATGCACCAAAGCCCTAGCCAAAGTTTCGCAAACACCAGGTAAGACGCAGCTAATCAATTACTACCTGATAAATGGTGAATGGCATTTGGTAGATTTGCCCGGTTATGGCTATGCAAAGGTTTCAAAGAGTGAGCGTGAAAAATTTTCGGATATCATCCTGAACTACATCCTCAAGCGTGAAAACCTTCACCTGTTGTTTGTGCTAATCGATTCAAGGTTAGAGCCGCAGGAGATAGATATTCAGTTCATCAACTGGCTTGGTGAGAATCAGGTGCCCTTTGCGCTGGTATTCACCAAAACCGATAAGGTGTCGAGCACAGCGCTTTCCGATAATTTGCAGCAATTCCGCAAAGTGATGATGGAAGCATGGGAAGAATTGCCGCCCATTTTTACAACATCCTGCGTGACCCGAACTGGACGGGAGGACATCTTAAACTACATTGAGCAGGTTTTTCAGAACGCTAAAATAAATCAGCTTGAGAATGTAGAACATGACTAGTAAAATTTGTAAATTTGCGGGCATTAACGGAAAAAAAATCCTAAAATGCACAGCAAACACCAGATAAAGTTCTTTACCGGACGAAGCTCCCGTTATCTATCCGAAAGAATTGCTCAGAGTTTTGGCATCCCACTTGGTAAATCAACCCTAACCGTATTTAGCGATGGTGAGTTTCAACCCTCATTCGATGAGTCGGTTCGGGGTTGTACTGTATTTATCATTCAGTCCACTTTTCCGCCTATCGATAACCTGTTTGAGCTGCTGCTCATGATTGATGCGGCACACAGGGCTTCAGCTTACAAGGTTGTGGCGGTTATGCCATACTTTGGATGGGCCAGGCAGGATAGGAAAGACAAGCCACGCGTGGCTATTGGGGCCAAGCTGGTGGCTAACATGCTGGTTGCTGCCGGAGCCGATAGGGTGATGACCATGGACTTGCATGCCGACCAGATACAAGGATTCTTTGATGTACCCGTTGATCATCTTTACGCATCTTCCATATTTGTCCCCTACATTAAAAGCCTGAACCTCGATAGCATTGCCATTGCTGCTCCTGATATGGGAGGTGCAAAACGTGCCAATGCCTATTCTCGCTTTTTGAATGCTTCGCTGGCAGTTTGCCACAAGAATCGCGAAAGGGCGAATCAGGTTGGTGAGATGACCGTAATTGGCGATGTGGAAGGCAAACATGTGATTATTCTGGATGATATGGTCGACACGGCGGGAACTATCACCATGGCTGCCGATTTGATGATGAGTAAGGGTGCTAAATCCGTTAGAGCTTTTGCCACCCACCCGGTATTGTCTGGTTCCGCTTATGAGCGCATACGCGACTCGAAGCTAACGGAATTGGTGGTTACCGATACCATTCCGCTCAGAACCGATAAGGATACCTCAAAGATTAAAGTGCTTTCCGTGGCTGAACTATTCGCCGATGTAATCAACAAGGTTTACAACTACCAGTCAATCAGCGAAAAGTTTATCATTTGATTTGGCAATTAGCTTTGGGTTTGTTATTTTTGCAGCCCGTTTCCCTCAAGATAATGGTACGATGGGGGGCTAATTTTTGAGATGAGGGGCTAGCCCTGAGTAGTACCTGTGGTAACAAACTAACAAACAAATTACTGATGAAAACTATTGAATTATCTGCAGCTTTAAGGACAACTACCGGTAAAAAAGCTGCCAAAATGGATCGTAAATCGGAACTAGTTCCGGGTATTGTTTACGGTGGTGGAGAGAATACCATGATCTCGCTTAGCGAGAGGGAGCTAAAAAAGGTAATCTACACTCCCGATGTTTACCTCATCAAGCTAAGTGTTGACGGTAAAAACATGGATGTAATACTGAAAGAGGTTCAGTTTCATCCGGTTACCGACAAGATTTTACATGTTGATTTCTTAAAAGTTGACGATAAGAAACCCGTAACTGTTGCTTTACCTATTGTTATCACCGGTCAGGCTGAGGGTGTTAAGCAAGGGGGTAAGCTGCTGCAGGTGGTTCGCAAGGTAAGGGTGAACGGTTTGGTTAAAAACATGCCGGAAACCATCAATATCGATGTGACCAGTCTGGGCATTGGCAAGAGTATCATGGTAGGCGATCTGAGTTTTGATGGCTACACCATTGCTGAAGCCAAGAGCCTGGTGCTGGTAACTATCAAGACTACCCGTGCAGCCCGCGAAGCTGTTCAGCAGGAACCTGCTAAATAGTTAATGCAAGTTGAAGTACCTAATTACCGGGTTGGGGAATATTGGCTCTGAGTACTCCAATACCCGACATAATGCAGGATTTATGGTGTTGGACGCTCTGGCAAAGGCGTCCAACATTACTTTTACGGATTCCCGTTATGGTTTTGTTGCTCAGCTGAAGCATAAGGGGAGAACATTTGTGCTGCTTAAGCCATCTACCTATATGAACCTGAGTGGGAAAGCCGTAAACTACTGGTTGCAAAAGGAGTCCATCGCGCTGGAGAACCTTTTGGTGGTGGTTGACGATATTGCCTTGCCGCTGGGAACCATAAGGTTGCGCCCCAGGGGCAGCGATGGCGGCCACAACGGCTTGAAAAATATAAACGAAGTGCTTGGTACACAAGAATACGCCCGCCTGCGATTTGGTATTGGGAATGGTTTTAGCCGTGGTCGCCAGGTAGATTTTGTGCTGGGCGAATGGACCGATGACGAGCTGAAAGCCTTGCCCGAAAGGATTGCCCTTGCCGGTGAGGCCGTCCTCGCTTTTGGCACCGTTGGGGTGGAGCGAGCAATGAACCTCTATAATAACCGCTAGCATGGCATCAATCCGGGTGGACAAGTGGCTTTGGTTTGTTCGGGTCTTTAAAACCCGGACATTAGCCACGGAGTACTGTAACAAGGGCCGTGTGATGCGGAATGGGATAGTGCTAAAGCCATCAAACGATATTCATCAGGGCGATACCCTTACCGTTCGTAAACCACCCGTTACCTATACCTTTAAGGTTAAAGATATCCCAAAAAGCAGAGTTGGGGCAAAGCTTCTGGAGAACTATCTGGAAAACCTGACACCAGCAGAGGAGCTGCAAAAACTCGATCCATCGTTCATGGCTTTCAATTTGTACCGCGACCGCGGTACAGGCCGACCTACCAAAAAGGAGCGACGCGAAATTGATGAGCTGCTCGATGCCGGGTTTGATGCTTTTGACTGGGATAGCTTTGATTCTGACGAAGATTAGCAGAAGCTATACCTCCTGGTAAACCGATGTGATTTCGGCTATGAAAAGCTTGTGGAAGTCGCTGCGGGGATAGTGGTCGCTAATCAACTTTTTGTCGTAAAAGTTTTCAGCTTTCAGCTCATCGGCATAGAGTTTTCGGCACTCGATAACCATCCGGGATTCCTGAAAGGCAATGCCGTTAATGGAGTCGGTTATGCTCAAGCCTGCGGCTTTTGTTTTATCAATATCTCTGCCCGATTTGCTGCCGCATAGTTCCAAGGTCGAACGCCATTTTTCGTCAAAAAAATTCAATGTAAAGAATTCGTTTTGTTCTACAAATTCCAAGGTGTAGCGCTGGGGTCTGATGAAAATGAATGCAACCGGCTTGTTCCACAAAATTCCGAAGCCACCCCAAGAGGCAGTCATGCTGTTGTGCTTCTCCCTGCTTCCGGCAAGTATAAGCATCCACTGGTTGTTCAGTGCATCAAAAATATTCTCGTTCAGCTCGTAGGGGGAGATATACCTATAAGTTTTCAGTTCCATAGCTTTGTAAGTTGAGTTGATTATCTGGTTTACATAGAAGTAATGAGCTAATCAATAGGGATTCCTAAATAGTTTCGGACCAGAACTCCAATTGCAAAGGTGAGAACCGATACCCCTAAACTAATGATTACCATTTCCAGAAACCTACGCTTAAAGTTTAGGCTTTTGGCAACAGAGATGTAAAAGTTAAAGGCAAATATTATGAGTATTGCCAGTAGTATGGTTATGGCAAGGGCAATCTTGTAGCTTGAGAGAACCAGGAATGGCGCAATAAGCGCTGAAACGGTAAGAATGTAGGCTACCCCGGTGTAAAGTGCAGATTTTCCCGCTTGCCGGCCATCGTTTTCGGTTTTTACGGATAGGTACTGCGAAGCAGCCATCGATAGCGAAGCAGCTATTCCCGTAATGAGCCCTGCAACGGCAACGAGTCGGGTGTTTTGCATGGCCAGGCTAAAGCCCGCAAGGGCTCCTGTGAGCTCCACCAACGCATCGTTTAGCCCCAGTACCATGGAACCGGCATACTCCAACCTTTCTTCCTGAATCATCCCGATAAGCTGCTCTTCATGCTCCTCTTCAGATTTTTTTACGGCTTCCAGCTCAGGCATGTACGGGATAATTCTTTCGTAAATCTTTTGAATTCTTTCCTCCTGAAGCTCCATCAGTTTTAGGGCAAAGGTTAATCCGAGAACCCTTCCGCAGAGGACAAACAACCAAATTGAGGGCTTGTGGGGTGGAACATCAACTCCCGAAATCTGCTTAAACGCGTTGTAATGCTTGAGCTCCTCCCCTGCAATTTTGGAAAGAATGGATTTGTTCTGTTTGTCTTTGGTTACTTTTACAAGTTTCTTATATACGGTGTAACCGGTTATTTCCTCTCTCTGAAATGTTTTGGCGTAGCTTGCCAGTTCCTCACGGGTCATAGGTGAAATCAATTTTATTTTGAAAAATAACTTTTGAGTTTCGCTAAGGTTTTAGCAACAGAGCCTGCGTTGGTTAACTGAACTGTATTTTCGGGTAGAATGGTCGAGGTGAACGATACACCCGTATGGTTTAGGTTGTACCGGGCAACAAGCTCGCTGCCGCTCAAATGGAATTCGTTCACTCCGCATTCGGCCAAATCTATTATGTTACTGGAGTTGACCCCACCACCTGCAATGATTTTAATCCTACCATTGGCGTGTTTAACCAGCTGGCTTAAGAGTTGTAAACCCTCTGATGCTTTGTTTTTCTGACCCGATGTGAGTAGGTGGCTACATCCACATTCTATTAGCTGGTTGAGCCCGATAAAGGGGTTTGGGATAAGATCGAAGGCCCTATGAAAGGTAAAGGTTAACGGTTGCGCAGCTTTTACCAGCTCAGTTGTGCGGGTGATGTCTATTTCTCCGTTTGGTAAAAGAATGCCACACACAATACCACTTACCCCAATTTTTTTGGAAACCTCAATATCCCTGAGCATTTGACTGAACTCAAGATCGGAGTAAACAAAGTCGCCAGGTCGTGGTCTGATCAGAACATTAACAGGGATGTTTAACCTGCTAATGGTTTCCGCAATGCAGCCGAACGATGGGGTTGTTCCGCCAACAAAAAGATTTTCGCAAAGTTCAATCCGGTTTGCGCCACCTTTTTCAGCATTTATGGCACTTTCAACCGAGTTGGCGCAAACCTCAAGAACAAACATCGTTACTTTCTTTTTAAGATACTCAGAATTTGTGTGCCGGTGTTGATGTTATATCCGGCTGAGTAGTAAATGATTTCTCCTGAACGGTCAACCAAAATGGCAACCGGGTAGGATGTTTGTGTTTGTTTTGCTGCCTGAGTAATGGCCTCAACAATTTCACCCCTGGCATCGAGGCCTATTGCTATCTTTTGCGGAAAAGGCTTTCCTTTAAATAGCGATGTTGCATCAACCTGGTCTGTCATTTTGCCCTTTGCAACCAGCAGGTAAACATTAGCACCGGTTTGGTTGAGTTCATTGGCAAGGTTGCTCATGTCGAGTAAAAGATGGCGGCTGGGCTCGGCAAGTGGGTCGATTACTGCCAGTAGCAAAGGTTTTTCCTGTGCGAGTGTCATCATTTTTAGCGCATTTTCCCCGGCTTTATCGGGGAGAAACAGCTCTTTCGGTAACCTCCCGTAGCTTTTGAGTTCCTGGTTTACCTCAGGAATGGTTAGGCTTATGCTGGTTGTTTTATTTGGATCAAGGTTAAAGTGAATCAGGGAACATGTTACCGCACCCGATTTGCTTCGGTTTGCCATGATGATTCTGTAATAACCTTCGTCCAGCTCAAGCGTGGCAGGGAATGAGCCAAGTGCCGGGGTGTCTTCCAAATCGAGCGATATGAATTTGCCTTTTTGGAACTTAGCGATGGTGAAGTGGGTGTAGTACTTTGGAAGGGTTACTGCCGAATTCTTGTCAATCATCAATATTAGCCTCCCTTTTGTCGATTTGTCGGGCAAAGTGTTGGATTTACGGGTAAGATCTGCGTCTATCCATTGTCCTTTTATCAGGAACTGTGGTTTTTTGGTTGCAGGCTCAATACGGGCAGGTATTCCAAAGCTGCGGCAAGCGGCTACAAAGAATACAGCCATGGAGTACTCATCGGCCATGCGGAGGCGGTAAACGCTCTCCGGACTTAAGGGTACCCTGTAGTAGTTGCTTTCCATGTCGAGGGTGACAAACTCTTTGAGCCAGTTGGCTATGTTTTGCGGATTATTGCGGAAGAAACCGATTTCCTCAAAGCTGAAAACATCCTGAAGGAAGCTGCGCCAAGGTGTTATAAGTTCACGTCCAATTCTTGGCGAAAGCACATAGGAATCGAAAGTTTTCAGGTCTTTTGGGTCAATCAGGGCGGGGAACGAGTCAATTCTCGAGAGGTGATCGGCAAGAACTGCTGCAGTAGCATCGCGAAAATCTTTTTCGCGGAGCGTTCCCAGAAGCGCCATACCCACCGTTATATCTTTAGGGTCGAGGTTTTTAATGAACGAGTAAATCTCGTTCCAATTCCCGCGACTTAGGGAAAGGTATTGCCTGGTATCCTGTATGCTGACCCCTTTCTCCATGGCGAGGTTAGCCGCTGCTGCTGAATCGATGAAGGTGGAAATGTAGGTGTTTCGGATTTCGTCCTCGTGTTTGAGTCGTTTGGCGTTCTCTTCAACTTTTGCGGGGTCTGCCTGGGGAACGGGCATTTCATCGGGAGGAGTAAGTGTAAGGATTTGGTTAGTGGCAGGAATATCATTGCTTAGCGTTAGTTCTACGGCGTTAGAACTTCTATCGGCTTTAGAAAAAGCATAGGTGTTATCTTTCTGTGCCCAAACCATTAAATCGCCTATACCGGTGGTGAGTTCACAAACTCCTTTCTCGCTGGTTGTTAGGGTGGCAATGGGGTAGAACTCGGCATAGTTGTAGAGCTGAAACTCAACTTTGGCACCTTGAACGGGTTGCTTATTCTGGTCAAAAACTCTAACGCTCAGCTTACGGGTGGGGGCGTAGTTGGGCATCAGGTTGATTTCGGTAAAATATCGGTTCTGGTTAATTTTTTCTTCGGGGCCATCGTATTTGCCAAATACAAAAGTGCGGATCATCATGGCGCGCTTGGCTGGACCGGCAAACCAGCCCATGTTGAGTTCCGGCTCGGGCTCGCACGCTCCAAGGAATTGCCACTTGCCGTCAACCCATACCTCAACCCAGGCATGGTTATCGTCCGTATGAGCCCAACGGGGGGTATATACCTGCCTGGCGGGAATACCCACTGAGCGATAGGCTGCTACGGCAAAGGTCGATTCCTCCCCGCAACGGCCAAATGCCGAGCGTACGGCAGTAAGTGGCCCGCAGGTTCTCTCGTCGGTCGATTGGTAGGTAACCTTTTCGTGGCACCAATGGTTTACCTCAAGGGCCGCCTGATAGGCGGTGAGCCCCTGCAGCCTCTCCTTCAGCTCCTCAAAAAAAACTTCTCGGGCATCGTCGGTGTATTCGTTGTTTACACGGTAGGGTAAAACAAAATGCAAAAATATATCGGAAGGTACTTTTCGTGCCCAACTGAACTGTTTTCGGGCCTTAAGCGAGAGTTGAACATTTTTCAGCACGTACTCGGGCGAGTGCATGGCAAGGTCGCTTAGCGGCATGTAGGCGTAAAGAAACTCAAAGCCCTCACGCTCTTTGGTGGAAAGATCAGATTTAATGATTTTGGTTATGGTTGAGTCGAACGATTCAACCAGCCTCGAGCGTTCCAGAAATAGCGCGTGCACCTCCTTGCGTTTTTGTCGCCCCTTTATCAGGTGCCAGTTCAAAATGGAATCGCAGGAGTTTAGCATCACGAGGAGCAGAAAGCTGAGTGCTACGACCTTTTTCATTATTGAAAGTATTTATGATACTAGTGTTTTAAGATATTTTGTTTTCGTAACAGCTCTATGATAGGTTCTAACTGTTTATAACCCGATAAAAGCCAGGTCAATTCACAGAGGTTACGAATTTGATTTCAAAAAATAAATGTACAAATTTTTTTGGATTGATTTTACAGGTAGGGTAAAAATGCCAGGTTTATGGGGAATAATGAAATAAGCCATTCCCGAAAGGAATGGCTTTATGGTATAGAATAGTTATAGCTATACTATTGGGCCCTAAGCGTTTCCCTGATTTTGCTTTCAATTTCTGCAGAAAGTTCGGGATTGTCGAGTAGAAGTTGGCGAACAGCATCTCTGCCTTGCCCAAGCTTTGTGTCGCCATAGCTGAACCACGATCCGCTTTTCTTGATGATGTTCATTTCAACACCCAGGTCTATAATTTCGCCGGTTTTTGAGATTCCTTCGCCAAAAATGATGTCAAACTCAGCCTTGCGGAATGGTGGGGCAACCTTATTCTTCACAATTTTTACCCTAACCCGGTTACCGGTAGATTCCTCACCATCCTTCAGCTGGTTGAGCTTGCGGATATCAACCCTGACAGAAGCGTAGAACTTTAGAGCGTTACCTCCGGTTGTGGTTTCGGGGTTGCCAAACATCACCCCTATTTTATCGCGAAGCTGGTTGATGAAAATGCAGCAGGTATTTGTTTTGCTGATGGTTGCGGTAAGCTTACGTAGTGCTTGCGACATCAACCTGGCTTGTAGGCCCATCTTGCTATCGCCCATATCGCCCTCAATTTCAGCTTTAGGAGTAAGGGCAGCCACGGAGTCGATCACAATCACATCGATGGAGCCGGAGCGGATTAGGTTATCGGCAATTTCAAGTGCCTGTTCTCCGTTATCGGGTTGGGCAAACAGAAGGTTTTCCACATCCACTCCCAGTTTTTCGGCGTAGGTTCGGTCAAAGGCATGTTCCGCATCGATAATGGCGGCTATGCCGCCCTGCTTCTGGGCCTCGGCTATAGCATGTATGGCCAATGTAGTTTTACCGGACGATTCGGGTCCAAAGATCTCCACCACGCGGCCTCTGGGGTAGCCACCCACGCCAAGTGCAGCATCAAGGGCTATTGAACCCGATGAAATAACCTGTACTTCCGATACGGCTTTGTCGCCCAGCCGCATGATTGACCCCTTGCCAAAATCCTTTTCTATCTTATCGATTGTGGACTGAAGGGCCTTCAGCTTTTCCCTGTTAATCTCTTTACGTTCCTTGTTTTCAGGTGTTTCCATTTATCTGTTTATTTGTTTAGTGCTTCCAGGATTTGCTTCACATGCTCACTGGTGTCGACCTTATTGAACACATGAGTAATAACCCCTTTCTCGTCGATTACAAAGGTGGTGCGTAGAATACCAAGGTAGGTTTTGCCATACATTCGTTTTTCACCCCAAACACCATATTTTTCGGCAATTGCATGGTTCGTGTCGGCAATTAACCGGAAGGGGAGAGCGTACTTGTTGATGAATGATTTATGCGACTTTTCTGAATCGGGGCTAACACCAATTACCTCCAAGCCCAGGTCTTTCAGCTCATCGTAACCATCGCGAAGGCTACACGCCTCTGCCGTACATCCGGGAGTGTTATCTTTGGGGTAAAAATAAAGTATCAGCTTTTTACCCTTAAAATCGGATAGGCTTACAGGATTACCATCCTGATCCTTTGCATTAAAATCAGGGGCTAAGTCGCCAGGTTTTAAAATGATTGTCTCCATAGTTAATATGATTGTAAAGTTAGCTTAATGGTTGTTAATTGAAAATGACATTAACATTTATTTATTAACAAGATAGTTGGAGAATGGTTGGCTGAAAATATCCATTGCCCGATGACTAAAAGTCCGGAACGTAAAAGTAGTAGCCAAGCCCAATGGTAAAAATGAAATCGCCCACTATGGCATGTTCAAGAGAAACTATAAGAATTGATCGATGTTTGGTGTAGGTATAGGCCCATACTGCACCAATTACCGCTGCTCCCAGAACGGCTATCCAGTTTTTGAATATAATGTGCAGAAATCCAAATAGAACACCATTCAGGAACGCAAAGAGTTTAGGGTTGTTCATGAGTTTTTCGTAGCGGAAGTAGAAAAAACCCCGATAAATAACTTCCTGGGTAAAAGCCGACCAAATCGGATAAAAAATCATTATGGCTATCCAAAGCCGGGTGTTGTGAATGGGGAGGTAAAAAATCCGTTCTTTGGGTAGGGTGGCAATGGTTAGCATAACAATAACAGACAGTGCTAGGGTTAACCTTATATACAGGGCTTTCCATCCGTTGAACCCATTAAGGCCAAAGCTTTTTTTGTTAAAATTCCTGGAAGCCAAAAGCCAAATCAGCGCCCACAGAAATACTGCTAAAAGCGGAATGCTTTTAGGGATTGGGAAGCTGTTTACATAAAATGCCACTGGCCCTCCTATGAAGATGAGGGTTAGTTCAATCCACAACCATAAACGATTTGCAAGCGATAACATATATGGTTAATCTGTTGGTAGTTCAACAGTAACCTTTGTTCCTTTGTTCGGTTCAGAGAAAAACTGAATATTTCCTTTTAGCTTGTTAACCAGTTCCTTACAGGTGGCCAAACCGATGCCTGTTCCCTTCTCATTGTCGGTTCCCCGGGTGGATTGGTAATCTTTGAATAGGTTCTGAAGCTGTTCCGTGGTCATTCCCACACCGTTGTCGGAAATGTTTAGGGTGCACAGACCGGGCTTTTGATTTACCGTTATCTGAATCTTTCCCTCAGGGAAAGTGAACTTTATGGCATTGGTTAGGATGTTGCGAATCACCACCGATAGCATATCGGGGTCAGTGGTAATCATGAACTCGTCAGGTATGCTTTCCGTGATAGCGATGCGCTTCTTCTGCCAGAGAGGACGAAGGATATTTACCTGTTTTTGTATCAGAGAATCTAAGGGTATTTGCCTGTGTTTTGGTTCTATGGCATTGGAGTTGAGCTTAGCCCAGTTTAGTAGATTTTCCGTGAGGTCGTACAGGTTATGAGCTAAATCGTTTAGCAGCTGAAGCCTCAGTAGGAAGTATTCCTTGTTCTCAAAGTCTTCTTCAAAGTTCATCAGCATGAGGTCGGTAATACCCAGAAACGCATTGAAAGGGCTTTTCAGGTCGTGCGAGATGATTGAAAACAGCTTGGAAAGGGATTGGTTCATCTCCTTTAACTGTTGGTTTTGCTTTTCAAGTTCCTGTTGCTTGAGAACTAGCTGCCCTTTTAGCTCACGGTTTTGCTTTAAAACAGCAGAAAGGGGAACGCTTTCACCCTCAAGCTGCTGCTCAGCTGGTTGCGACCAGTGACCGTGTAACATTTTCCATTCCCCATTTTCCTTTCGGAGTATTGCCGTAGTTCTGTTGTTGGTGTACTCAAATTCACCGGTGGGTAAAAGGAATCGCATATCCACTAATCCCATTATGTATGCGGTGTCAGTTGAAATGGGGAAAACTTTTAAGATTTTAAACTGGTATGTGAATGGGTCGCAAGCTTGGGCAAACTCTCTCTTGAAAAGCTCTATGGTACCACTGGTTGATGGGCTAAACTCATCTATTCCGGTTCCTATCATGTTAAATGATGATGAGAAAGAGGATACCATTTCATCCCACTTGCGCTGGGCGTAGTTCTCAAAGTACTTAAGATATGCTTGTTTAACCTCACTCTCCATCTGTAACTTTTTTGCATTCAAATATATAAATCATTCCATTGATGAAAAAGAGGGTTTGTTAAAATTTTGGTTTAAGTTGCTGAGGTTTAGAAAAAAATATAGTATGTTTGCATGAATGTTCAGAAAATGATTTCACTCAGACGAATACTATTGGCATCAAAGCATACCGGATTCGAGCAGCCCGATTGTTTTTATTTGAATATCTTATTTTACCTGCCAATTTTGGCAGGTTTTTTTTTATCTAAATGCTTACCCGGTAACTCATTCGGGGCAAAAAGTTTGACTTTCAATTCTTACACTATGCCAATTTCAGAATCATGGCATTCTCTTGTCAATCAAAATCATCAAGTAATATAAAGGAGTATGTTGAATCAACGTGAAGCTCAGCTTGTTCTTGAAGATGGTTCGGTGTTTGTTGGTTACTCTTTTGGGTATGAGGGAAGCACATCCGGGGAGGTTGTGTTTAACACGGCCATGAATGGTTACCCCGAGAGTCTTACCGATCCCTCCTACGCAGGTCAGATTTTGGTAACCACCTATCCCTTAGTAGGAAACTATGGGGTTCCTGATTCTGTAAAGGTTAATGGTATTGACCTGTTCTGGGAATCGAACCGGATTCAGATTAAAGGGTTAGTGGTTAGTGAGTACAGCCATAACTATAGCCACTGGAATGCAAACTCCAGTTTGGGCGATTGGCTTAAGCAAAATGCGATTCCGGCAATTGGCGGTGTGGATACACGCATGCTTACTAAACTTCTTCGCGAGAGGGGTTGCATGCTTGGGAAAATTATTGTTGATGGTGATGTTAACTGGTATAATCCCAATTCCGATAACCTTGTGGCAAGCGTTTCGGTTCAAAAGCCCATTATCTATGGCGATGGTAATAAAACGGTGGTGCTGATTGACTGTGGGATTAAAAACAATATTATCCGTTGCTTGCTTCGTCGAAAAGTGAAGGTGGTTAGGGTTCCGTATAACCACGATTTTTTAGGTGACCATTTCGATGGGGTTTTGATTTCAAATGGGCCGGGCGATCCCAAAATGAATGAGCAAACCATAGCAAACATCAAAAAGTTGATGGAGAATGATAAACCACTAATGGGAATTTGTTTGGGAAACCAGCTAATGGCTCTGGCTTCGGGCGCCGACACCTATAAACTTCCTTACGGTCACAGGGGACATAACCAACCGGTTCGGTTGAACGGAACTAACCGATGCTTTATCACTTCGCAGAATCATGGGTATGCTGTGAAAACAGAAACTCTAACTGACGAATGGGATGTGATGTTTCACAACCTTAACGACGGCACCTGCGAAGGAATTCGCCACAAGTTCAAACCTTTTTTTGCGGTCCAGTTTCATCCCGAGGCTTCAGGTGGGCCAAACGATACAGAGTTTCTTTTTGATGAATTTGTTAACCTGATTGATAACCCTCAAAGCTAGCGTTATGCCAATGCTAAAGCACCACAAGAAAGTATTAGTACTTGGATCCGGCGCCCTTAAAATCGGCGAGGCAGGTGAGTTCGATTACAGTGGCTCGCAAGCCCTCAAGGCTCTGAGAGAAGAGGGGATAACATCGGTGCTGGTAAATCCTAACATAGCAACTGTTCAAACCAGCCCTGATGTTGCCGATATCATCTATTTTGAGCCCGTTTTGCCTGATACCGTTCGGAAGATTATCCAAAAGGAGCACCCTGATGGAATATTCCTATCATTTGGTGGTCAAACTGCGCTTAACTGCGGTGTAGAGCTTTCACGCAACGGCACTTTGCAGGAGTTTGGAGTGGAGGTTCTTGGTACTCCGGTAAGCACAATCATAAATACTGAGGATAGGGAGCTGTTTGCTAAAAAGTTGAACGAGATCGAGGTGAACACTCCACGAAGCATTGCAGTAGCTTCAGTGGAATCGGCCATTGAAGCGGCTAACCGGATAGGATTTCCTGTAATTGTAAGGGCTGCTTTTACACTAGGCGGACAAGGAAGCGGTTTCTGCTCAACACCAGATGAGCTGGTTACCTTGGCCGCAAATGCGTTAACCTATGCTCCTCAAATCCTTGTGGAAGAGTCGCTTAGGGGTTGGAAAGAGGTTGAGTACGAGGTGGTCAGGGATCGGTTCGATAACTGCATCACCGTTTGCAACATGGAAAACTTCGACCCGTTGGGCATTCATACCGGCGAGAGCATTGTGGTGGCACCCTCGCAAACCTTGAGTAACCAGGAGTACCATAAGTTGAGGGCGTTATCAATTAAAATTGTAAGGCATTTGGGTATAATCGGTGAATGCAACGTGCAGTTTGCTCTTGATCCAATGAGCGAGGATTACCGGGTTATTGAGGTGAATGCTCGTCTCTCACGTTCCTCGGCCTTAGCATCTAAAGCCACAGGCTATCCGCTTGCATTTGTGGCGGCTAAGTTAGGGTTAGGGTATGGTCTTTTTGAACTAAAAAATTCGGTGACTCAGAAAACCTCCGCCTTTTTTGAGCCCTCTCTTGACTATGTGGTGGTAAAAATTCCCCGGTGGGATTTGACAAAGTTTAAAGGTGCATCGAGGCATATTGGCTCGGCCATGAAAAGCGTTGGTGAGGTTATGGCCATTGGCCGTTCATTTGAAGAGGCCATCCAAAAAGGCCTTAGAATGATAGGACAGGGTATGCATGGGTTTGTGGCTAATACCAGGTTCAAGGCTGCGGATACTCGAAACCTGTTGGAGAATCCAACCGATCAGCGCATTTTTGCCATTGCTCAGGCTTTTGAGGAGGGCTTGGGCACTGATGAAATCCACGATTTAACAAAAATAGATCGTTGGTTTTTGGATAAGCTTCAGGGTATTGTTGTTACGGCTCAAATCATTTCAAATTATAAAACCATTGAGCAGCTTCCTGCTGCTCTGTTAAGAGATGCAAAACAAAAAGGATTTTCGGATTTTCAGCTGGCTCGTTTGATTTATAACCCCAATCCAAGCGAGATAGAAAACTACCAGGCGCTGGTACGTAAGCATAGGTTGATGCATGGAGTTTTGCCATCTGTTAAGCAGATTGATACCCTAGCGGCAGAGTTTCCTTCGGAAACCTCATACCTTTACCTAACCTACCATGGAAACGAAAACGATACAAAAATTGAACCTAGACCAAAGGTAATGGTTCTGGGTTCCGGAGCATACCGTATAGGAAGCTCTGTTGAGTTTGACTGGTGCACGGTGAGTGCTGTCAAGGAGTTACGAAGGTTGGGCTTTCAAACCCTGGTTGTGAACTATAACCCGGAAACCGTAAGTACCGACTATGATAGGTGCGACAAGCTTTACTTTGATGAGCTAACCTTTGAGCGGGTTATGGACATTATTGAGTACGAAAAACCGCTTGGTGTTTTAGTATCGGTGGGCGGTCAAATTCCCAACAACCTGGCCGGAAGGATTCATGCTGCTGGTGTAAGGATATTAGGTACATCACCGCTATCAATCGACATGGCTGAGGATAGGAAAAAATTCTCCGCCCTGCTCGATAGGCTGGGTATTGCTCAGCCCCAGTGGCAGGAGCTAACCACCATGGAGCAAGTGGAGGCTTTTGTTCAAAGGGTGGGCTACCCGGTTCTTATTCGCCCATCGTACGTTCTGTCGGGTTCGGCAATGAATGTGGTTTCGAACGATGATGATTTGAGGGAATACCTTGTAACTGCCACTGAGGTGTCAAAGACTCACCCGGTTGTAATATCCGAATTTATTGAGGGTGCAAAAGAGATTGAGTATGATGCCGTGGCCGACAATGGGAAAATATTTGTCGATGCCATTTCTGAACACATCGAGTTCGCTGGTGTGCATTCCGGCGATGCCACCCTAGTGTTTCCTCCACAAAGGCTCTACCTGGAAACAATCCGCAAAATAAGAAACGTAGCATCTGCACTGGCCAAAGAGCTGAACATAACCGGACCTTTTAACATCCAGTTGCTTGCTAAGAACAATCAAATAAAGGTGATTGAATGTAACCTCCGGGCTAGCCGAAGTTTTCCGTTTGTATCGAAAGTGATGGGGTATGATATGATTGCGGACGCAACTGATTTTATTATGGGTGTTAAACCCCAGCAGGCTGCTCCTTCAATGCTCGATATCAACTATGTGGGTGTAAAAGCCTCGCAGTTCTCATTCGGAAGGTTAAACATGGCCGATCCGGTTTTGGGGGTCGAGATGGTCTCAACCGGTGAGGTTGGCTGCCTGGGGAACAGCATTCATGAAGCTTTGCTTAAGGCGATGATATCTGTTGGCCAACGAATCCCTAAAAAAGCAGTTTTGGTTTCTTCTGGTCCCCTTCGCTCTAAACTCCTACTTATTGACCCCTTGGCGCGGTTGACCCAGAAGGGTTACACCATTTTTGCAACCAGGGGAACATCAAAGTTTCTCAAAGACCATGGCGTTCCAGCCGTTCCTGTTTCATGGCCCGATGAGTCTGCTAACGAACCCAACAGCCTGAACTTAATTTGCAACCGGCAGGTGGAACTTGTAATCAACATCCCCAAAAACCTCTCGCGTAGCGAACTCGATAACGATTACGCCATCCGCAGGGCTGCCATTGATCATAACATACCACTAGTAACCAATGCACGGTTGGCCTCAGCTTTCGTAGAAGCTTTCATGAATGTAGATCTCAGCCTTTTATTACCCAAAAGCTATGCTGAGTATCTAAGAAAAAGCTAAGCAGATGAACAATCGATATAAAATTAGGTTTACAATTGTTTGAGTTACACATGCAGAAGTGTTTGAAGAGATTGTGTAAGAATGCATAAATTTATTGAGAGAAATTTCAATAATCAGGTTCAGATACAATTAATAGCGCAATTTTACAAATAAGATAAAAGAATGGAGTACGAACTAAACAGTATTCTTATTGCGTTTGGGCTTACCCTTTTAGCCGGGTTGTCAACAGGCATTGGTAGTGCCATTGCATTCTTTTCCAAGCATACCAATACTAAATTTCTTTCGGTGGCACTTGGTTTCTCAGCCGGTGTAATGATATACGTGTCGTTTGTGGAAATTTTCATGAAAGCACGTGAATCTCTGATCGAAGCCATTGGAATTCAGTTGGGATCATGGATAACCGCTGCCTCTTTCTTTTTGGGCATAGCCATAATTGCCCTTATCGATAAGTTTATACCTGAGCAGGAAAACCCCCATGAGGTAATGCTCGTTGAGGATGCTGAAACCGGCCGGAAGAAAAAAAGCAAGCTCATGCGTATGGGGCTTTTCACGGCATTGGCAATAGCCATTCATAACTTTCCGGAAGGGTTAGCCACTTTTACAGCCGCGCTAACCAATCCACACCTTGGAATTGCAATTGCAGTGGCCATAGCCATCCATAATATTCCTGAAGGCATTGCCGTTTCAGTGCCTATTTACTATGCCACCCATGATAAGCGGAAGGCGTTCAGGCTTTCATTTCTTTCGGGACTGGCCGAACCGGTTGGTGCCTTGGTGGGCTATCTGATCCTGTTACCATTGATGAACGGTGTAACCTTTGGGGTGCTATTTGCCGCCGTGGCGGGTATCATGGTATTTATCTCCATTGATGAACTCCTTCCCGCTGCCCGTGAGTATGGCGAGCATCACCTGTCCATTTACGGCCTAATAGCCGGTATGGCTGTGATGTCGGTTAGCCTTCTTATGTTTATATAGACTGAACGGAAGCATTTAACTGGGCTACTTCAACAATGCTTATAAGAGTTAGGCCTGAAAAATTACAATACAATGAACCATGGATAAAATCGTTCGTTACTTTACTTTAAACTCAGCCCTGAAGGACGGGGTAAAAAATTTCGACAAAACTGCGTTGTTTGTTACTGTTCAAAATTATTATTGAATTTCCATTTTTTAGACAGCCCTAAAAGTATTACCTATTCTTGATCAAGTCGTGTATTTCAATTAGTAGCGCTTCCATGGAAGATGGTTTGGACGACTCGTCAGGCACGCCCCTCCCGCCCCGCGGTCGGGATGCGCTAACCGAGTGCGAATGGGAAAAATAGGAAACGGAGGCCCAGAGGCCTCCGTACTGACTGTCGGGGTGGTGCGACTCGAACGCACGACCCTCCCGCCCCCGCGGTCGGGATGCGCTAGCCGTGTGCGAATGGGAAAATAGGAAACGGAGGCCAAGCAGCCTCCGTCCTGACTGTCGGGGTGGTGCGACTCGAACGCACGACCCTCCCGCCCCCCCGCG